>JBEGTX010000135.1:0-12035 GCA_041179165.1 Pseudomonadota bacterium | reverse complement strand
CATGCCGTAGTTGCCGGCGCCAAAGCTGCCGCCAATGACCACCGTGAACTTCGGCACCTGCGCATTGGCCACCGCCATCACCATCTTGGCGCCGTGTTTGGCGATGCCTTCGTTCTCGGGCTTGCGGCCCACCATGAAGCCGCTGATGTTCTGCAGGAACACGAGCGGCGTGCGACGCTGGCAGCACAGCTCGATGAAGTGCGCGGCCTTCTGCGCCGACTCGGAAAACAGCACACCGTTGTTGGCGATGAGGCCGACGGGCATGCCCTCGATGTGCGCAAACCCCGTGACAAGCGTGGTGCCGAAGCGCGCCTTGAACTCGTCGAACTCGCTGCCGTCGACCAGCCGGGCAATGACCTCGCGCACGTCGTAAGGCTTGCGCGCATCGGTGGGCACGACCCCGCGCAGTTCGGTGGCTGCATACAACGGCTCGCGCGGCTCGCGGCAGACAAGCGGCGTGGGTTTGGTGAGGTTGAGGTGGCCCACGCAGCGGCGGGCGATGGCGAGCGCATGGGCGTCGTCATCGGCGAGGTGGTCGGCCACGCCCGAGAGCCGCGTGTGCACGTCGCCCCCGCCCAGCGCCTCGGCGCTCACCACCTCGCCGATGGCGGCTTTCACCAGCGGCGGGCCGGCCAGGAAGATGGTGCCCTGCTCGCGCACGATGATCGACTCGTCGCTCATCGCGGGCACGTAAGCACCGCCTGCAGTGCAAGAGCCCATCACCACGGCGATCTGCGCAATGCCCTTGGCGCTCATCTGCGCCTGGTTGAAGAAGATGCGGCCGAAGTGATCGCGGTCGGCAAACACCTCGTCCTGGTTGGGAAGGTTGGCCCCGCCGCTGTCGACCAGGTACACGCAGGGCAGCCGGTTGGCCTCGGCGATCTCTTGCGCACGCAGGTGCTTCTTGACGGTGAGCGGGTAGTAGGTGCCGCCCTTCACGGTGGCGTCGTTGCAGACCACCATGCACTCGATGCCGGCCACGCGGCCAATGCCGCAGATGAGCCCCGCGCCGGGTGCTGCGTTGTCGTAGACACCGAGCGCAGCCAGCGGCGAGAGCTCGAGGAACGGGCTGCCGTCGTCGAGCAAGGCATCGATGCGCTCGCGTGGGAGCAGCTTGCCGCGCGCCTGGTGCTTCTGCCGCGGCCCCTCGCCTCCGCCCAGCGCCACCCGTGCCAGGTGCTCCGCCAGGGTGTCGAGCAGGCGCTGCATGGCCTCCTCGTTGGCCTTGAATTCGTCCCCGCGCGGAACGAGGTGAGTGGGCAGTGCGGGCATGCAGCGTTCTTTCGAATCGATCAGTCGATCGGGTGGGCCAGCAACCAAGCCTGCAGGATGGCGAGCAGCTGGTCGCATTCGGCCTCGGTGCCCACGCTGATGCGCAGGAAGTCGGCGATGCGCGCGGGCTGGTCGAAACGCCGCACCAGCACGCCCTGCTCACGCAGGGCCGACAGCAGCGCCGCGCCCTTGTGCACGCCGTGGCGCGCAAACACGAAATTGGCCTGCGAATCGAGCACCTCGAAGCCCAGGCCGCGCAAGGCCTTGGTGAGCCGCGTGCGGCTGTGGATGATGGCGTGGCGCGTGTGGTCGAAGTGGGCGGTGTCTTTCAGCGCCGCCGCACCACCGGCCAGCGCGAGCCGGTCGAGCGGGTAGGAGTTGAAGCAGTCTTTCACGCGGGTGAGGGCTTCGATCAGGTGCACCTGCCCCATCGCAAAGCCCACGCGCAAGCCCGCCAGTGAGCGCGACTTCGACAGTGTTTGCACGACCAGCAGGTTGGGATGCGCGTCGATCAGCGAGGCGGCCGACTCGGCGCCGAAGTCCACATAGGCCTCGTCAATCACCACCACCTTGTCGGGGCAGGCTTCGAGCAGCCGCTCGATGGCCGCGAGCGGCACGGCCGAGCCCGTGGGCGCATTGGGGTTCGGGAAGATGATGGCGCCGGCGTCGTCCTGGCGGTAGTCGTCGACCTGGAGCTCGAAGTTCTCGCGCAGCGGCACGGTGCGGCCGGTGATGCCGTACAGCGTGCACCACACCGGATAGAACGCGTAGCTGATGTCCGGAAAGAGCAAGGGCCGCGGCCGGCCGTTCTCATCGTGGCGCAGCAAGGCCGCGAACACATGGGCGAGCACCTCGTCGGAGCTGTTGCCCACGAACACCTGGTCGGGCATCAGGTGGTGGGCCGCGGCTACGGCCTCGCGCAGCACCAGACCCGTGGGCTCGGGGTAGCGCCGCAACGACTCGCCGGTGGCGCCCAGCTCGGCCTGGATCGCGGCCACCGCCAGCGGGCTCGGCGGATAAGGGTTCTCGTTGGTGTTGAGCTTCACCAGCGGCCGGCGCGGCTGTTCGCCTGGCACGTAAGGGGTGAGTCGGTGAACGAGGTCGCTCCAGTAGTGGCTCATGGTCTGGCCTTTCGTGAGAGAAGCTGCGTGAACACCCGGGGTGCCGCGCGGCAGATCGATACGGGCCGCAAGCGCATGCTCACAGCCGCTCCAAGGCGAGTGCCGTGGCCTCACCTCCGCCGATGCACAAGGCCGCCACACCACGGCGCAGGCCGCGCTCGCGCAAGGCCCCGAGCAGTGTGACGACGATGCGCGCGCCACTGGCGCCGATGGGGTGGCCGAGCGCACACGCGCCGCCGTGGACGTTGACGATGTCGTGCGAGAGTTGCAGCTCGTGCATCGCGGCCAGCGTGACCGCCGCGAAGGCCTCATTGACTTCCCACAGGTCCACCTCCCCCACCGTCCAGCCCACCCGGTGCAGCAGGCGGTTCACCGCCGCGGCCGGCGCGGTGCTGAACCACTCGGGCGCCTGGGCGAACACGGCGTGGCCGTGGATGAGGGCCAGCGGCTCGAGGCCCTGCGCGCGAGCCGTGCTCTCGCGCATGAGCACGAGCGCCGCCGCGCCATCCGAAATGCTGGACGAGGTGGCCGCGGTGATGGTGCCGTTCGGGACAAACGCGGGTTTGAGCGTCGGGATCTTGTGGAGCTTGGCCTTGAAGGGCTGTTCATCGAAGGCGATCACCGCGCCGCTGCCCGTGGGCGTGACCGGGGCGAGCTCCCAGTCGAACAGGCCTTCCTGGTTGGCGCGCTGGCTGCGCTCGGTGGAGGCGATGGCGAAGCGGTCTTGCAGTTCGCGGCTGAAGCCGTACTTTGCCACGCAGTCTTCGGCGAACACGCCCATGGCACGGCCGGTGGAACCCTCACGCTGGTAGGCGTCTTCCAGGCCGTCGACGGCCATGTGGTCGAGCAGCGGGGCCGCGCCGTAGCGCACACCCTTGCGCGCAAACACCAGGTGCGGTGCGTTGCTCATGCTCTCCATGCCACCGGCCACCATGACCTCGGCGCTGCCGGCGCGCAGCATGTCGTGCGCGAACATCAGCGCACGCATGCCCGAGCCGCACATCTTGGACAGCGTGACGGCACCCACACTGGCCGGCAGTCCTGCGCCGAGAGCAGCCTGGCGGGCGGGGGCCTGGCCCTGCCCTGCCATCAGGCAGTTGCCCATCAGCACCTCGTCGATCGACTCAGGATTCACCCCGGCGCGTGCCACCGCGGCCCGGATGGCCACCGCACCCAACTCGTGCGCGGCCCAGCCGCTCAGTTCACCGAGAAGGCCGCCAATCGGCGTGCGCGCCGCCGAGACGATGACAACAGGATCGGTCATGGCGGGTTCTCCTTGCGGCAAGGCCGGCGGGGGTCAGGACACCAGCAAGGCGATGCCACGCTCGTCTTGCACCACGTCCTTGATGTACTGCTGGAAGGCGGGATCCTCTCCGCGCAGCATCATCGGCAGGGCGTTCACGAAATCATCGCGGCGGGACCACTCGCGCATGTAGTCATCCCACGAGTTCCAGCGGCGCTGTTCGGTGGCACCCATCTGCGGCTTGTAGGCCACGAGGTAGGCGCGCTCGAACAGCGAGATGAGCATGTCGAAGATGACGAGCCGCCGCTCGTTCTGCTCGGGCGTGGGGTCGGGCAAGGCCGAGGTGCTGCGCAGCTTGAGGTCGGCGTTGGCGAGCACGATCTTGAGGAAGTCGTTGTAGGCGTCGGACAGCAGCTGGTACGCCTCTTCGTCTTCGTTCTCGCGTTCACGCCGCTGCTCGAACAGGAACGCGCCGATGGCAAAGGGCAAGCCCACCACCGTCACCAGAAAACTGGCGATCTCGAGCGCGTCGTGCAGGTTCATCGGTGCAGGCTCATTGGCAGAACTCAGCTGGACTGCGCCAGCGCCTCCCGGCGGCGCCGCACGTTCTTGAAGCGGCGGCTCGGCTCGTACGGGAACACGTCGTGCACATGGCCCGCCAGGATGCGCTCCTTGTGGCCTTGCCAGAAGGCAGCGTCGAGCAGGTCGGCGTGGTGGCGCATGAACACCTCGCGCACCGCGGGGTTGCCGAGCAGGAAGGGCTCGAAGGTCTCGGGGAACACGTCCTTCGGGCCCACGTGGTACCAGATCTCGCCCGACATTTCTTCTTCTTCGTTGCGTGGTTCGGGCACGCGGCGGAAGTTGCAATCGGTCAGGTACTCGATTTCATCGTAGTCGTAGAACACCACCTTGCCATCGCGCGTGACACCGAAGTTCTTCCACAGCATGTCGCCCGGGAAGATGTTGGCGGCCACGAGGTCCTTGATGGCGTTGCCGTACTCGACCACCGCGTGCTCGATCTGACCGGGCGTGGCCTCTTGCAGGTAGATGTTGAGCGGGATCATGCGGCGCTCGATGTAGACGTGGCGGATGACCAGGTCGGTGCCGTCTTCTTCGAGCAGGCTGGGGCAGAAGTGGCGCAGCTCGGCCACCAGCTCGGGCTCGAAGCGGGCCATCGGAAACGCCACGTTCGAGAACTCCAGCGTGTCGGCCATGCGGCCCACGCGGTCGTGCTGTTTCACGAGCAGGTACTTGCTCTTGATCATCTCGCGCGTGGTGTCTTTGGCCGACGGGTAGAAGTCCTTGATGATCTTGAACACGTAGGGGAACGAGGGCAGGTCGAACACCAGCATCACCATGCCCTTGATGCCGGGCGCGATGCGGAACATGTCGCCGCTGTGGCGCAGGTGGGCGAGAAAGTCGCGGTAGAACAGGTTCTTGCCGTGCTTCTGCAGACCGAGCGTGTTGTAGATCTCGGTGCGCGGCTTGCGCGGCATCATCGAGCGCAGGAACTGAACGTAGGCCGAAGGCACCTCCATGTTGACCATGAAGTAAGCGCGCGCAAAGCTGAACAGCATCTGCAGGTCGCTCTCGCCGAACAGCGCGGTGTCGATCACCAGCAGGCCACTCGGGCCGTGCAGCAGCGGCAGCGCAAACGGCGTTTCCTTGAAGCCGTTGATGATCTTGCCCACCACGTAGGCGCCCTTGTTGCGAAAGAAGAGCGAGCTCAGCACCTGGAACTGGAAGTTCGCGCGCGGGCGGAAATCACCCAGCTCAAGCTCCACCGCCTCCATCACGTGGGCAATATCACGCTCCACATCTTCGAAAGCGATGGCGAGCTGGAAGTTGTCGAGCAGGCGGTGCCAGCAGTCGCGCATCGACTCCTTGGAGGGGTAGTAGGCGCGGTAGGTCGGCAGCGCCGCCGGCTCTTCGTTTTCGATGTACTCGGTGGAGATGATCGGGCGCACGAAGATGAAGTCGTTCTTGAAGTACGACCGGTGCAGGATCTTGGTGGTGACCGAGTTGAAGAAGGTCTCGGCCAGCTCGGGTTGGTGGTGGGCGGTGAGCAGGCCGATGTAATGCAGCTTCACCTGCTGCCACACCTCCATGCTCAGCTCGCTCACCTTGAACTCTGTCTGCAGGCGCTCGGCGGCTTCGTCGACCCGCACGTCGTAGAACTCGATGCGTTCACTCTGCGAGCGCTGCTGGCCGTGCCAGTCGGCTTCTTCGAAACGCAGCTTGGCGTCGGCGCTGGTCTGGCGGAACAGCGTGTAGTGGCGGTCGAAGCCATCGAGCATGGCCTGGGCAATGTCGAACGCGCGCAGGTCGGTGAGTGCCTGCGGAAAAACGGCCATCTTCATGCGAGCTTCTCCAGGGCGCTGTAACGCCGTTTCACATAGGCCAGCGCGCCTTCGTAGGCTACGCTGAGTTCGTCGGAACTGGACACGGTGATCGTCAGGTCTTTCAGCAAGCCGTCAGACAGCCGGTAGCACCAGCCGTGCACGATGAGCTCCTGGCCGCGCTGCCAGGCGTCCTGCACCATGGTGGTCTGGCAAACGTTCAGCGCCTGCTCGATGACGTTGAGCTCACACAGCGCATCCACCTTGAGCTCCGGGGCCACGGTGTCGAGCCAGGCCTGGTGGCGGTTGCGCACGTCTTTCACGTGGCGCAGCCAGTTGTCGGCCAGGCCCACACTGCGGTCTTGCAGGGCGGCAATCACGCCGCCGCAGCCGGAGTGTCCGACCACGATCACGTGCTTGACCTTGAGGATGTCGGTGGCGTATTGGATGACCGACAGACAGTTGAGGTCGGAGTGCACCACCACGTTGGCCACATTGCGGTGGACGAACAGCTCACCCGGCAGCAGGCCCACCAGATCGTTGGCCGGCACGCGGCTGTCGGCACAGCCGATCCACAGGTACTGCGGCGCCTGCTGCTTCAGCAGCTTCGTGAAAAAGCCCGGGGTGCGGGCCTCGGTTTCACGGGCCCAGCGGCTGTTGCTGTCGAAGAGTTCCTGGAGTTCATTGGTCATGGTGCAGGCGCGAAGGTCTCGAGAATTCAAACGGGACGGCAGATCGGAGCGATGCCGTCGGAGCATCGATTGTCCCCGAAGCCAGTGGCAAGGTGGGCATGCGCACCTCAGCGCCCCGCCGTCTCGGCAAACAGCTCGCGACCGATCAGCATGCGGCGGATCTCAGACGTACCGGCACCGATCTCGTAGAGCTTGGCGTCGCGCCACAAACGCCCCAGCGGGTAGTCGTTGATGTAGCCGTTGCCGCCGAAGATCTGCACACCCTCGCCTGCCATCCAGGTGGCCTTTTCGGCACACCAGAGGATGACCGAGGCGCAGTCTTTGCGGACCTGGCGCACGTGCTCCTCGCCGAGCTGGTCGAGGTTCTTGCCCACGGTGTAGCAGAAGGCGCGAGCCGCCTGCAGCACGGTGTACATGTCGGCCAGCTTGCCCTGAATCAGCTGGAACTCGCCGATGCTGCGGCCGAACTGGCGGCGGTCGTGCACATAGGGCACGACCTCGTCCATCACCGCCTGCATGATGCCGATGGGGCCGGCGGCCAGCACCGCGCGCTCGTAGTCGAGCCCGCTCATCAGCACCTTGGCCCCGCCGTTGACCGCGCCGAGCACGTTGGCCAGCGGCACCTCCACGTTGTGGAAGATGAGCTCGCCGGTGTGGCTGCCCCGCATGCCGAGCTTGTCGAGTTTTCGGGCCACGCTGAAGCCGGGCATGCTGCGCTCGACCAGAAAGGCCGTGACGCCGCCCGAGCCGAGCTCGGGGTCGGTCTTGGCGTAGACGACCAGCGTGTGGGCGTCGGGGCCGTTGGTGATCCACATCTTGCTGCCGTTGAGCAGAAACACGCCGCCGCGCTCTTCGGCGCGCAGCGCCATGCTGAGCACGTCGGAGCCGGCCTCGGGCTCGCTCATGGCGAGAGCGCCGATGTGCTCGCCACTCAGCAGACCTGGCAAGTAGCGGCGGCGCTGGTCTTCGGTGCCGTTGCGGCGGATCTGGTTCACGCACAGGTTGCTGTGCGCGCCGTACGACAAACCCACCGAGGCGCTGGCGCGGCTGATTTCTTCCATCGCCACCATGTGGGCCAGGTAACCCATGCCGGCACCGCCCTGGTCTTCGGGCACGGTGACGCCCAGCACGCCGAGCGCGCCCATCTTGGCCCAGAGGTCCATGGGGAACTGGTCGCTGCGGTCGATCTCGGCTGCACGAGGGGCGATTTCGGCCGCAGCGAAGGCGCGCACCGTGTCGCGCAGCGCGTCGACATCGGGGCCGAGGTTGAAGTCGAGGCCAGGCAGGTTCATGGGCGCTCCTTGGATCGGACGGGCGACGTGGCAGACGAAGCAGCGGGCTTTCGCCGAGCAGGCTTCGTTGGCGGGCCGGCGGTCAGCAGCGCACGCGCCTCTCGCTCGCGGGCGCGCACTTCGTCGAGAGTGGTCTGCAGGTCGCCGATCTGACCCTCGAGCTGCTCGCGGTGGCGCGCCAGCACCGCCAGCAGGTGCTGCAGCTGCGGCTGGGTGTCTTGCGGCGACTCGTACATGTCGACCAGCTCCTTCACCTCGGCCAGCGTGAGCCCCATGCGCTTGCCGCGCAGCGTGAGACGCAGCCGCGTGCGGTCGCGCGCGCTGTAGACGCGTTGGCGGCCGCTGCGGGTGGGGCACAGCAGGCCGCCCTCTTCATAGAAGCGGATGGCACGGGTGGTGAGGTCGAACTCCTGGGCCAGTTCACCGATGGTGAAGGTGGCTGACGAGGGGGACACCTGGGCGACAACAGTGGAGCGCATGGGAACCTACAATGAAGATCCAATTGACGTTAACGTAAAGTGTAGCGAACCATGGCCATGAATGCACTGGAACAGCAGCTTCAGTACCCGCTGGGTGAGGAACTTCCCCCACTCGGCCGGGCTTTGGACGTCGCCCCCGGGGTGCGCTGGGTGCGCATGGGGCTGCCCTTTGCGCTCGACCACATCAACCTGTGGCTGCTGCGCGACCGCATCGACGGCGTCGAGGGCTGGACCATCGTCGACTGTGGCATCACCAACGACACCACACGCGACGCCTGGGAGTCGGTATTCGCCCACGAGCTCGACGGCCTGCCCGTGCTGCGGCTCATCGTCACCCACATGCACCCCGACCACATGGGGCTGGCCGACTGGCTCACGAAGCGCTGGTCGATCGACGGCCGCGAGTGCCGGCTCTGGTGCAGCATGAGCGACTACGTGGGCGCCCGGATGGCCAGCGCCAGCACCACCGGCTTCGGCGGCGACGCCGCAGCCCGCTTCATGGCTGGCCACGGCCTGACCGATCCCGACGCGGTGGAGAAGATCCGCATGCGCAGCAACTACTACGCGTCGATGGTGCCCACCGTGCCGGCCTCATACCGCCGCCTGCTCGACGGGCTGGACGTCGAGATCGACGGCAAGCGCTGGCGCTGCCATGTGGGCTACGGCCACGCGCCCGAGCACATCTCGCTGCACTGCCCGGCCCTCGGCGTGATGATCGCCGGCGACATGCTGTTGCCACGCATCTCCACCAACGTGAGCGTGACCGACATGGAGCCCGAGGCCAACTCGCTGGTGCTCTACCTCGACTCGCTCGACCGCCTGCGCGCCCTGCCCGCGGACACGCTGGTGCTGCCCTCGCACGGCCGCCCCTTTCGCGGCATGCTCACCCGCATCGACCAGCTGCACGACCACCACCGCGAGCGCCTCGCCGATGTGATGGCCGCCTGCTCGGCCGCACCCCAAAGTGCGGCCGACCTGCTGGAGGTGCTCTTCAAGCGCAAGCTCGATCTGCACCAGACCACGTTCGCGATGGGGGAGTCGATTGCCCACCTGCATGCGCTGTGGCTGCAAGGAAAGCTGCGTCGGGAGTGCGGTGTCGACGGGGTCTTCAGATTCTCGACGGTGGACTGATGCCCTGTTCAAGCTGAAGTCGGCGTGGGACGACCCCCCCCGCCCTGTGCGCACTTTCACCCCACGTTCCTCTTCCCTCTTTCTACCGCCCTCTGATGGGTGGACATGACTTTTGGGGGGTGCCGGCGGTCACTGCAGAGTGATAGCTTCGAGCATGAACTGGCCACCTCGGCCGGGCCCTCGGAGCACCCTCATGAGCGGAAGAGACCCCCTTGCCAGCGCCGACCTCGCGCACCTGGCCGCCCTGGCGTCCCCATCCAACGACTCGCCGCCCGACGCGTCCCTTCGACGCCATGGGCTCGTGGTGGGCGAGCTCGTCGCACTGGTCGATTCCGGGCGCGTGCCGCTGGTGGTGTTCGACCCGCAGACCGACACGGCCGCCATCGTCGCGCGCAGCCTGATCGATCTCACCCGGCACCACATGGGTTCGGCCGTGGCCATGCTGTTCGAGAACGGCGACCCGGCCCGCCCCGTCATCATCGGCCTGCTGCAAGGCGCGTCAAACGCGGTGCCGCAGTCACTTGTCGGCGAGGTCGAACTCGAAGCCGGCGGCGCGCGCATGGTGGTCACGGCGCGCGAGACCCTGGTGCTCCGCTGTGGCAAGTCGAGCATCACGTTGGCCGCCGACGGCCAGATCGAGATCCGCGGCGAGGGCATCGTCACCCAGGCCGCACGCGCCAACCGCATTCGCGGCGGCTCGGTCGAGCTCAACTGACACCACACCGGGCGGCTTCGTGACCACGCCAGCGCTTGCCACAGGCCGCATCCGTGTCC
Source organism: Pseudomonadota bacterium (assembly GCA_041179165.1). Taxonomy (GTDB): domain Bacteria; phylum Pseudomonadota; class Gammaproteobacteria; order Burkholderiales; family Burkholderiaceae_C; genus Rhizobacter. Next base: position 1,692 of record JBEGTX010000135.1, on the reverse strand, counting down.
TCGGGTTCGAGCCGGCGGAAATCTCGGCCCTGACCCACCGGCGGGTGGTGGACACCCATGTCACCGAAGCCGCTTTCTTGTGGATGCAGCGAGAACGCGCGAGCACCGCGCCTCGGATGAGGCTGTACCACCTCGAGCGGTTGGACAGGCGCCTCGATGGGCACCTTCAAGGTCTGCACGTCGCTGCGACAGAAGGCTGGGCGGCCACGCTGGCGCGGCTCGACAGCTGCGACACCGGCATGGTGTTTGTCGTGGCGTACCTCGCCTTTGCAGGACAGGATGCCGACGCCATGCGCCGCGCCTTGCAACTCGGCTTGTCGCAACCCGAATTCAAGGCCCCGCTCGTGGCTGCGCTCGGTTGGCTCAGCCCTCGACAGGCCGAAGCACCGCTGAGCCGTCTGGCGCAGTCGCCTGTTGCGGCCCACCGGCTGATCGCCCTGTCGGCACAGCTGCTGCGGCGCCGCGTGTCGGACGCCACCATCGAAGCCGCCGCTGCACAAGACGATGCAGCCCTTCGCGCCGTGGCCTTGCGGGCGATCGGCGATTTCAAGCGGTACGAGCTGCAGAGGGTGCTGCAACAAAGCGAGCACGACCCCGATGTCCATTGCCGCTTCTGGGCCGCGCACTCGCTGGCCTTGCTGGGCCAGGCCGATGCCGTGGCTTCGGCCTGGATAGCAGCGCAAGGCGAGCGCAGACTGTCGACACCCGCCATTCAGCTTGCCATGCGCTGGGGCGAGCATGCCTGGGCCCATGAGACGGTGCGCGCACTGGCGGGCGACCCACGCAGCCGCCGCGAAGCCTTGCAAGCCGCAGGTGCGCTGGGCGACCCCCACGCCGTGCCCTGGCTCATCAAGCACTTCGATCAACCGCGGCTGGCGCGTGTGGCGGGCGAATCGTTCTGCATGATCACGGGCGCCCAACTGGACGACCTCGGCCTCGAGAGGGACGCCCCGCTGGCGGATGAGCCCCCGTCCCCCGATGACGACCCGCTGCTGCTCGAAGCCGAGCAGGACGAAGACACCGACCTCCGCTGGCCGGACCAGGCTGCCTCGGCCGCCTGGTGGGCGGTGGAAGGCCACCGCTTCCCGAAGGGCGTGCGCCACCTGGCCGGCCGGCCGGTGTCTGCGGCCGCTGTGCAGGCCGTCCTTCGCGAGGGCTCGCAGCGCCATCGCCAGGCGGCAGCCCTGGAATGGGCCCGGCTGCAAGACGATGCACCCGTGTTCCCGACCGGAGCGCATGGCGTCTGGCAATGCGAAAGGCTGGCAGCATGAGATTCACCAATGTGACTGGCCAACCCGCCGGCTGGACCCTCGGGTTCGAGCGCGACGGCCGCGAGCTGCTGGTCGTCGTGGCCAAGGCCACCTATCAGATTCCGCAAGCAGGCGAGGCACTCCGCTTCGCCGACAAGCAGGTGCCGCTGGTCGAGGCCGACCGCTTCACCGGCGAGCCCGGCCTCAGTGCGCCCCTCTTCGAGAGCGACTACGCGCACCGCAAACCCGGCTGCGATGTGATGCTCGTGGGCAGCGCCCATGCACCGAACGGCCAACCCGTGCCGCGCATGGCAGTGGGTTTGCGGGTGGGGAGCATGAGCAAATCCTTCATCGTCACCGGCGAACGGCATTGGCAAAAGCGCATCGGCCACGTGGCGGCCAGCGAGCCACAGCCCTTCGTGCGTCAGCCTCTGAGCTACGA
>JBEGTX010000134.1:0-6768 GCA_041179165.1 Pseudomonadota bacterium | reverse complement strand
GCCCAGCACCTTGCCGACCTGCTGCGTCAGGCGCACCAGGCTGGTCTCGGAGCTCAGGGCTTGCGAGGCACGCAGAACGGCCATCATGTCCACCATGGCCGAGTCGACGACCGAGGTGCTGCGGGTGCCGCCCTCGGCACGCTTGCCAGTCGAGCGCAGGAAGGCGTGCTGGCGGCGCAGTTCTTTCACCTTGCCGGCAGCGCCCCAGGCGTCATAGGTTTCGCAGGCCTGCACCAGCAGCGGACGGGCGGTGCTTTCCAGGCCGTGGGCCAGGTGGAACATGCCGGCGCGCTCCGCGATGATGGCGCGGTGCCATGGGCGAGCGTGGAGAGCAGACTCTGTCACGGCGACGTCGAAGGCAGCGCCTGCCGTCCACACCGAATCGGCCACCCAGGCGCGTTCGGCTTCGAGCCAGCGTTGCAGGTGCAGGAAGTTTTCTGGCGCGTCGGCCGCACGGGCCGTGAGCCACGTCAGGTGACCGTCGATTTCAGCGATCACCGGTGCACGTTCTTCCACCGGCAAGGCGCGGGCTTTTTCGGCCTGGGCGAGGCCGGCCAGCATGCGGGCGATGGCAGTCGTGTAGTAGCCCGGCGTGCGTGCGCCCAGTGGCACCGCGTAGGCCACATGACCGCTCAGGCGCGCGATGTCGCCGAAGATGGCCGAGCCGATGGCGCGGAACATGTGATACGACGCGGCAGTGGGGCCGGTCGCTTCAAAGCTCTTGACGTAGGCTTCTTCGTCAAACTCGGCATCGGTGAACGCACCCGCTGCCGAGGTCTTGCCGGTGAGGCTTCGGACCAGCTGGCGGCGGGGAAGGTAGCGCTGCGTGAAGTCGTTGTTCTTGGAGCGGGCGGCGAAGGCCAGGCCGTCGTCGATCTCGGCCAGCGGGATGTCCAGCGTGGGGGCACAGTCGAGCAGCAGGTCGCACGCCACGTAGGTGTAGGCGACGAAGGATTCGTCTCCCAGTGCGTGCAGGTCCTTGCGGGCACGGCGGAAGGTGTCGTCCACCACCTTCTCGATCGGGTCCACCCAGTGGGAAGCCGAGATGCCGAAGATGCAGCGTGCGAAGGAGGTCGCAGGCTCGTAGTGACGGGCTTCACCAACTGCCAGCACGTGGCGGCTCGTGAGGTAGGCGCCGCGGTAGTCTTGCGGGGCACCCACCAGCATCATCGGCAGCGAGCCGACCGACGACAGCAGGCGCGGTGACGGGCCGTATTCGACCCAGATGCGATGGGCTTCGAACGCCAGCCAGGCCCAGATGGTGGGGTCGACGAAGAAGGAGGGGTTCGACGTCTCGGGAATGATCTTGGTCCACGCGACGTGCAGTGGTTCCGAGATCTCGGCCCGATCGAATTCACGCAGCTTTTCTTCACCCCGGTACCACATGGTGACGCGCTTGAAACCTTCGCCCAGCGCAGGGCGAATGTCGTCTGGCTTGGGTACACCCAGTTTCGCCATCAGGCCGAGGCCGAGGGCCACGCCATCGGCAGGGCGGCGGCGGTTCATCAAACTGTAGATCTGCACGCGCGTGGGCTCGGGCATGTCGATGGGCGTGTCCGCTGCCAGCTCTTGCAGTTCGGCGTACAGCGCATCGCCTTCGTCCAGGCGGCCTTGCTCGAACAGCGCGCGGTGGTGTTCGCGCTTGAGCTCGAACATGCGGGCAGCGTCGTCGGCACGGGCCACCGGCTTCAGCGCGTTGTAGGCGCCGACGTAATAGCCTTCGGCGGCTTTCACGTCGCTCAGGCGCAGGCGAGCCGCGGCGGCGTCGAAGAGGCCGGCCGCGTGGCGGCGTTCGGTTTCATCGGCCAGCACGTCTACTGCGCCGAGGTACTGCTCGGCCGTGAGTGCGGCAAATGCGGGTTGTGAAGTGGCGTTCAGTCGACGGGCAAAGGCGAGATGGAGTGAGGCACCGGCATCAACGCCCAGGGCGCTCAGCACGGCGACGCGAACCCGCCCGTTGGCCAGGCGGTAGCAGGCACGTTCACCGCTCACTGCGACCAACAGGCCTTCATCGAGTGCGGCGGCGGCATGGGCCTTCAGCGCCTTGGCATCGAGGGCCGTGGCCACCAGCAGGGCTTCTTCAGACACCGACAGGCCGAGGCAGGCCACGGATTGAATGAGGCCGAGTGCGTCGGCAGGCAACTTGGCCAGGCGGCGTTTCAGTTCGGCGGGGCTGGCCTCGCCAACGTAGCGGCGCAGGGACTCCGGCGTCCAGTTCCACACGCCAAGACCCGGCACGAGCACGCCGTCGTTGCGCAGTGCATTCAGCAGCGACACGATGGCGCGCGGGTTGTGGTCGGTGCGGTCGTGCAATGCGGCGGCCAGCTTGCCGGCTTCCGGCACAGGCAGGCGCAGCATCTGGCCGACGAACTCGGCGGCGGCGTCTGCACTCAAGCTGCCCACGGCCAGCTGTGGCGGCGTGCGCCCGGCGGTCTTCCAGCGGGCCATCAGAGCGCGCACGGGGTTGTCTTCGGCCACGTCGGTGACCTGGTAGGCGCAGACGACCAGCAGACCAGGCAGGGGCTCGGTGCTCGACACCACGGCGTCGAGCAGCTTGATCGACAGGCTCGGCGCCCATTGCACGTCGTCGTAGACCAGCACCAGCGGACGCTCAGGCGTGGCCACGGCTTGCAGCAGGCCGAGGGCGGCTTGGGCGGTGCGGGCTTCCAGTTCCGCGGGATCGGTGATCTCGAGCGCCGGGTGTTTGCCCAGCAGCATTTCGAACTCGGGCAGCTGCGTGAGGCCGATGCCGAGGTTGTCGCCGAAGGCGGCGCGGATGCGTTCACGCACCGGTGCGAGTTGGTCTTCGGGCTGGGCCATCAGCTGGCGGCCGAGCGCCTGGAAGGCATCGAATGCGGCTTCAGGCGTGCCTTGGCGTTCGGATGTGAACTTGCCCGACACGAACCAGGCGCGCTGGTCGGACACCATCGGACGAATCTGGTCCAGCAGGGCGGAGCGGCCGACACCGGGCACGCCCGTCATCAGCAGGCAGGGGCTGAGGCCGTCCTTGAGGCGAAGCGTGGCGGCGCGCAGGGCGGTGAGTTCGGGGTCGCGGCCGATCAGCTTGGCCGGTGCGTTCAGGTGCACACCGAAGTCGAACTGGCCCAGGGCAAACGGCGTGGTGTCGCCGCTGGCGAGGAGCTCGCCGATGCGGGTCAGGTCCAGCCCCAGGCCTTCGGCGCTCTGGTAGCGGCGATCGGGTTCTTTCTCCAAGAGGCGCATGACCACGTCGGACAGCAGCGCCGGCACCTCAGGGTTCACCACCGACGGCGCGTCGGGCACGCGCACCAAGTGATCGTGCACGAGTTCGAGCAGGTCTTCGCTGCGGAACGGCTTCTGGCCGGTCAGCACTTCATACAAGGTGATGCCGAGTGAATAGAGGTCGGAGCGTGAGTCGGTGGCCCGGCCTGTGCGGCCGGTGTGCTCGGGGGACATGTAGGCCCAGGTGCCCACCATCTCGGTCTGCGCGGCTGGGTCTTCGCGGTAGCCGGGGCCAGTCGCGATGTTGAAGTCGATCAGCGTAGGTTGCAGGGTGCCTGGGTGGATCAGGACATTGGCCGGGCAGATGTCCTTGTGGACCACGCCCGTTTTGTGCACCGCGGAAAGAATGCGGGCAAATGCCGTTGTGAAGGCAACGAGTTGGGCGGGAGAGAGCTTGTGTGATGCCAGGTAGGACGACAGCGCGCTGGCGCCCTCGTCCTTCAACAGCACGGTGTTGGCTTCGGCGGGCAGGTCGGCGATGCGAACAACACCGTCCACCTGAGCAAGTTGCTTCAGGATGGAGACTTCATGGGCGAGGCGGCGAATCGCCTGGTTGCCGATCGCGACCTTGACCACGGCGGCAACGCCGTCAGCGGAAGCCGGTCGTCGTGAGACGCGCACATGCTCGTTGCTGTAAAGAACGTCGGCGTCGGTGCCTTGGGCGGTGTCGTGGTGGCTCGTCACTCTGTACCTCTCAACTCGTTTTTGTTTCGGTGCGACCGCAGGGGGCGGTCTGGGCGACGCCCTTCCATCTTTCGGATGAGGGGCGCTCAGGGGGTTATCGGTGTAACAAGCGGAATGCTGAAGGCCGCTTTATGCCGGTTTCGGTCAGTTGCTGCGAATCACTGCACGAATTGCAACAGCATGCTTGTCCATTGGGAGATTGATTCGATGGAGAAGCGGTGTGGAAGCCCTGGTTCTTCGCGCACGCTGAGCGCAAAACGGGGCGATCCTGTAACAATTCAGGCCCTCTGCTCACCCGCCTGAACGACGTCTTGCTGGCGCCGCGGCCGCGCCCGTTGCCAAAGCGGCCTGCTTCGGGCAATTTCTCACGCGCTGCCCTGCACGTGGGGGGCCCGGTGTGCCCGTCTTCTCGGCACACTCGTCGGTGCGGTGATTCGGGCTTGCCTGCCCGTGCCGGTTTGAACATCTTTGAGGCAGCCGCGCGCTGCAGGCCCCGCTGGAATCCCTGTGACCCGATCCGATTTTTCACTGCCATCGACCCATCAGGCCTTGCCTGGTCACGACCCTGCGCGTCCGCTGGTGGCACCGGGAAGCGACGAGGCCTTGACCTCGGGCACGCGCCTGGACGAGTTCGAGGTGCTGCGGGTGCTGGGCATCGGAGGGTTCGGCATCGTCTATCTGGCCTTCGACCACGTGCTCGAACGCCAGGTGGCGATCAAGGAGTTCATGCCGTCCACACTGGCCGGCCGGGGCCGGGATGGCGAAGTGGTGCTTCGTTCACCAGCCTTCGGCGACACATTTGATGCGGGCCTGTTGTCGTTCATGAAAGAGGCCCGGCTGCTCGCGAGCTTCGATCACCCGTCGCTCGTGAAGGTGCATCGGTTCTGGGAAGCCCGCGGCACGGCCTACATGGTGATGCCGTACTACGCAGGCCAGACACTCAACATGGTGCGAGCCAACTTGCGCAAGCCACCCGATGAAGCCTGGTTGCGTCGGCTGGCCGATCCGCTACTGAGTGCCCTGAAGGCTTTGCACGCCCAGCAGGTCTACCACCGCGATGTCTCGCCCGACAACATCCTGCTGCTGCCCGACGGTCGTCCGGTGCTGCTCGATTTCGGTTCGGCGCGCCACGTGATCAGCGGCCGCACCCAGGCGCTCACGGCCGTGCTGAAGCCGCAGTTCGCGCCCGTGGAGCAGTACGGCGAGATGGCTGGCATGCGCCAGGGGCCGTGGACCGACCTCTATGCGCTCGGCGCCGTCATGTACTTTTCGCTCACGGGCCGGCCGCCACCTCCGGTGGTCATGCGCACCGTGCGCGATGGCATGCCGCTGCTGGCCGAGCGCGATGCGCAGGCCTTCGAGGGTATCGGCGACCCGCTGCTGCGGGCCATCGACTGGGCGCTGGCCGTGGCGCCGGAGTGCCGGCCGCAGAGCGTGAAGGAAATGCGTGAAGCGATGGACGGCAAACGCTTTCCACCGCCGCCCACGTCGCGTTGGAAAGAACCGTCCCACCCGGATGGCGCGGGTGTGTCGGCCGGCTTGTGGTGGCAGAAGACGCAACCCGCCGGTCGGAAGCGCCGCGCCAAGCAGGCAGTGGCGGGGCCTGCTGCCTGGTCGCTGCCCCGTGCCGTGGTGTGGGGGGTGGGGGCCTTGTGCACTGTGGCGGCACTGACGTGGGGTGTGTCGTCTGTTCTGGGGCACCGTGCGCCGAGCAATGTGCCGGCCGTGCTTGGCACGCCTGGTCCGGCGGCGGTGGCACCAGCCCAGCTTCCTGTGGTCAAGTTGCAGCCGCCTGCTTCGTTGCCCCTGCCTTTGCCCTTGCCCTTGTCCTCGCCTTCGCCTTCGCCTTCGCCCGCCGAGCCGGCGCTCGCGGCGCAGGCCGTGCCCGCTGCCACGCCATCTCCCAGGGCGGCGCCTGTCGTGCCCATTGCCACGCCGCAACCGCGCGTGGTGCCGGCCGCGTCCGTCAATCCCGCTGTGCTGCCGTCTCAGGCCAACACGCCAGCCCAGACCGCGTCGCGACCCGTGCGGTCTCCCGCGTCGCCACGCGCAGACGATGTCGCGCCGCGGGTGCGCAGCGCCGCGCCCGACAGCACCGACCTGTGCGAAGGCAAGGGCCTGGTGGCCCATGCCGTGTGCCTGCATCGCGTTTGTGCCGAGGCCCGTCATGCGGCCACGCTTCAGTGTGTGCAGCTGCGCGAGCGCATGGCGCAACGAGATCGTGAGAGTTTTCAGTGAGGCGGGTATTCCACAAGCGGTGGATGGTGACCGCCGATGCCTTTCGCCTCGACGACGGCAGCTTTCAGGCGCGCGTGGCGTTGACGGCGCTGGCGCCGGGCCATACGCGGTCGCAGTGTTTTCTGGACCTCGAGTACTTTCCGACCGAGGAGTTGGCTTTGCGGCGGGCTGAGCAGGCGGGGTTGCAGTGGGTGGATGTGAACGGGTGACCGTTGTGTCCGACTCGCGCACATGACCGTCGGTCACGTTGGCGAAGGGCGTGGCTTACAGGTGCGATGTGCAGCTGCTTGTGCTTCGACGCACCGTTGTCGGTTCTTGTGGGCTGAACGCCAACCGGTTGGGTCATGGCCCTGCCGCGCCGGGTATTCGCCCCGGCAGGCGAGCAACCTGCGCGCGGATCGCACACAACCCTCAGTCATACCGTCGAAGGACGGTATCCACAGGTCCGATGTGAAGCTGCTGCGGCTTCGACGCACCTTCGTCGGTTCTTTTGGGCTGAACGCAAATCGGTTGGTTCGTGCCGTGGCCGCGCCGGGTATTCGCCCCGGCAGGCGAGCAGCTTGCGCGCTGAACGCACACAACCCT
>JBEGTX010000133.1:0-21973 GCA_041179165.1 Pseudomonadota bacterium | reverse complement strand
GACCCATCAAGCAACCACGCGAGATCCGGCTCTGCCGGTCGACCCGTGGGCGCCCCTTGGGGGCTGAGCCCGGACTTGAACAGTCCAGTGGACTGTTCATGCCTGGCGAAGAGCTGAGCCTATGGCTCGGCGCGGCTGGCAGAGCAGGAGCGTCAGCGACTGGGGGGCCAACGATAGACAGGGCTCACTAGAGATTTCTCGTGCAGCCCCTTGGCAGGGCTTTTATAGTGGGAGAACCCGTTCGACCCACATTGAGGAACCCGCACCATGGTCAAGAAACTGCAAAAGCTGGCTGACAAGAAAACCGCATCGGCCGCCGGCCTGCTCGACAGCCAGTTCGCCAGCACGGTCAAGGAATCGGCCCAGCAGATCTGGCTTGCCGGCCTCGGTGCCTTCTCGCGCGCCCAGGCTGAAGGCGGCAAGGTGTTCGACACCCTGGTGAAAGAAGGCACGACCATCCAGAAGAAGACCCAGTCGGTCGCTGAAGAAAAGCTGTCTGAAGTCAGCAGCCGCATGAGCGGCATGGCCGGCGATGTCAGCGCCAAGGCCGGGCAGCACTGGGACAAGCTGGAGTCGATCTTCGAAGAACGCACTTCGAAGGCGCTGAGCAAGTTGGGCGTGCCCAATGCCAAGGACGTGGCCGCACTGGTCGCCCGTGTCGACGAACTCACCGCGCAGGTTGCCAAGTTGAGCAAGGCGCCTGCAGTCAAGCCAGCCCCAACGAAGACGGCAGCGTCCAAGGCTGCTGCAAAGCCTGCGGCCAAAACCGCTGCTGCAAAAAAGGCGCCGACCAAGCGGGCCCCAGCCAAGCGAGCCAGCTGAGCCGTCGCATCAACCTTGACAAAGGGCGCTTCGGCGCCCTTTGTCTTTTCAACCATCAACTCGAAGGCCACTTCCGCAAGTCAATCCACACCCCCATAATTTTCTGATCCGGTCACCGGCCCGCCCTAAACTGCCCACAAACAATGAAGGGGACGAGACAATGGGTGAAGTTGTCGCAGCAGCCCGGGGCGCAGCATGGGCCGTGTCCAATCCGCAGGTCTGGCGCGAGCTGTTCGGGAAACTCTTTTCTCTGAGGACGTTACTGTTCTCAGCAGCGGCGTTGATCAGCCTGATCGGCATCGTGGTTGGGTCGATCTTTCTTTCTCGAAGCCCCATCGTCCTGGCCTTGCTGATGGCCCTGTGGATAATCTGGGTGGCGCCCGTGGTGTCGCGGGCCTTTTCCTCGGTCGTCTCGCATCACGTCATCGCCCGCTTCATCGATGAACACGGCGATGCACCGCCCGGCATGCAGGCCATGGAGATCCCGGACGTCGGCATTTACCGGCGATGGTTTCTGTGGGTTCTCGCGGGAGCTGCGCTCGTCCTCGGTCTGCCACTGCTGGTCGCGCTGTTGCTTCCCGGCGCGCTGATGTGGCGCTGGTATCTGCTCGCACAGTTTCCGGCCTGGACGTTCAGCTTGCTGCAGAACGCATTGCTGATCATCGTTGCCATCGGATTTTCGGTTCGATGTGCCATGTGCACGCACCTTGATACCGACGACCTTGACACGTTGCTCAAGCCCCGCCTGCGGTGGGTGCCGATCGCCTTGGTGATTGCCTTGTGCACCCTGTTGCTGCAGGCCCTTCTCGCGCAGTTGACGGGCATGTCCTTGCTGGCCGGGTCAGGTCGATCGTGGCTGTCAGGCAGCTCCCACTCGTGGCTTCAGATCGCATTCCAGCTGGCCATCGTAGCGTTCTTCTACTCGGCCATCTCGGCTGCCGGCATCGGCGCGTATGCCGGGGTGGGCTGCACACGGTGGTTCAACGCGGCCGGACTGGACTGCCCGTCTCCAGCTCCAACGAGGCCGGCGCCCAAGGCAGCGCAACGCAGAAGCGGTTCTACGACCCGCCGCAAGGATGCTCCCTCTGGCCGCAGCCGGGTGCTCGCCATCTCGGCGGGCGTCTTCGTTGCCCTGCTCGCCCTGGTGCTCATGCTGAGCAAGCAGATTGCCGGTGCCGTGCTGAGCGCCACGGTGCCCGACTTCAAACAAGTCACTCAGCTCGCCGACTGGTCCCACCCGGACACCCAACTGCAGGCGCGCACCCACATGGCCTGCACGGGTCACCCTTTTGCGGTGCGGCTGCTTCACCACGTCGGCATCCGAGGAGATCATCCGCGCCGCAGCGGTCTGGCATGTGCAGCGCGCAACGGGGACATGGCGATGGCCCAGTTGCTCATCAAACTGGGCGACGACGTCAATCGCGTCGGTGGTGTCGCGCTCCAGCCCACAAAGTCACGGCCTGCCCGCAAGGATGCTGCCGTCGACCAGCTCAGTCCGTTGTCGCACGCGCTGATGGCCCGGCGAATGGACATGGCCGAGTGGCTGATCGGCCAAGGCGCGAAACCCGCCATCGCCTCGCCTGATGGCTGGACGGCAGGTCACGTCGCTGCCCTGCAGAACTGCATCGCTTGCGCCGACCTGCTCAAACGGCGCGGGGCCGACCTCAACGTGAGGACACCCATGACGCCGCTGGCGCTGTGGATCGATTCAGCCGTGGGCGTCGACCCGATGCCCACTGGCATGCTTCAGCAGCTCGCAGACCTCGGGATGTCGCCGACCACCTTGGGTGCGGACGGCCGAAGTGCACTGCATGCTGCCGCCTCGCGGGGCTGGGCCGATGCAGTGGAATGGCTTCTCGCACGCGGAGCCGATCCGTCCTTGCGCGATGGCCAAGGCATGACGCCGCTGATGCACGCTGGCATCCAGCTCGAGATCTCCCAAAGGACCTTGCGCAATCCGCTGGCGGCTCCCGACGCGAGCCAGGCCCTGCGCCGGGCTGCCGTGCTGCGCCTGCTCGCTGTCACGCCTGCCTTGACCGGCCAGGTCCAACCCATCGAGCCGATCGCGCCCTTGATCGGCAGGCCCCCGGAGCGTCCGGAAACCGGCTGGTCACTGGCCCGTCTCGCTGCACGCGACCCCGCCTTCCGCATGGCCGCCAAGGAGCTCGGCAAGACCATCGATTACGGCGACGTCCCAACCGACAAGGCCGCTTGGCATCTGATCCCGCCGGAGCAAGTGCGCCAAGCCTTGCAAGAGATGAGTGACGACGAGTTCCGCAGCACCCTGTGGACTTCGCCTGACAATCCATCACAACCCGATGCCATCCCGATGCTCATCGCCACCCAGGGCTGGCGGGCCGAAATGGAACGCGCCGTGCGACTCGGCCTGCTGCATTCCGAACGCGTGAATGCCAAGAGCCGTTGCCAGATGCTGTCACGCGCTGTGCAGGGTGCCTCCGATGTGTCGCCAGACAAGATCGAGTCGTGGAACATCGCGTTGGCGCTGGTGGCGTCAGGTGCCCGCCCGCTGACCTGCGGACTGTTCTTCCAGACGGAGATCGAGCGGAACCTGGCGCTGCGCCCTGCGGCTCAGGCCGCCCAATGGGCGGTGCACACGGCCCTGGCTGTGCAGTAAGCCAATCAAGCTTTGCCCGGCAGGGGCGGCGCCAAAAGCAGTTGAAGATCGACGGCACTGCCCGAGGCGACAGTGTTCGCCTTCGCAATGCGAGCAACCAGAGGCGCCAACGCGGCGATGCGCTCGCGCAGCGTTTCGTCCAGGCGCCTCCCTTGGTACATCTCGAACGCTGCATCGGCTTGAAAGGAACTGTGCACGTCGAGAAGGACCTCCAACACCGACCGCTGAGCCCAAGGTGAGCCCTGATCGAGGACCGAATGCATGCCCGACACGGCATCCAGCACGACAGGGAAGTAGGTTCCAGCGTGGTTGTTGCCCACGGCGTCGAGCAGCCGCTCGCTTGCACCTGTGCTTGAACTCGCGTCATGCGCACGAGCGCACAGCGCCAGCGCGTCGGCCAGAGAACGGGGAGAGTTCCAGTCAGGCTGAGGGTGCAGCATCGAATGAGACCCGGCTAAAAAGCTGAGCAGCCGACGACCATGGTTGGCGATTGCAAGTCGTCATCAGCCTTCAAGGTACTCGACGTACTTCAGAAACAAGACCTTGTTCTCCTGCGCCAAACCCACCAGGCGCTTGATGGCGCTGTCGCTCTGCTCACCGTTGTACAAGCGTGCGAGGTCGACGCCAAGCGACTCTGCGTCACCGTCACGCCAGTCCCGACTGCGCACAAAGCCCACCAGCGAGGCGCCGATGCCGAACAGCTCGTACCCATGAGCGCTGAGCTTGGCTGCCAGCGCATGGGTCTCGAAGGGATTGAGGTCGCTCGAAAAATAGCCGTTCGGAAACGCGCACAAGGCGGCATGAGCGCTGGCGACCGGCACGACATGCAGGATGACCTCGCTGTCGATGAAGGCGAGCGGATCGGCGTGGACCAACGCCAGCCGGGCCACTTCGTCGTCATCGATCGTGAGGCCCCGTTTGCAGGCGTCGTCGAACGTGCAGGCTTGCGCCCTTCGCTCGAAGTTCTCGTGACGGATGAAGAACTCGGAGGGGGTCGACAGATACCCTCGGTGTTCGCCGTTCTCGAAGGCGCTGGCGTCGACGCCGACCAAGTCGTGCCCCTCTGCACTGTCCAGGTCGTGAAACCCGGTCGCATGCCCGGAGGTGTATTGCGCCTGGTCCAGATCGTCCAGGGTGATCAGCACCGACTGACCCGGGTGACCCTGGGTGCGCTCCTTGAGGAGTTGCAGCAACTCATCGAAAGACGTCAATCCGCCGACCAGCCATCTGTCGCAGAGGGAGATGTCATCTGGGTCGGTGGGGGCGAGACTCTTCACCTTCATGGTTCGTTGCCCCGTGGCCCGTTGCGGCGGCGTTCGCTGCGCGCACTCCAGCTGTTGGACTGGCCGAACAGTGGCAACAGCTGAGCCACGATGGCGGCCACTGCGCCCACCCATCCCGAAGCCATGGCAAAGATCAGCGCGCGGCCTTCAACCGAACACGCGCCCGGTTCCTGAACATACAGGCACACCGCGCCATGGACCAGGGCGGCGCCCAGCCCACCAAGCAGTGCCAGCCCGAGCACCACGGCGGCCCTGCGCGCACGTTGTGTCGCCGACAAATACAGGCACCAACCGAACACGCCCACGGCAAGAAGCAGTGAGGCCGAAACGATCACAAGCGGAAAAATGAAGAACATGGATCGCAGTGCCGAACGTCTGGCTTCACCGACCTAAACGATGAGCGTTCCTTCTTTGCACCCTTTCAATCTTTATCAATCAGAGATCCGAGCAGAAACAGCCCAAGTGCGGCGGCCATCATGCCGTATACGACCATTACGGGCTGCCAGTTTCCATCGACGAAGGCGGCATACCACGGCACAAGGGAAAACGTGGCTGGAAACAAAAGCAGCCCGACAAACACGCCCAGAAGTCCAAACTTCTGGGTGGACTCTGCCAAGACTAATGATCAGGGCCAGATTCCCCCTACAAACATGAGAATGAAGGCTGGAACTTTGAAAATCACGCCCATGTACGAGTCTCCTGCGCGTCAGTGCGGATGTCGCCGTTTCACCTAGAAACTGCAGGACTGTCACTGCTCGTAGCAGCCGTTGTCTTCAGTGCATCCAGCGCCCCGGCCTCAGTCCGCCCGGTGAACGACCGCTCCCACTCCTCGTTGGCCTCCAGAAACACCGTGTGGCTCGCTTCTTCGACCTGCACTTCGTTGTAGGCGGCCAGTGTGCGGGCGTCTTGGCGATCGAGGGCCACACGGTCGCGGCGGGCGATGGCCAGGGCTGCCCTGGACCGCAGCAAGGCCAGACCCGCAGGCGACCAGTCGGTCACCACGGCATCGAGCTGGGCGAGCGCGCGGCGCAGGATTTCCACCGGGAGTTCATCCAGCGTGCGCTTGCCTTTTTTCCGCAAGCCGTGTTCGAGCGCCCGCACGAAACGCATGACGGTGCGAGCACTGGGGTGAAGATCAAGCACAGCGGCCAGGTCTTGGCGAATGAGCCGCGCTTCAGCGGAGGTGAGGGCCAGGGCCGGGTCTTTGGGCAACCGCGACTCCAGAGCCGCCTTGCCATCGGGGCTGCCGAACTGCTGGTGCAGCCAAGCGAGCACCCGCTTGACCACGCCCTCGCGATCGGACGGCTTGCTCGAGTTGGAAGCTTTCACCGGCTTGGCCGTCGAGGAAGATTTGGTGGACGCTGCCGATGCTTTCGTGGTCGCAGGTTTGGCCGGCTTGGCATCCTCACCCGGCTTGGCGAGCTTGCGCGGCTTGATGGCCGGCATGGGCTTGAGCGCCTCGGCCACCTTGGAGGACGGCTTTCGCGCAGCAGCAGCGCTGGCCTCAGCCGGCTTGGCTGGTTTCTCGGCGGGAGCCCGCTTGGTGGTTATCTTCAGCACACGCCTGCCCCGGATCACGTTCGTGGAAGGTCCCATCGTGCCACAGCCGGACACTTCAGTGCGCGGAGTTGCCTGGAAAGGCCCAAAGAAGCAGCGCCGACATCGTCAGGTAGCGTCCGAATTTCCCGATCGCCATGTACATCACGCAAGGCCAGAACGGCAAACGCAGCCAGCCAGCCACGGCACAAAGCGGGTCGCCCACGAGAGGCAGCCAAGAGAGCAGGCAGGTCTTGGCGCCGAAGCGCTCCAGCCAGACGAGCGCGCGCGCGTTGTGGGGCTGATGATGGACACGGTGTTCATAAGCTTTTTCAGCCCCGTATCCCATCCACCAGGTGACAACGCCACCCACCGTGTTGCCAGCCGTGGCCACCAGCACGGCGGCCCAGAACATGTGAGGGTGGAGCCGAAGGTAGCCATACACCGCAGGCTCGGACAACACCGGCAGCAGGGTGGCCGACAGGAAACACACCACAAAAATGCTGCTCAACCCAAATTGGGGAAGCGCGAGCAAGGCCAGGAAGGCCGTCATCCATTTGTCCATTCCGGACCATTATGCGCAAGAACATTTGACCTCGGGGGATGCCGGGCAACCGCTATACTCTGCCTCTTTTTTCGGCACTTCAGCGCCACTCCGCCGCGCCCTCCTCCGCCCGGCTGCCCCATTTCACCTCATGAACATCGGTCCCATTTCACTGCCGAACCGCCTGTTCGCCGCGCCCATGGCGGGCGTGACCGACCGGCCGTTCCGCCAGCTGTGCAAGCGGCTGGGCGCGGGCTACGCCGTGAGCGAAATGGTGACCTCGCGCCGCGAGCTGTGGAAGAGCCTGAAGACCTCGCGCCGTGCCAACCACGATGGCGAAGTGGCGCCCATCGCCGTGCAGATCGCCGGCACCGAACCCGGCATGATGGCCGAGGCCGCTGCGCACAACATCGACAACGGCGCGCAGATCATCGACATCAACATGGGCTGCCCGGCCAAGAAGGTCTGCACCAAGTGGGCGGGCTCGGCGCTCATGCAGGACGAGCCGCTGGCGTTGCAGATCATCGAGGCGGTTGTCGCCGCCTGTGCGCCGCACGGCGTGCCGGTCACGCTCAAGATGCGCACCGGCTGGTGCCAGACCGAAAAGAACGCGGTAGCGATTGCGCGCGCGGCCGAACAAGCTGGCGTGGCCATGGTGACCGTGCACGGCCGCACCCGCGAACAGGGCTACACCGGCCACGCCGAGTACGACACGATCGCGGCAGTGAAGGCCGCTCTGCGCATTCCGGTGGTCGCCAATGGCGACATCGACTCGCCCGAAAAGGCGCGCTTGGTGCTGGCTGCCACAGGCGCCGATGCGCTGATGATCGGTCGCGCCGCACAGGGCCGGCCGTGGATCTTCCGCGAGATCGGCCACTTTCTCGCCACCGGCGAACACCTGCCTGCGCCGGAAGTGACCCAGGCCAAGGCCTGGCTCATCGAACACCTGCACGACCACTACGGCCTGTACGGCGAGTACGCCGGCGTGCGCACGGCGCGCAAGCACATCGGCTGGGCCGTCAAGGCGCTGCCTGGCGGCGACGTGTTCCGCGACCACATGAACACACTGGAAAGCTGCGACAGCCAGATCCGCGCGGTAGGCGACTGGTTCGACCAACTCGCCGACCAGCACCACCGCATGCCCGCGCCGATGACGGCAGCGGCACCCGATTTGAATTCTTCTCTCGACGCATGAACCACTCGACCCTTCTTTCCACCGCCGCAGCGCCGGCCGGCCTCTGCATGACAGGCGCTTCGGCATGAGCAAAAAACACATCGAAGAATGCGTGCGCGACAGCCTGGAGCTCTACTTCAAGGACCTGCGCGGCGTGGAGCCCACAGCCATGTACGACATGATGATGAAGGTGGTCGAGAAGCCCCTGCTCGACGTCGTCATGAAACACGCTGATGGCAACCAGAGCAAGGCCGCCGAGTGGCTCGGCATCAACCGCAACACGCTGCGCCGCAAGCTGCTGGACCACAAGCTTGTGAAGTGAACGACGCGCCACCTCGCCCGTCCACCCTGCCCCGATTTTTCATCTTTGTTCCAAGAAAGCCCGCCCATGCAAGCCCTCCTCTCCGTCTCCGACAAAACCGGCGTGCTCGATTTCGCCCGCGAACTGCACGCCCTCGGAGTGACCTTGCTCTCGACCGGCGGCACCGCCAAGCTGCTGGCTGACGCCGGCCTGCCGGTGACCGAGGTTGCCACGCACACAGGCTTCCCCGAGATGCTCGACGGCCGCGTGAAGACGCTGCACCCCACCATCCACGGCGGCCTGCTGGCCCGCCGCGATGTGCCTGAGCACATGGCGGCGCTCAAGACCCACAACATTGCCACCATCGACATCCTGGTGGTCAACCTCTATCCGTTCGAAGCCACGGTGGCCAAGCCCGGCTGCACGCTGGAGGACGCCATCGAGAACATCGACATCGGCGGCCCGGCCATGGTGCGCTCTGCCGCCAAGAACTGGCAAGACGTGGCCGTGCTGACCGACGCCTCGCAGTACGCCGGCGTGCTGAGCGAACTCAAGGCCGACAAGGCCGTGAGCCGCGCCACCCGTTTTGCGCTGTCGGTGGCGGCGTTCAACCGCATCTCCAACTACGACGGCGCCATCAGCGACTTCCTGTCGTCGGTGCAGCTCGGTGCCGACAGTAGCTACACCCGCAGCGAGTTCCCCGCGCAAAGCAACGCCCGCTTCGTGAAGCTGCAAGACCTGCGCTACGGCGAGAACCCGCACCAGAACGCCGCGTTCTACCGCGACCTCTACCCCGCCCCGGGCTCGCTGGTCACGGCCAAGCAGCTGCAAGGCAAGGAGCTGTCGTACAACAACATCGCCGATGCCGACGCGGCCTGGGAGTGCGTGAAGAGCTTCGACACGCCCGCCTGCGTGATCGTCAAGCATGCCAACCCGTGTGGCGTGGCCCTCGGCGCCAACGCGCTGCAAGCCTATGACAAGGCCTTCAAGACCGACCCGACCTCGGCCTTCGGCGGCATCATCGCCTTCAACACCGAGCTCGATGCCGAAGGCGCTGCCCTTGTCGCCAAGCAGTTCGTGGAGGTGCTGATCGCCCCGTCGTACACGCCGGAAGCCCTGGCCGTGTTCGCCGCCAAGCCCAACACCCGCGTGCTGCAGATCGCCCTGCCCACGGGCGGCACCACCGCCTTCGAGCAAGGCCGCAACGCACAAGACATCAAGCGTGTGGGCTCGGGCCTGCTGATCCAGTCGGCCGACAACCACGAGATGGTGCTGGCCGACCTGAAGGTGGTGAGCAAGCGTCAGCCGACCGAAGAGCAGCTGCGCGACATGCTGTTCGCCTGGAAGGTGGCCAAGTACGTGAAGAGCAACGCCATTGTCTTCTGCGCAGGCGGCATGACGCTGGGCGTGGGCGCCGGCCAGATGAGCCGCATCGACTCGGCCCGCATCGCGAGCATCAAGGCCGAGAACGCCGGCCTCACGCTCAAGGGCTCGGCCGTCGCGAGCGACGCCTTCTTCCCGTTCCGTGACGGGCTCGATGTGGTGGTCGATGCGGGCGCCTCGTGTGTCATCCAGCCGGGTGGCAGCATGCGTGACGACGAAGTCATCGCCGCCGCCAACGAGCGCGACATCGCCATGGTGCTCACCGGCGTTCGCCACTTCCGTCACTGAACCCGTGGCGGGTGCCGCGCCCGGTGTGTTTTCACACGGCCGGGGCGGCACGCGCTGCCCCGACACCGGCTACCATCCAGCCCCATGACACGTGTCGAGTTCGTCGGACTGTTTCTCTCCACGCTGGCCCGCCTCATCACCGGGGCCCAAGGCCACTGGTACGGCTGCCCGCCCAAGGCGGAGCAGCGCATCTACTTCGCCAACCACCAGAGCCACTTCGACTGGGTGCTGATCTGGGCCTCGCTGCCGCGCGAGTTGCGCGCGCAGACCCGCCCGATCGCCGCCCGCGACTACTGGACCAACGGCCGCTTCAAGCACTGGCTCACGCGCGAGGTGTTCAACGCCGTCTACGTGAGCCGTGTGCGCACCGACGACGAAGACCCGCTCGAACCCCTGGCCGAGGCGCTGCGCAATGGCGACTCGCTGGTGATCTTTCCTGAAGGCACACGCGGCAACAAGGGTGACCCGCAGGCGTTCAAGGCGGGGCTCTTCCACCTGGCCGAGCAGTTCCCCAACGTGCAGCTCATTCCCACCTGGATCGACAACGTGCAGCGGGTGATGCCCAAGGGGGAGGTGGTGCCCGTGCCCATCCTGTGCTCGGTCACCTTCGGTGCGCCCATCCAGGTCGAGGCCGGAGAAGACAAGCGGGTGTTCCTCGGGCGCGCACGCGACGCCGTGATTGCCTTGCAGACGGTGGATGCCTGATGGGCGCGCTTCGCAACCTCACCGTCACGCAGCAGATCGGTCTGCTGTTCGTCATCATCTTCGGCGTGCTCACGCTCGCCACGATCGCGTCCTTCCTGCGCTCGCTGGGTCAGCTGACGTCGGAGCAAGCCTCACTGCACGAGCGATTGAAACGCGACCTGCGCGCGGTGTGGATCGGCACCGTGCTGTTCTGGGTGTCGTGGGTGCTGGGCGCGTTTGTCGCGACGCTGCTGTTCGCGGTGGTGTCGTTCCTGGCCTTTCGCGAATTCATCACGCTCACGCACACACGGCGTGGCGACCACCGCGCGCTGCTGGCCGCATTTTTCCTGGTGCTGCCGATCCAGTATTCGCTGGCGGGTGGGCGCGCGTTCGACCTGTTCTCGGTGTTCATTCCGGTCTATGCATTCGCGGCCCTGCCCATCCTGGCCGCCCTCGGCAACGACCCCACCCGTTTTCTGGAGCGCACCTCCAAGATCCAATGGGGCACGATGGTCTGCGTCTACGGCATGAGCCACGCGCCCGCGCTGCTGCTGCTCGACTTCAAGGGCTATGAAAAGCGCGGTGCCTTTCTGGTGCTCTACCTGGTGTTGGTGGTGGCGTGCGCACAAATTGCGCAAGAGATCGCCAGCCGCCGGCTGCGCCGTCGCCCGGTGGCCCGCCACATCAGCCGCAGCTTCTCGTGGCGGGCCTGGGGCATCGGCGTGCTCGTCGGCGGGCTGGTGGGCGGGCTGCTCTACTGGGTCACCCCGTTCAAGGCGCCGCAGGCCGTGCTCATCGGTGGCATCGCGGCCGGTTGCGGCACGCTGGGCGAGCTGGTGATGAAGGCTCTCAAGCGTGACGCCGGCGTGCGCCGCTGGGGCAACCGTGCATCCGTCACCGGTGCGGTCGGGCTGCTCGACCGCGTGGCCCCGCTGTGTTTTGCGGCGCCCGTGTTCTTCCACTCCGTGCGCTGGTACTTCGGGGCCTGACGCGGTGCGCATCCTCGGCATCGACCCTGCCCTGCGCACCACAGGCTTCGGCGTCATCGACGTCGACGGCCCACACCTGCACTACGTGGCCAGCGGCACCATCAAGACCGATGCAGTGGAGGCCGGAAACCTGCCCCTGCGCCTGAAGGTGATTTTCGATGGCGTGCGCGAGGTGGTTGCACGCTACGAGCCGCACTGCGCGTCGGTGGAAATCGTGTTCGTGAACGTGAACCCGCAAAGCACGCTGCTTCTCGGTCAAGCCCGTGGTGCGGCCATCACCGGCCTCGTGTTCACCGACGTCGCAGTATCCGAGTACACCGCGCTGCAGATGAAAAAGGCCGTGGTGGGCAATGGGCACGCGGCCAAGGAACAGGTGCAGGAGATGGTGATGCGCCTGCTCAAGCTGCCGGGGCTTCCCGGCAAAGACGCGGCCGACGCGCTCGGCCTGGCCATCTGCCATGCGCATGCGGCGAGCTCCTTCGCAGCGATCGAAAAGGCCACCGCGCGCGTGCGATCAACCCGCGCCCAGTTCAAGGGCGGACGAACGTATTGAGCCCCCCAGTCGGGACCGAGAGGGCTCATTCAAACAAGGCCCCTACGCTCTCGCCGGTGTGAATGCGCTCGATGGCCGCGGCGAGCAAAGGCGCGACCGTGAGGCAGGTGATCTTGGGCAGACGCTTGTGTGCCGGCAAGTCCACTGTGTTGGTGATCACGATGTTCTCGATGGCCGAAGGCCCGAGGCGCTCGATGGCCGGTCCGCACAGCACACCGTGCACAGCGCCCACATGGATGCTGCGCACGCCCGCGTTCTGCAGTGTCTCGATGGTCGACACCAGCGTGCCGCCTGTTGCGATTTCGTCTTCGAAGATCACGGCATCGCGCCCGCGCACATCGCCCACCACCTCACCCTGCATCACCGCCGTGTCGCTCACACGCCGCTTGTCGATGATGGCCAATGGAATGTGCAGCCGCTCGGAGAAGCGGCCTGCACGTTTGGCGCCGCCCGCATCGGTGGCCACCGCGACCATGCGCGAGATGTCATGGTGCTGGGCGAAGTGATTGGCGATGGTGGGAATGGCAGTGAGGTGATCGACCGGCACACTGAAGAAGCCATGCACCTGGTCGGCATGCAGGTCCATGGTCAGCACGCGGTTGGCGCCGGCCGTCTGCAGCATGTCGGCGACCAACCGGCCGGTGATGGAAATGCGCGGCGCGTCCTTCTTGTCGGAGCGCGCGTAGGAGTAGTACGGAATCACGGCCGTGACCCGGCGTGCTGAAGCGCTGCGCAAGGCGTCGAGCGTGATGAGCAACTCCATCAGGTGGTCGCTCACCGGTTCGGTGAGCGACTGCACCACGAACACATCGCGCTCACGAACGTTCTCGCGAATCTGTACGTGAAGGTTGTCGTTCGAAAAACGCGAGATCTCAAGTGCGCTCAGCCCGATGCCGAGATGACCGCAGATCTCAGCCGCCAGGGCGCGGTTGCTGTTGCAGGCAAAGACGCGGAGTTCGTTGTTCATCTGCCATCCTGAGACCGTGGGCCGATCGAGTGTGTGAGTGGTGTACGGTGCGTTTGAGGCCACCGTGCTGAAAGTGTAGAGGATGGGTGCTCATGCGCTCCGAACAGCGCGGTCGAACAGGGACAGTGCGAGTTCGATCTCGTCCGCACTCACATTGAGCGCCGGCATCCAGCGCACACGCTCAGGCCGCACTGCGTTGACGAGCAAGCCCGGCGCTCCCTCGCCTGCGGTCGTAGCCAGCTGCCGCGCCAGTTCGGCCACCCGCGTGGCCTGGCCGGGCTCCGGCAGATCGAGTGCGAGCAGCAGCCCCCTGCCCCGCACTGGCGGGCTGCCCAGGCGCTGGCCGATGGCCTGCAGCCCATCGCGCAACTGCTGGCCCCGCGCCTGAACCGCGCCGATGAAGCCTGGCGCCGTGACCGCCTGGACAACGCTTGATGCCGCCGCGCACATGAGCGCGTTGCCGTTGTAGGTGCCGCCCTGGTCACCCGGCGCAAAACAGCAGGCGCTTTCGCGCGCCAGCAGCGCCCCGATGGGCACACCGCCGCCGAGCCCCTTGCCCAGCGTCATCACGTCGGGCAGCACGCCGCTCGGGGAATGCCCCCACAGCGTTCCCGTGCGGGCGACCCCGGTCTGCACCTCATCGAGCATCAGCAGAAGCCCGTGTTGATCGCACAACTGGCGCAATGCCTGCAGGAACTCAGGCTCGGCTTCGATGACACCGGCCTCGCCTTGTATGGGCTCGAGCAGCACGGCCACGGTGTTCTTGCCGACCAGGGAACGCACGCTGTCGATGTCGTTCAGACGGGCCTTGGGAAACCCTTCTACCTGCGGTGCGAACAGGCGATCGAAGCCGGGCTTACCGCTTGCACTCATGGTGGCCAGCGTGCGGCCATGAAAGCTGTGCTCGAAGCTGATGATCTCGAAAGCCCCACCGCGATGCACCTGTCCGAATTTGCGTGCGAGCTTGATGGCCCCTTCATTGGCCTCAGCGCCGCTGTTGGTGAAGAAGCAGCGTTGCAGGCCGCTGAGCGCGGTGAGCCGATCGGCCAGGTTCACGGCCTGGTCGTTGTAGAAACCGGGGCCCACGTGCAGCAGTTGCTGGCTTTGCGCGGCCAGGGCCGCAGCCACTGCAGGTGGCGCGTGGCCCAGCGTGTTGACCGCCCAGCCCTGCACCATGTCGAGGTAGCGGCGGCCTTCGGAATCGTGCAGCCAGCTGCCACGGCCGTGGGTGAACATGGCCGATGGCCGCACATTGACTGCCATCAGCGCACCCACGGGGTAGCGCGCGAACGGAATGGAGGGAAGACCGGCCGGGGGCACAGTCGCGGAGATCTCTTGCATGGCATCGTTCCTGAAAAGGATGAAGAACGAAGACCGGCAAGACCACCTCGGAGGCATCGAGGCAACGGCACCCTGGCACGTGAACAGACCGGATTTCAACCGGCTTGCCGATGTGAAGGGCCGACGCAATGAAGGCCACGAGGGGTCTCGTGGCCTTCACTGGATGGCGCTGGAACATCAGCGCCCGTGTGAAACGAAACCTCTCAACCGCAGCGTCGGAGGGATCGTCGGGAGATGACCCGAGCGAGGCAGTGGAGGGAGGTGGCGTTCACGACCTCAGCATAACGCATGCGATGAACACATGGATCCCGCAGGAAAGGTGAGCAGATGAAAGCGTGTCTGGAAGACGCTGCAGGCCCCCCGTCTGAGGGTGGCTGCTGCAGCGCGGTGGACCCTACACTGCGCGGCATCCGGGGTTGCCCCGTCACCCCCTTCGCTTTGCACACCATGACTTCGCCTGCTGCCAATTCGTCGTTCGATACCCTGCTCGACCTGGGACTGATCACCGCCACACAGCACGCCCAAGCCCTGGCGCACCCCCAGCGCCACGAGCTCGACGGCCACCCAGGCGAAGCCAGTGCGCTGGTGTGGATGGTGGTGCGCAAGATCGTCGATGACGAGTTGACTTCCACCACGCCGCCTTCGCGCGACACCGCGCAGGCATTGAACCAGCGCAGCGACATTCTCTCGGAAGCGCATGGACAGCTCGCTGCGCTGCGAGAAGTGTTCAACGAAGAGCACTTCGATGCGCTCCTCTCTGAAGGCTTGATCGATCCGGTGCAACGCGAGGCCGCCCTGAGCCAGCTCTCGCCCGATGAGCTGCTGGCCTCGCCCGCTGCGGCCCTGGCCTGGATGGTGATCCATGGCGTCATCACCCCGGAGTCCTACAACGATCTGCACACGCGCGTGACGGCAGAGCCTGCCTTTGCCACGGCCAGGCAGCGTGCGGCCATCGTCACCGAAACCCAGTCCATCCTGGAGCAGACAGGCGCCGCACTCCACAAGGAGGCCACGCGCCTCTACTGGCGCTCGGTGTTCCCGGGCCCACCGCTGCTGTGGATCGGTGCGGTAGTCATCGGCATCAGCGCACTGGTGTGGCACGTGGTGACGCCCAATGCGACACCGTCGTGCACATCGAGCGCCACGGAGAAAACACTGGCCAGCATGTTCTTCAAGGTCGGGCTGCAAGCGCGCATGAGTTCCATGCGGTCGGGCCAAGAGGCGCCACCGTCGGCACGCGCGAAAAACCTCCGCGAGGTGGGCTACCTGCAGCCATCGCGGGTGCGAGGCTGCATGGCAGAGCTCGACTTCGGCGGCCACGTCACGCCCTATGCCTTCACCATTTCGCCCAATGAAGGAGAAGACGGCGGCTACAAGGTGGCGGGTGCCGATGAGCGCATTGTCGAAGCCCGGTTCGGGAACCTCGACAAGAACGGCCACTCGCTCAACCAGGCCGAGCCCGTGGGCCGCGAGGCGCTGGAGACGGCATTCCGCGCCGGGGTCGACAAGATGAGTTCAGGCATGTCGGGCGCGAGGCAGCGTTTGCTGGAGAGCATTCGCAATCGCGAAGGCCGCGGCAGCGAGGCCGCCACCGAGCGCGACCGCGAAATTGCCGAGGTCGAACCCATCGGACCATGCAAAGAAGTGACTGCAGGAACGCGGTACACCTGCACGCTGCTGGTGGAGCGCAACGACACGCTGCTGTCCGCCATGGGCGCGGGCAGCCTCAGTGTGTTGCGGGGCGAGTTCGGCTTCGAACGCAGCGCCGTGGGCCAGCCCTGGCAGGTGACCTCAGAGTTCACGAATGAACTGGCGACCGCCATCGTTCGCAGCCGCATGGAAACCATGACGGGGCGAGCGGCATCGAAGCCTGATGAAGCCGGATCTGCACCTTCCTCGGCGCCCGCATCAGCCACCAAGCCCTGAATGCAAGGCGGCTCAGCCGCCCTTGTTCCGCATGAAGTCGGCCGTCTTGAAAAACGAGTCGTTCAACCGGGTGATGAGTTCGGGGTCCAGTGCCAGCTCAGTCATGGCCTGATGCATGCACGCGAGCCACTGGTCGCGCTCGCTGATGCCGATGGCAAAGGGCAGGTGGCGTGCACGCAGCCGCGGGTGGCCGAAGCGCTCCACATAGTGCTGCGGCCCACCCAGCCAGCCGCACAGGAACCAGAAGAATTTCTGGCGCGATTCGTCGAGCGACGCCGGGTGCAGGGCTCGGATGCCGGCGTAGGCGGGCTCCAGGTCCATGAGGTCGTAGAAGCGGTCGCTCAACGCACGCACGGCGTCTTCACCGCCCACCCATGCAAAGGGCGTGTCGAAGGGCACGCCGGACATCAGGGGTTGAGCAGCTTGGTGGCCAATGCGGTGATGCCTTTGGCGGCACCGCTGCCGGGGAAGGCTTCCATCAGCAGCTGGCGCTTTTGCACGGCCTCGCGCACGGAAGGATCGACCGGAATTTCCCCCATCAGCTCGAGCTTGAGCGGCGCACTGCCCTCGGCCAGCATGGGGGTGACAAAGCGGTCCACCACCAGTTGGAGCTGGGCACGGATGGCACGGCCCTCACCAGCTCGGTTCACTTGATTCACCGCCAGCAGGATGTCGACTCGCTTTTGCTGCGTGGCGAGCACCTTGATGGTGGCGTAGGCATCGGTGAGCGACGTGGGTTCGGGTGTGGCCACCACAAGCACCTGGTCGGCCAGCGACACGGCATAGAGCACGACATCGGAGATGCCCGCGCCCGTGTCGATGATGATGCGGTCGAAGCGCGGGGCGAGCGTGTCGATGATCTTTTGCAACTGGTCGCGCACCTCGGGCGTGAGCCGCGAGTACTCCACCAGGCCCGAGCCCGCCAGCAGCACCGAGAAGCCGCCCGGTGCAGGCAGGATGGCCTGCTCGAGCTCGGCCTTGCCGGTGAACACATCGTGCAGCGTGATCTTGGGGAACAGGTTGAGCACGACGTCGAGGTTGGCGAGGCCCAGGTCGGCATCGAGCACCAGCACCTTTTCGCCGGCACGGGCCAGCGCGGCAGCCAGATTGGCGGACACGAAGGTCTTGCCCACGCCACCCTTGCCGCTCGTGACAGCCACGATGCGCGCACGGCGGCCGAGGGGGGCCGTGGGCAAGGTCGAAGGGGTGGGCATGCTCATGGAGGCGACGTTACTCGAGGTCTTGGAACTGTGAAGAGCCAAACAGCATGCCTTTTTCTTCGGCACTGACGTGGGACACGGGCGGTTGCTCCAGGCAGGCGCGGTTGCGGCCCTCTGCCTTGGCGCGATAGAGCTGACGGTCGGCACGCTCGATCCACAACGTGGAGGACGAACGCACCCACTGCGGGGCATAGGCACCGCCAATGCTGATCGTGACCGAAATGCATTGCTGCAAGGAGATCTGCACCATCGATTCTTCGACCTTGCGGCGGATGCGTTCGGCCACCGTCTGCCCGAAAGCAGGCGGGCAATTGGGCAGAATGACAGCGTATTCTTCGCCGCCGAAACGGGCGACAGTGTCCATCGGGCGCACGGAGTCGAGCAAAGCCGCAGCCACCGACTGGATGACCAGGTCACCTGCCGCATGGCCGTGGGTGTCGTTGACGGATTTGAAGCGGTCGATGTCGACCATCAGCACCAGAGCCGGTTCACCGGCCCGAGCCACCCGGTCTACTTCACGGGCGAGCGTGAGTTCGAACTGCCGGCGGTTCACCAGGCCCGTGAGCGGGTCGCGGCAAGACAGGTCACACAGCGCGTCGATGACCGACTGGAGCCAGGCGGTGGAGCCCACCAGCTCGAGTTCGGGCAGCGCAAAGCCCGCCTGCGCCAGCAATTGCAGCGCCCCACCCATCTTGAGCTGGGTGGTGTGGTCGGGGAAGCGTGGGCTGTTCACGATGGTGGTAATTGTTGCGGCCCAGTTTATCAGCCGGTATGGTTTTCAAAGTCCGATATAGACGTCGATTCCGCCTCATCTTTGAGCCTGCGAAGCACCTCAAGCCAGGGAAACTGAGAGCCGATAACCCCAGAGAGCCGTGTTCGCATTCTGCGGGCAAGGTCGTCTACATCTACCCGGAGCCTTCATGAGCGCTGCTTCTCCCGCTGAACTTGCTGCCGTGCGCAGCACTGCGTCGGACAGAAATGACCAGGAGTTCAGCTTCGGCGCGCAGGACTTCGAGCGGGTGCGGGAACTCATCTACCAGCGCGCCGGCATCAGCCTGCACTCAGGCAAACAGGCCATGGT
The DNA here is from genome assembly GCA_041179165.1 of Pseudomonadota bacterium. Taxonomy (GTDB): domain Bacteria; phylum Pseudomonadota; class Gammaproteobacteria; order Burkholderiales; family Burkholderiaceae_C; genus Rhizobacter. The sequence goes on along the minus strand of JBEGTX010000133.1, from coordinate 3,246 downwards.
CTACAGCCGCCTGTCGCGCCGCTTGCGCGACACCGGCCAGACCTCGTTCAGCCAGTACCTCCAGTGGCTGCAGAGCACGACCGGTGCGGCCGCCGAGAGCGAGTGGCAGGAGTTCGTGAACTGCCTCACGACCAACCTCACCTCGTTCTTTCGCGAAGAGCACCATTTCCACTCCCTGCTCAACGACCTCAAGGCGCGTGCCGGCCAGCCGCTGCGCATCTGGTGCAATGCCGCATCGACAGGAGAAGAGCCCTACACCATTGCCATGACCGTGATCGAAGCACTAGGCTCCCATGCGCCGGTCAAGATGGTGGCGAGCGACATCGATACCAAGGTGCTCGCCACGGCCGCCCGCGGCGTGTACCCCGCCGACGCGCGGGGCCTGTCGACGGCCCGCTTGCACCAGCACTTTCTGCGCGGCAAGGGTGACAACAGCGGCTCCATTCGCGTCAAGCCCGAACTGTCCAAGATGATCGAGTTCCGCCCTCACAACCTGATGGACACACGCTGGTCGATGGGCGAGCCCTTCGACATCGTGTTCTGCCGCAACGTGATGATTTATTTCGATGCCCCGACGCAGCGCAAGGTGCTCGAGCGCATCCATGGGGTGATGAAGCCCAAGAGCCTGCTGTTCGTGGGGCACTCGGAGAACTTTACCGAAGCCAAAGACCTGTTCCGCCTGCGTGGCAAAACGATCTACGAGCGCGTCTGAGTTCAGCGAACTCAAGCGATCTTCCAGCCAAGCCCACATCGAAACACCATGGCCCTCATCACCACCTCCAACGCGGCCGCCGGCTCGCGTCTAGACCGGCTGAAGTCGGCCCCGCGCAAACCGGGCGAAGCATCGTTCTTCTTCTACGACGCGCACTTCAAGAACGACGCCGTGAAGATCCTGCCGGGCGAGTACTTCGTGCACAACGAAGACATGCTCATCATGACCACGCTGGGCTCGTGCATCGCCGCCTGCATCTACGACCGCAACGCCAAGGTCGGCGGGATGAACCACTTCATGCTGCCCGAGGGCAGTGGCGAGTCGGGCCGCTACGGCTCGTACGCGATGGAACTGCTGATCAACGAGATGATGAAACGCGGCGCGAACCGCCTCACCATGGAAGCCAAGGTGTTCGGTGGAGGCCAGGTCGTGAGCGGCATGACCACCATGAACGTGGGTGAACGCAACACCACCTTCGTGATGGACTACCTGAAGACGGAGCGCATTCCCGTGGTGTCCAAGGATGTACTCGACATCTACCCGCGCAAGGTGTGCTTTCTGCCGGGAAGCGGCAAGGCCATGGTGAAGCGGCTCGCGCCGACCAACACCGACGCACTGTTGGCGCAAGATCGCGCCGCCGTGCAAAAGGCCGTGCCAGCCGTCACCGGTGGCGGTTCGGTCGATCTGTTCTGAGTGCCCAGAAGACTGCTGACAGGAAAACAAGAAGATGGCCAAGACACGTGTATTGGTGGTCGACGACTCGGCGCTGGTGCGCAGCCTGCTGACCGAGATCATCAACCGCCAACCCGACATGGAATGTGTGGGCGCGGCTGCCGACCCGCTGGTCGCGCGCGAGATGATTCGCGAGCTCAACCCGGATGTCATCACGCTCGACGTTGAAATGCCGCGCATGGACGGCATCGACTTTCTGAGCAAGCTGATGCGGCTGCGGCCGATGCCCGTGGTGATGGTGTCCACGCTGACCGAACGCGGTGCTGAAGTCACGATGCGCGCGCTCGAGCTCGGCGCCGTCGACTTCGTCGCCAAGCCCAAGATCGGCATTGCCGACGGCCTGCGATTGCTGGCCGAAGACATCACCGAGAAGGTGCGCATCGCCTCCAAGGCACACATCCGCAAGAACCATGCGCCGCCTGCCGTCGCTACAGCGCCAGGTGCCCCTGCCACGGCCAAGCCCGTGGCCACGGCCATCGGCCGCCTGTCGACCGAAAAGATCATCTTCATCGGCGCCTCCACTGGCGGCACCGAGGCCACCAAGGAAGTTCTGGTCAACCTGCCGCCTGACTGCCCGGCTGTGGTCATCACCCAGCACATGCCGCCCGGCTTCACCAAGAGCTACGCCGCGCGCCTCGACGGCCTGTGCCGCATCCGCGTGGCCGAAGCCCGCGATGGTGAGCGCATCTTGCCTGGCCACGCCTACATCGCACCGGGTGGCTTTCACCTGAGCGTGGAGCGCAGCGGCGCCAACTACATCGCCCGCGTGCAAGACGGCGAACCCGTGAACCGCCACAAGCCCTCGGTCGAGGTGCTGTTCAAGTCAGCCGCCCGCGTGGTCGGCCCGAACGCCGTGGGCATCATGCTCACCGGCATGGGCGCCGACGGTGCCAAGGCCATGAAAGAACTGCGCGACGCCGGCAGCTACAACTACGTGCAAGACGAAGCCACCTGCGTGGTCTTCGGCATGCCACGCGAAGCCATCAATGCAGGTGCGGCCCACGAGGTGCTTCCGCTGAATCAGATCGCGACGAAGCTCGTGGAACGTCTGCGCAGCTCTGGCATGTCCAATCGAGTCTAGAGAGGGCGCCAATGGGGTTGACCCACAGTGACTGATCTCGCGTGGTTGCTTGATTCATCCAACGCCGAGGCGAAGCAAGCCCCCCGGAGCCCGATGCGAAGCGAGGCCCGGCTGGCGTTGCGGTGGCTGGTGTTAGCTGGTGTCCGCGGCCATTGAGCGTCGGCTGAGGCGCCCGGTCTTGGAAGGGGCGCGAAGCGCTTCCAATCTGACTTCGTGTGGCTGTCTGAACGCAGCGACCGAAGGGAGCGAAGTGAGTTCCACACGACCCCCTCCAAGACCGGGCGACTCAGCTTCCCCGCAGGGGCGACGCTCACAGGCCGCAGTCCTTTGGGTTACCTTGGGGACGCCAAAGGTGACTCGCCTGCCGGGGCGAAATCCCGGCGCGGCAGTGCCCGCAAAGACAACGCCACAGGAAAGCGATCCAGACAAAGCGTGCCACGAGCAACCGAGGGCGCCGAAGAAACAGCCTACGGTTTCGCAGAACCCCCAACCTTCGCCCCCAACCCCGCCAAATAAGCATCCAACACCTGCTGCCCCACCTTCACCAGATTGAACGCCTCAGGGTCCAGCATCCAGTTCTGAATCAGCCCATCGATCAGCGCATGCATGCCGATGGCGGCCGCCCGCGCCGGCACGTTGCTGCCGAGCTGCCCGCGGCGTGACGCCAGGCGCAGGCCGCGTTCGGCGTGGGCCAGGCACTCGTTGCGAACGGCCAGGTGCC
>JBEGTX010000132.1:0-3733 GCA_041179165.1 Pseudomonadota bacterium | reverse complement strand
TAACGGTCTCCCTCATTTGAAGGACGGCAATGATCTCATTTTGCCGGACACTGAACAGCCCGCGGATCGCAGCATACGGGAGACCTAGCTTCGCATCCTCCCAAGTTCGACCGGCATCATGGGTAATGCGAACTTCCCCGAAATCGCCGCCGACCATCCACTGCTTTTCACTAAGCGGGAGTATGGTATTGACCATCCCTGAAATTCCGGTTTGTATACTCCTACCGGCGTTCGTCGAATCAAATACTCTGATGTTGGATGACAGAGTGGTGAACAAAACGTCGCCACTGGGGGTAGTAACAGGATTCAACAAACCATCAACTGAACTTTGAGCCCTTCGGAAGATTGCCTCATCACGAACGGGCTGCTCATCCGGACGCCCATCTACGAGAGGCAATGCTGCATTCATCGGAGAATGCGATAAGATCCAATTCCTTATCGGCTCAACATCTTTTGGGCCCGATGCGATTACCCTCGTGGAGGTTTCGCTCAATTTTAGATAAATCAAATCTCCGATGTAACTTATTTTCCCCTTCTCCACCTTGAATTTCAGCGCGTCACTGCGAAAAGGGAACTGGGATTTGACACAACCTACTCCATCACAAACGTCACTGATCAAGACCCCCATCGAATAAGTTCCAGCAGGAAGTTCGCCGAAATAGGTGTCAGAGCCAAAAGCACCCAGGTCGCTTCTTTCGATGTCGAAGAACTGTCTTGGCGCGCCTGGCCCCTGTTCACGCTCCACTCTCACCATGTCCCAATGAGTGACATATCGGCTTACGAAGGCACTTCCGATATTGAACCGAAAAAGCACTCCGCCTTGATCAGCAGCGATTTGCCGACCTCGCGACTGCGGATCTGCAGGCTCCACAGTCGCTTGCGTCGCGATGGCACAGGCCCCTAAGCCTGCAGTGAGCACCATCGTGGAGAGAAGCAAGGTGAAAGCCCGTCGGGCATAGGCATTGAACAAACGCATGTCGCTTTTTCCTGGCGGTTGAATGAGCAATGGGCCGCCACGCTTGGAGCGGCTCGGTCCCCTGGCAGGGACTGACAAGGTCAGAGTTTCGGCGAAGTCTGAGACTCCAGGCCATTGCTCTATACGCCGTCCACCGCTTGATTCAGCAAGGCCACCAGGTTGTACTGCGTGGCCACGTGGGTCTTCCAATCGAGCGCAGCGCGCTCGGCATGGCGGGCGGCGGTGTCGGCTTCGCCGAGTTCAGCAAACACCAGCGCGAGCAGGCTGTGTGCGGCCGCTCGGTCGTCGATGTCGATCGGGTCTTCCACCGCGCGGGCGGCGGCGCGCGCGTCTTGCAAGGCGCGGCTGTGTTGCGCGAGGCGCAGGCGGCACCATGCCATGTCGGCCCGCAGGTTGGCCTGCATGCGACCCAGGCCTTGCGCCATGGCGTGGGCGTAGTGTTCGTCGTACAGGGCCAGGGCTTCTTCGTGACGCTCGTGCAATGACAACACCTGCGCGCACAGGATCGGCCCGAGCGAATCGAGCGCGTTGGTGCCCAGCACCCGGTCGAAGTTGCGGGTGGACTCGGCGCCCATCAGGATCTGCGACACACCACGACCCTCACCCGGGCTCGCCGTGCAGCGCGTCTGGCGCACCACCCCCGCATGCAGCGCCGTCATGTTGTGCATGAGGGCGCTGAGCGAGATGTCGTCACCATCGGCGACGATGTGCTGACGGGCCCTGGTGTACCAGGGCTGGCCGAGGTCGAAGCGGCCGGCGAAGTGATAGGCATAGGCCACTACCAGACAGGCGCGTGCGCGGGTGGCGTGGTCGTCAGGGGCCGCCAGTCGCAAGGCTTCGCCCACATGGCGAGCCGAAGCCTGGAAGTCGTCTTCGTTGTAATCCATGTGCGCGAGCCAGGCGGCGCACAACGCGTGCAGCGGCATGTCGCGCGCCGCGCCGCTCAGTGCGTAGGCGCGCCGCATGCGGTCGTGCGAGGCCGCGCCCATGTCGCTGAAGTAGCTGAGCAGGCCTTCGCCCCAGCTCAGCCAAGCGCTCATCACCACATGGGGCCGTGAGGCGTACTGCATGTGGAGTGTCGACAGCAGCTGGCGCGCTTCGTCGAGCTGGCCGCAACGGGCCAAGGCCCCTGCCCGCTCGGCCCGAAGGCAATCGGCCTGCAGCGGCTGCTTGGCCGCGGCAATGGCCGCATCGAGCCGGTCAAGCAGGCGCAGGTTCATGCTGCGCTTTCGGCACCGGAGGGCACACAGGCCCGAGCCCACTGCACCAAGCCATGGGCCTGGCCCGCGGTGACGGTACTGCGCGGCGCCATGTCAGGCCGTCAGGCGTTGCAGCGCTTCGCGGTACTTGCCAGCGGTGTTGGCGATGACCTCGGCGGGCAGCGCTGGCGCGGGGGCCGTCTTGTTCCACGGCTTGCCATCGACCTGGGCTTGCTCCAGCCAGTCGCGCACGAACTGCTTGTCGTAGCTGGGTGGGTTCTGGCCATCGGCAAACGCGGACGCATAGCCTTCGACCGGCCAGAAGCGCGACGAGTCGGGCGTGAGCACTTCGTCCATCAGCGTGAGCGTGCCGTCAGCATCGAGGCCAAACTCGAACTTGGTGTCGGCGATGATGATGCCCTTGGTGAGGGCGATGGCCGCGGCCTTCTTGTACAGGGTGATCGACACCTCGCGGATGCGGCTTGCGAGGTCGTCCCCGATGATCTCGACCATGCGCTCGTACGAGATGTTTTCGTCGTGGTCGCCCATCTCGGCCTTGGTGGCCGGCGTGAAGATGGGCTCGGGCAGGCGGCTTGCGTTGAACAGCCCATCGGGCAGCGACACGCCGCACACCGAGCGCGTCTTCTGGTACTCGGCCCAGCCACTGCCGGCCAGGTAGCCACGCACCACGGCCTCCACCGGCAGCGGCTTCAGCCGCTTGACCAGCATGGACCGCCCCTTGACCTGGTCTTGCTCATCGGCCGGCACCACGCTTTCAGGGGCATCGCCCGTGAGGTGATTGGGAACAATGCCATCGAGCTGCTTGAACCAGAACAAGGCCATCTGCGTGAGCAGCTGACCCTTGCCCGGAATGGGCTCGCCCATGATCACATCGAACGCACTCAGCCGATCGCTCGCGATCATCAGGATGCGGTCTTCACCCACCGCATAGTTGTCGCGGACCTTGCCTTGAGCGAGCAAAGGAAGGGAACGGATCGTGGTTTGGAGCAGTGCGGCGGTCATCCGCATATTCTACTGTCGCGGCCCACGGGCCGAGCTCGGACGACCAGCCGCCCAATGGAGTGGACGGTCCGCCGAAGCGAATTTCTCAAGCGGAGCGCATTGCGCAACTCCAGTGGATCCGGCTCTGCCGGTCCACCAGGAGGCGCCCCCTCGGGGGGCAGGACCGAAGGGACGTGGGGGCTTCCTTACACCACCTTCTGCGCCAGCTCACCCGAAGCATAACGAGCCGCAATCTGCACCAGCGTCTGCGACTTGATCTTCGGCGCCTGGCCTTCGCAGTTGAACTCCATGTAGCGCTGCTTGCAGATCGCCTTGGCCGCTTCACGTGCCGGCTTCAGCCATTCACGCGCATCGAACTTCTCGGGGTTCTCGAACAGGAACTTGCGCACCGCGCCCGTCATTGCGAGGCGGATGTCGGTGTCGATGTTGATCTTGCGCACGCCGAACTTGATGGCTTCCTGGATCTCTTCGACCGGCACGCCGTAGGTCTCTTTGATCTTGCCGCCGTACTGGTTGATGATGGCCAGCAGGTCTT
>JBEGTX010000131.1:0-3106 GCA_041179165.1 Pseudomonadota bacterium | reverse complement strand
TCGAGCTCCGTGCGCAGCTGTTCGACCTCGGCTCCCGCGAACTGCGCCCATCCCGCAGGCAGGTCGGCCCGCGCACTGGCCAGAAAACCGTGGCCATGAAGGCGGCGGGCACGGTGGGTGTCGGGCAAGGACGTGACTTGGCGGGCAGACTCGAAACCGCTCGAGGCGGCGTGAAGCGTTTGGGTGGGCATGGGGCGTATTGTCTCAAGACCGGCGGACTCTGCCTTTGACGGCGGTCCATCGCCTTAAATCCGCCTGAGGGTGCAGGCACGGTGAACCCGCTAGACTGAATCGATCCTGTCCCCGTCCCCTGCCCCCATGCCCATCGTCGGTCGCCACGCCCAATATGTTCTGACCCACCCCGGCGCCTTCGCGCTGCAGGTGCTCAAGGCCTTCCGTGCGAACCAGGGTCTTCTTCTGGCGGGCGCGGTCGCGTACTACGCGCTGCTGTCCATCGTGCCGCTCCTTATTCTGGTCGCGATCGCTCTGTCCCATGTCTTCGATACGGCCGAGCTGCTGGGCACGCTGGGCCGTTACCTAGAATGGGTGGCGCCCGGCCAGTCGCGCCCCATCGTCGCGGAGTTGTCGAACTTTCTTGCGCACCGCGAGGTGATGGGCTGGGTGCTGCTGGTGACGATGCTTTTTTTCAGCTCGCTCGCCTTCACCGTGCTCGAGAACGCGATGTCGGTGATATTTCACCACCGCGTGCTGATCCGGCGGAGGCACTTCCTGGTGTCTGCCGTTCTACCCTACTGCTACATCGTCAGCCTGGGCGTCGGCCTGCTGCTGGTCACCTTCGTGGCCGGTGGTCTGCAAGCGCTCGGCCAGGAGAGCGTGCAGTTTCTCGGCCGCGAATGGTCGCTGGTGGGGGTGTCGGGCCTGCTCCTGTACCTGCTCGGCTTCTTCGGCGAAGTGGTCTTGCTGACCTCGGTCTATCTGGTGATGCCGGTCGGCAAGCTGCACCTGCGGCGCGCGGTCATCGGCGGCGTCACGGCCGCCGTGCTGTGGGAGATCACCCGCCACGTGCTGCTCTGGTACTTTGCCACGCTGTCGCAGGTGAGCGTGGTCTACGGCTCGCTCACCACCGCCATCGTGGTGCTGCTGAGCCTGGAGATCGCCGCCAGCTTCCTGCTGCTCGGCGCGCAGGTGATTTCGGAGTACGAGCGGGTGGGCGACGAGCCCGCCCCCACCACGCCCCAAGGTCTGTCGACCGATTGATTCAGGGGGTCGTCGCCCACGAAGCGGCGCAAAAACCGGGCTTGTCCTACAGCCAGCGCGCGACCAAAAGCGGATAACTGAGGCAACGCCCTCGGGCATCACGCGAGGAGATCGCCATGACTGCAACCGACGAACTGCTGGGTGGCACGCTCATCTACCTGCCCCCTGAGGCAGGCGATGTGGACCTGCCACGTTTCGAGCCCGACAACAGCTGGCTCACCCAAGCCTCGCCTGCCGAGCAGCAGGCTGCCATGTGGCGCTGGATGGCCACCCACTTCGAAGACCCCAACACGGCGACGCCACACGACAACCAGGGCCACTTCGACTTTCTCGGCGACGGGCCCTACCTGGCGGACGAAGTCATCATCGAACGCTTCGAAGACATCGTGCCCGACGCCGTCATCCGCGACTTCATCGCCAAGGTGCAGGCTGAGGTCGGCAATGAATGGGCGATGAAGCGGTTGGACAAGTTCAGCGGTTGAGATCGCACCAGGGCTTACGGGGGTCGATGCACGTCTTGGATTTCGACACCCGCTCAAAGATGCGAGAGCCCCTCTCCACGGCGGATTTTGACGCACCGCGTTTTTGCGAGATACAGAAAGCCTCGTGCAAGCAGCAAGGCGACGACCTTTGCTGCAATGAACAGCGGGAAGCCAAGCACGTACATGTAGAACAAGCCGACGGTGACTGCTGCCCCGCCACCACTTCCCATGGTCTCTTGATTCAAGCTGTCGATCAGCCAGGTGTTTGCAAGCAGCACCAGCATCGGCCAAGTGATCACAATGGGCACGAGGTGAATGAACCGCCAGAAGAGCAGCACCCAGAGCGGGTACACGACGAAAAGCAAAACCGACACCCCTAGGCCAGCCATCTGCTTGTTTCCTTGTAGACAGCGCTTGCCGCGCTGAAGTGAGAGCGAATTCGACGCACGCCAAAGTGGCTCCGCACAGGCGTTTCAAGCACTTTCGACCCATTCGATCTTCGCCCCCAGTGCACACAGGTTCTCCACGAACCGCGGGTGCGCGCGCCGAATGGGCCCGGCCTTCTTGATGACCGAGCGCCCGTCGATGCTCGAGGCCAGCATCAGCATCGCGATGGCCACGCGGATGATGTACGGACTCTCGACCGTCGCACCCACGAGCTTCTTGCCGCCGAAGGTGATCACGCGGTGAGGGTCCGACAAGAAGGCATGGGCGCCGAACTTCGACAGCTCCGACGTCCAGCCCATCGCGCCGTCATACACCTTGTTCCAGAACATGGCACTGCCTTCGGCCTTGACGCCGAGGGCAATGAAGATAGGCAGCAGGTCCACCGGCAGGTAAGGCCAGGGAGCAGCCTCGATCTTCTGCAGCATGTTGCTGGTGAAGGGCTCGCGCACACGCAGCGGGCCGTCGACTTCGGCGCGTGACCAGCCGCCCTCGTGCACGATCTTCACGCCGAACTTGGCGAAGGTGCGATCGATCAGCGGGAACTGTTCTGGCGTCGAATTCTTCACCTCGACCTGCCCCCCGGTGATGGCACCGAGTGCGAGGAACGTCACCACCTCGTGGAAGTCTTCGGTGAACGTGAAGTCGGCGCCGCCGAGTTCGTCCACGCCGTCGATGGTGAGGCGCGAGGTGCCCAGTCCCTGGATGCACGCGCCGAGCGCGGTCATGAAGGCACAGAATTCCTGCACGTGCGGCTCCGAGGCCGCATTCATCAGCGTGGAGCGGCCACGCGCCAGCGCGGCACAGAGCACGAAGTTTTCGGTGGTGGTGACCGACGCATAGTCGAGCCAGTGCTGCACTGCATGGAGCGGACGATCGGCGCGAATGACCAGCGCGTCGTCGGCTCGCATGACCCGCGCACCGAACGACTGGAACACCTCGACGTGCGGGTCGATCTCGCG
>JBEGTX010000130.1:0-10342 GCA_041179165.1 Pseudomonadota bacterium | reverse complement strand
CACGGGGGCCAGCGCGCGGGCGCGCGCCATGCGCTCGACAGGCGTGACCTCGCGCATCTGCTCCAGGGTGCCGGTGAACACCCGGCCGGTGATGCCATAGACCGAGAACATGAATGCTCCTTCCAGACAGGGGCAGCATACCTCGCGCATCGGCATTGCACACGCGCCGCTTGCCGGTGAGGGTTTCGGGGGCATGGCTTGCGGATCCGGCGCACGGGTCCGACTCAGGGCATGATTCCGCATTGACCTGCCTGCGCACTGCGCCTTTGCCGCCATGACTTCTTTCGACTGTGACCTGTTTGTGGTGGGTGCCGGCAGCGGTGGCGTGCGGGCCAGCCGCATGGCCGCCCAGGGCGGTGCGCGCGTCATCGTGGCCGAAGACTCGGCCCTGGGTGGCACTTGCGTGAACCTCGGCTGCATTCCCAAGAAGCTCTACAGCTATGCCGCGCACTACAGCGAGTCCTTCGAGCAGGCGCGTGGCTTTGGCTGGGAGGTTCAGCCGCCCCTCTTCCACTGGGACACCCTTCGCACACGCCGCGCCACGGAGATCGCGCGGCTCAATGGGGTCTACGGCGGCCTGCTGAGCGGTGCGGGCGTGCAGCTTGTGCGCGGCCGGGCGCGCCTCATCGGGCCGAACTCGGTGGTGGTGACCACGGCCGATGGCGAGCAGTCGTTCAGCGCACGCCACATCCTGCTGGCCACAGGGGGACGGCCCGCCCCGGCCACCGGACCGGGCGCCGAATGGGCCTTGAACTCCGACGCCCTGTTCGACCTGACGCCGTTTCCGCGGCGGCTCGTGGTGATCGGGGGCGGCTACATCGCGTGCGAGTTTGCCTCGATCTTCAGCGGCCTCGGCGCGCAGGTGACGCAGGTGCACCGCCGTCCGCAGTTGCTGCGCGGTTTCGATGACGACATCGCCCGCTTCGTGGCAGCCGAGATGCAGAAGAAGGGTCTGGTGCTGCGCCTGGGCACCACCGTCACCGCTGCCCGCCGTGTGGGCGGCGCGCAGGAGCTCACGCTGAGCGACGGCAGCACGCTGCTGGCCGACGCGGTGCTGCATGCGACCGGTCGGGTGCCGTTCACGGCAGGGCTGGGCCTGGAGGCTGTGGGCATCACGCTCAATGCCGACGGCAGCGTGCCGGTGGATGCGAACTTCCAGACCCGCGTGCCCAGCATCCATGCTGTGGGCGACCTGGTCGGGCGCAAGGCACTCACCCCGGTGGCACTGGCCGAGGCGATGCGCCTGGTCGACCACCTCTTCGGGCCGGATGCCATGACCAGCCGGCCTCCGATCGACTACGACCTCATCCCCACCGCCGTGTTCACGCACCCCAACATCGGCACCGTCGGACTGAGTGAAAGCGACGCCCGAACGAAACACGGCGCGCTGCGCATTTTCCGCAGCGAGTTCAAGCCGCTGCAGCACACGCTGAGCGACAGCACCGAGCGCACGCTGATGAAGATGGTGATCGACGCCGCTACCGACCGCGTGGTCGGCATGCACATGGTGGGCGCCGATGCAGGCGAGGTGATACAGGGTTTCGCTGTGGCCGTGCAGATGGGCATCACCAAGGCCGAACTCGACCGCACCATTGGCATCCACCCGAGCGTGGCCGAGGAGTTCGTCACCATGCGCCAACCCGTTGCGGGTGCTTGATGATTCGAACAGGCGCATCGGCGAGAATGCCCGTGTGAGGCTGCCGATCGGCGCCTGATGCATGCTGGTGTGCGCTTCGGTGCATCGCCGTGTTCCACCCCGTTTCCTGAATTTCTCGATGTCTCTGCAGGCACTGGCCATGGTGATGCTGGCCGCGCTGCTTCATGCCGCGTGGAACATCGCTGCCAAAAAGGCAGGCGGCGACAACCGCTTCGTGCTCATCATCGCGCTGATGGTTCTTGCACTGTGGGGACCCGTGGCCGTCTGGACCGGATGGCGCGAGGTGCTGGCCTGGGGTGTGGCCGAGTGGGGGCTGATCGCCGCCAGCGGCGCGCTGCACCTCGTCTACTTCAACGTGCTGCTGCGTGGTTACGCAGCCAGTGACCTGACCGTGGTGTACCCGGTGGCGCGCGGCACAGGGCCCTTGCTGAGTTCCTTCGGGGCTGTGGTGCTCATGAGCGAGCCGATGTCCCTCTGGGGTGCGGCCGGGGTGCTGGCCGTGACCGGTGGCGTGTTCCTCATTGCCGGAGGGCCGAAGCTGTGGGCGAAGGCGCACGACCCCTTGCAGCGGGCCAGAGTGCGCGCCGGGCTGGCCTGGGGAGCGGCCACAGGGTGCCTGATCGCCAGCTACACGCTGGTCGACGGCTACGCGGTAAAGGCGATGCTGATCGCCCCCATCCTCATCGAAGTGTTCGGCAACGCAGTGCGTGTGCCCTTCATGCTGCCGTCGGCGCTGAGGGATTTGCCCGGGTTTCGCGCTTCGTGGAACAAGCAATGGCCCCACGCGCTGGCGGTGGCCACGCTCGCGCCGCTGGCCTACATGCTGGTGCTGTACGCCATGCGTCTGGCACCATTGAGCCACGTGGCGCCGGCGCGAGAAGTCTCGATGCTGTTTGCCGCACTCATCGGCGGGCATTTGCTGGGCGAGGAAGACCGCGGGATGCGCCTGCTCGGGGCCGGCTGCATCGCGGCCGGCGTGGCCGCTCTGGCCCTCGGATAGCGCTTCAGCGCACGCGGTGCAGCGAACCGCTGCGGCCGGTCTCGGCCTTGGCGCGGGGATCGATTTCAATGACCTGTGCTGGCAGCACGCGCTGTCCGAGCGTGGCCACTTCTCCGTCGACCTTCACCCAGCCCGAGGCGATCCAGTCGTCGGCCTGGCGGCGTGAGGCCAGGCCCCGGTCGCTCAGCAGCTTGGACAAACGCACGAGGCCGTTGGGGTCGATCTTCACCGTGGGCTTGGGCACCTTGCGCACGGGCGGCGCTGTCCGGGTGGGCGTTTCGGCGGCGGGGCGGGCAGGGCGCTCGGTCCGGGTGCCCGGTGCGCGAGCAGGTTCGGCGGCCTGGCGCTTCTCGCCGGGCGGATCCTTGCGCAAGGCCTTGCGGGGTTCGCTGCGCTCTTGCGCCCAGGTGGTGGCCGCAGCATCGGCTGGCGCCGCGGCGGGCACCGGCGGAGGCTGGGCCGGCGGCTTCGACGGGCTGGCGCCGCGGGGAGCCACCTTGGTGGGCAAGGGGGCAGCGCCGCGCACGCGGGGACGGCGGGGGTCGCGCGGGGCGGCGGCAGGGTCGAGCTTGATGGTGGGGCGGACGGTCATGTCCCGATTGGACCACGATGGCCCGCTCTGTGCGGCCGGCATGACCATGCCGCACACTCCTTCCATGACCGAATTCTCTCCAGAGCCGTCCGTCCTGCTGTTGGCGGGCATCGACTTCACGAGCCGCCCGACCGCAGCCAAACCCATCACCGTCGCCCTCGGGACGGCGCGCCCTGGCGTGGTGAAGCTTGATCGCGTGGATGCCCACCGCAGTTTCGACGGCCTGCTCAACTGGCTTCGAACGGCCGGGCCGTGGGTTGGGGCCTTCGATTTTCCCTTCGGCCTGCCGCGCGAACTCGTGCTGGCGCTCGGCTGGCCCACCGAGTGGGCGGCGCTGATGGCGTATTACAGCAGCCTTTCGCGCGAGCACATCCGCGAGCAGTTCGCGGCCTTCTGCGACGCGCGCCCGGTGGGATCGAAGTTCGCTCGCCGGGCCACCGACGGGCCTGCAGGCTCATCGCCCTCGATGAAATGGGTCAACCCGCCGGTGGCCTTCATGATGCACGCCGGCGTGCCGCTGCTGATCGAGGCCGATGTGCACCTGCCCGGGCTGCGGGCCGGCGACACGGGCCGAGTGGCGCTCGAGGGCTACCCCGGCCTGCTCGCGCGCGAGCTCATCGGAAACAGATCCTATAAAAGTGACGACAAGGCCCGGCAGACGCCGGAGCGGCTGATAGCCCGCAAGGACCTGCTTGAGGCGCTGGAGCAGGGCCGCACCCGCCTCGGCCTGCGGCTTCGCCTGAGCCATGCGCAGCGCGATGCGCTCGTGGCCGATGCCTCGGGCGACCGTCTCGATGCCGTGCTGTGCCTGATGCAGGCGGCCTGGGCTGGGGCGCAGCCGGACCACGGATTGCCTGCAGACATCGACCCGTTGGAAGGCTGGATCGTCACTGCTTGATGGGGCGACAAGCTCGAACGAGGGCCAAAGGAAGGCAAAAAAGAGGCTGCAGGTCCAGCCTCGCAGAAACAGTAATTTCTGTATTGACAGAAATTACTGTCAAACCTACGATGGGGCCATGAACCTCTCGCCGACCCTCTCCAAGTTCGTTCTTCACTGGGGTGAAATGGGAACCCGCTGGGGGGTGAACCGCACCGTGGCCCAGATCCACGCGCTGCTCTACATCACCGGCCGGCCCATGCCAGCCGATGAAATCGCCGAGACCCTGGTGGTGGCCCGCTCCAACGTGAGCAACAGCATCCGCGAGCTGCAAGGCTGGAACCTCGTGAAGATGGTGCACCTGCCCGACGACCGGCGCGACCACTTCGAAACCTCCACCGACGTGTGGGAGTTGCTGCGCACCATCGTGCGTGAGCGCCAGCGCCGCGAGATCACACCCACGGTCGACGTGTTGCGTGAACTGCTGGCCGACCCGGGCCTGGCACAAGACCCGCCGCAAGCCCGCCAGCGCGTGCGCGAAACCCTGACCCTGCTGCAGACGCTCACCTCCTGGAGCGACGAGATGCTGCGCCTGGACACCGGCACGCTCAACAAGGTGCTCACGCTCGGCGCCAAGATCAAGAAGCTGCTGGGCCGCGACACCGAGCCCGCCAAGAAGAAGGCGCCCTGACCGCTGAGCCGCCCCAGACCCGGAACGAGGTTTCATCATGCACACGCCCGCCTATCCCCTGACCCTGTTGTACGACGCGAACTGCGCCGTCTGCGCACTCGAGATGGACGCGCTGCGCGAGCGCGATGTGCACGGTCGCCTGATCCTCATCGACATCAGCGCAGCAGGGTTCGATGCGACCGCGTTCGGTACCACCCTGGAAGCGCTCAACGCCGAGATCCATGCGGTCGATGCCCACGGCGTGCAGACACGCGGCATCGCGGTCCTGCGCCTGGCCTACGAGGCCGTGGGCCTGGGGTGGGTGCTGCGCCCCACCGCTTGGGGGCCGCTGCGACCGCTGTTCGACAGGGGTTACCGGGTCTTTGCGCGACACCGCAGCACGGTGTCGCGGGCCCTCGGTCCACTGATTCAGATGGTTCGCGGGCGGCGCGCACAGCGCCTGGCTCGGCAGATGAGCCAGTGCAGCCAGGGTCAATGCAGGCAAGAGACATGCGCCATGCCGCCTCGCCACGAGCAACCTCCCGTCTGACCGGAGCCCTTCATGCGCAACGACGTTCCCACCATGACCGCCACTGGCAACAGCAATCCGGTCGATGGCCGGGTGGTGTGGTCGCCGCTGAAGTCGCTGTTCTGGTTGGCGATGGCCGCGGGCGGCGTGCTGGCAGTCACGCGCTACGCGAGCCTGTCGGGGCTGCTGGTGTTTCTGGTCAGCACGGCCGTCACCCTTTGCCTCGGCCACTCGCTGGGCATGCACCGCCGCCTCATTCACCGCAGCTACGACTGCCCGCTCTGGATGGAGCGTTTCTTCGTGTACCTGGGCACGATGGTCGGGATGGCCGGCCCGCTGGGCATGATGCGCACGCACGACCTGCGCGACTGGGCGCAGCGCCAACCGCATTGCCACGACTACTTCGCGCACCGCAGCTCGTTCTGGCGTGACGCCTGGTGGCAGCTGCACTGCGACATCGAGCTCGACCACCCGCCGCGTTTCGACGCTCCGCCCGAACTGGCGAACGACCGCGTGCTCATGGCGATCGAGCGCAGCTGGATGTGGCAGCAACTCCCTTGGGTGCTGGTGCTGGGCGCGCTCGGCGGGGTGGGCTGGGTGCTGTGGGGCGTGTGCCTGCGCGTGGTGGTGAGCCTCACAGGCCACTGGCTGGTCGGCCACTTCGCCCACCGCGGCGGTCATCGCAGTTGGCATGTGGAGGGTGCCGGCGTGCAGGGCTACAACGTGCGGGGCTGCGGCCTCATCACCTTCGGTGAAGGCTGGCACAACAACCACCACGCGTTTCCGGGTTCGGCCCGTCTGGGACTGTATGAAGGCCAGGCCGATCCGGGCTGGTGGGTGCTGAGCGTGTTGCAGCGCCTGGGGTGGGTGTGGAACGTGACGGTGCCTGCAGCGCTGCCGCCACGCGAGGTCTTGCAAGCGCTGGAAGATCAGGCCGAATCGGTGCACCGTGCCCGTGAAGGCCAGGTCTGTGTATGACCGTCTGTGAGCGTCGTTGAAGGAATTGCCATGAGAGTGCTGGTGTGTGGATCAAGCGGATGTGTGGGCCGGGCCGTGGTGTCGGCGCTGCGGGCGCGTGGGCATCAGGTGGTGGAGGGCGCCCGAGGCGTGCCGGTCACGCGCCACAGCCTGCCCATCGACTACGCGCACAGCGTGGCACCGGCCGAATGGGCCGACCGGCTGCGGGCTCATCAGATCGAAGCGGTCGTGAACTGCGTGGGCATCCTCATGCCGTCGCGCGGCCAGTCGTTCGAACGCATCCATGCCAACGGCCCCACCGAGCTGTTCCGTGGCGCGGCCCTGGCCGGCGTGCGCCGCGTGGTGCAGATCTCGGCACTCGGCGTGAGCGACAGCGCTGAGGCGCTTGCCACGCCCTACCTGCACAGCAAGCTGCAGGCCGATGACGCACTCGCCGCGACCTCTCTCGAATGGGCCGTGCTGCGGCCGTCGCTGGTCTACGGTCCGCACAGCCAGAGTGCGGCGCTGTTCGCCACGCTGGCCAGCTTGCCCGTCATCAGCCTGCCGGGCCTGGGCGGCCAACAGGTTCAACCCATTCATGTGTTCGAGCTGGCTGAAACCGTCGCTCGCCTGCTCGAGCAGGCCGAGGCGCCGCGGGCCGTGTTCGAGCTGGGTGGCGAACAGGCGCTGAGCTACCGCGACATGCTGGCCCACTACCGCCATGCCCTCGGTCTGCCTGCCGCCCTCTGGCTGCCGGTGCCCTTGACGCTGATGAAGCTCGGCGCCTGGGCGGCCGAGCTCCTGCCGCAAAAGGTGTTCTGCCGCGACACCATCGCCTTGCTCGACCGCGGCAGCGTGCCGGCCCACAACCACGCACCGCTGCTGCTGGGCCGTGCGCCCTGCAACCTGGCCCATGGCCTGGCGGTCACCGCGCCGGAGCCGATGCTGGACCTGCGCGTGCAACTGAGCCCGCTGGTGCAGGGTACGCTGCGCGCAGCGCTGGCCTTCATGTGGATCTACACCGCCGTCATCACGCTGCTGTTGCCCGAGGCCTCGGGCGTGATGAACCTGCTGGCTCGCTGCGGCCTCGAAGGTCGTGCGGCCCAGATCGCCATGCTGTTCTCGTGCACGCTCAATCTGGGCATCGGGGCGTGGACACTGTGGCGGCCTGCACCGCTGGTGTTCGCCGTGCAACTGGCGGCCGTGATCGGCTACACCGCCACGGCGGCGTTCAACATGCCCGAGCTCACCATCGACCACTGCGGCCCGCTGGTCAAGAACCTGCCGGTGCTCGGGCTGGTGGCCGTGCTGTGGCTGGCGGTGCCGGCCGGTTCGCGGGCGGCACCCCGGGCGGTGTCGGCCCGCCGCCAGCTGGGTGCGGTCTCGATGGTCTGAACCACGGTGTTGCCTCTGGCGCAGAGGGTGGTTTTGAATGTTGCCAGAGGGGTGAGCGTGCTGTCCTACTTCAGGCCAGCCAGGGGTCTGCTAAGGTGCCGCTCGCATGCACACCTTGAACCTTTTTCTCCTCGCCGGCGGCCTGCTGGTGTTCTTCAGCCTCACGGCCGGCGTCGTGTCGGCCCGGCTCGGGTTGTCGTTCCTGCTCGTGTTCCTCATTGCCGGCATGCTGGCCGGGGTCGACGGCCCGGGCGGTGTGCGCTTCGGCAACACCGTGCTGACCGCCTGGGTGGGCAACGCGGCGCTCGCCATCATCCTCATCGAGGGTGGCATCAGCACCCGGATGAGCACGGTGAAGGCGGGGTTCAAGCCTGCGCTGCTGCTGGCGACCGTGGGCGTGGCACTCACGGCTGCAATGGTCGGCGCCGTGGCCATGCTGGTGATGAAGGTCGACTGGCGCTACGGCCTCTTGCTGGGGGCCATCGTGGCCTCGACGGATGCGGCGGCGGTGTTTTCGGTGCTGCGCCATGCCGGTGTGCGGCTCGACGAGCGGGTGTCGGCCTCCTTGGAGATGGAGTCGGGCCTGAACGACCCCATGGCCGTCTTCCTCACCCTCGCGCTCATCGCCACCATCAAGACCGATGCGGGGCTGTTGTCTGCGCTGGTGCTGCTGGTCAAACAGGCCGGCTTCGGTGCCCTGGTCGGATTGGCGGGCGGCTGGGCCGTGTCATGGCTGCTGCGCAAGCTCACGCTCACAGCAGGCAACGGCGGGCTGGTGTCGCTGATGATCCTGTCGGCCGGTCTGGTCGTGTTCGCCACCTCGGGCCTGCTGGAAGGATCGGGCTTCCTCGCGGTCTACCTGTACGGCGTGCGTGTCCGTGCGTTGGCCGAAGCGGCGGCGCATGCGGCGTCGTCGGCGCTGGACGGTTTTGCCTGGGCCGCGCAGGCCGGCATGTTCTTGCTGCTGGGCTTGCTGGTGTCGCCGCACCAGATGCTCGAGGCGCTGTGGCCCACGTTGGCCGTGGTGTTGACGCTCGTGTTCGTGGCCCGGCCCGTGGCCGTGTGGCTGTGCCTCACGCCGCTCGGCTTTCCACGACGCGAACGGGTGTTCATGGGCTGGGTCGGCTTGCGCGGGGCGGTGCCCATCGTGTTGGCCTTGTTCCCGATGCTGGAGCAAGTGCCTGGCAGCTATCAGTTCTTCAACGTGGCGTTCGGCGTGGTGCTGGCGTCGCTGCTGCTGCAGGGAACGACGCTGGGCGTTGTGGCCCGCTGGCTGAAGGTGGTGGCGCCGCCGCCGGAGGCGCTGGTGTCGCAGCCGACCGTGCAAGGCCGCATGACGGTCGACGCCGGTCAGCCGCTGGCCGAAGCCTTTCACTTTCTGCAGCTTCCGCTGCCGCCGCATGAGGCTCCCACGCTCGGCGAATGGCTCACGGCCGAGCTGGCGCGTGATGCCGAGCAGGGCGACGGCATCCACTGGCACGGCGCGCATTTCAGCGTGGCCGACAGCGTGGAGGGCCGCTTTGCCCACATCCACGTGGTGATGGCGCGGCCGGGGCCGTGAGCGCGAGGCTTCGCGCCGCGAGGCGTGCCACCTCCGCGTCGTCAAGCCCATGACCTCGGTCGTGTCGCCCGCGATGCCGAACTCGCTGAGCCTGCGGCACTTCCTGCTTGCGCTGGCGGTGGTCGCCATCTGGGGCGGCAACTTTTCAGTGGTTCGCCTGGCACTCGATCACCTGCCGCCCTTGCTGCTGGCCGCCCTGCGGTTTGCGTTTGCCGTGTTGCCGGCCTTGTTCTTTCTCCGCCGTCCTGAGGTGCCCTGGCGCAACCTGGCCGCCTATGGTCTCTTGATCGGGATGATGCAGTTCGGCCTGCTGTACTCCGCCATGCAGGGTCACATCTCTCCAGGCTTGGCCTCGCTCGTCATCCAGACCCAGGTGTTCTTCAGCATCGGCATGGCGATGATGGTGGTGAGGCAGAAGCTTGCGCTTTATCAGGGCGTGGCCATGCTCATTGCCGCCGTCGGCATGGGCATCATCGTCTGGCACACCGATGGCACGACCACGCCGCTGGGTCTGGCCATGGTGCTGCTGGCTGCGCTGGGCTGGGCCGGCGGCAACATGGCCTCGCGCCAGGCAGGGCAGGTGGACATGCTGGCCTATGTCGTGTGGGGCAGCGCATTTGCCGTGCCGCCCTTGCTGGCGCTCTCCTGGGCGATCGAGGGCCAGGCCCTCATGGCCCACAGCGTGGTCCACGCACCCTGGGGCACCTGGGTGGCCGTGCTCTGGCAGTCCTGGGCCAACACCTTGTTCGGCTACGCGGTGTGGGGGTGGCTGCTGTCGCGGTACCCCGTGGCCGTCGTCACGCCGCTGTCATTGCTGGTGCCGGTGTTCGGCATGGCGGCTGCAGCGTTGTGGGTGGGCGAGTCGATGCCGGCCTGGAAGCTCGCAGCCACCGCGTTCGTGATGGGGGGACTGGCGTTGAACCTGCTGTGGCCTCGCTTGAAAGGACGATGACAGGGGGGCCAATGATTGACCCCGTCGGGGTGGTGTGTTGACAATGTGCGCACGAGCCCCTAAAGTGAAGCCGCCAAGCCACTTTGGAGTCGACCATGCAAGCCTCTACAAACATCAACGTGCGCGCCGCACCTCACGTGCGTGACTTGATT
>JBEGTX010000129.1:0-19828 GCA_041179165.1 Pseudomonadota bacterium | reverse complement strand
CCTGGTTGTCGGGCACGTCCATCACGACCACCTCCCCACCCACCCGTGTGGCCATCTCGGACATGCGCCGGCTGAAGTAGCCGTTGCAGACCGACAGCACACGCGTGCCCGGGCCCACGAGATTGCAGATGGCCATCTCCATGGCGGCCGAGCCCGGGCCCGCCACGCCGAGCACGTGCTTGGATCGCGTCTGAAAGACGTACGCCCCCATGGCCTTGACCTGCTCGATCACCTTGTTCATCACCTCGCCCAAGTGGTTGATGACGATGGAGTTGGCGTGGGCCACCTTGTGCGGAATGGGCACCGGGCCCGCACCCATCATCAGCAGCGGCTCTTGCGGCAGGATGGTGTCGAGGGTGGCGATGGACGTGGGAAGGGGGATGTTCATGGGCGCGGCGCGGTTCGGGGAAGAAGGGCTTCCACGTTTATAGCGCCGCAATGAGAAGTGCCTGTGAAGTCACGACCCGCGACTGCAGGCCGCGTTGAGCCGAAGCTCAACCCTTCGCCCGACATGAACACGTTCAAGTCCGGGCTCAGCCCCTTGTATGCTTGAACTGAAGCCTACGACGAGGCGCGGTGAGTCGCGGGCAAAGGAGTCTAGAGCGAAGCGCATTGCCCAGAGCCCGCGGATCTGGCTTTGCCAGGCCGCCAGGCGGGCGCCCCCTGGGGGCAGGAGTGCGGAGCACGACTGGGGGGCCTCATTTCTCTACGAAGGCTCGCTCGATCACGTAGTGACCGGGGTGGCTCATGTTGCCTTCGGTCATGCCGAGCTTTTCGAAGAACTCCTTGCTGTCCTTGAGCATCTCGGGGCTGCCGCAGAGCATGAAGCGGTCGTTCTCGAGGCTCACGTCGGGCAGGCCGATGTCCTTGGTGAGTTTGCCGGTTTCGAGCAGCACCGGAATGCGGCCCTGGTTGCGGAAGGCTTCGCGCGTGACGGTGGGGTAGTAGATGAGTTTGCCTTGCACCTGTTCGCCGAAGAACTCGTTGGCGGGCAGCTCTTCGGTGATGACCTTGTCGTAGGCCAGCTCGGCCACTTGGCGGCAACCGTGCACGAGGATGACTTTCTCGTACAGCTCATAGACCTCGGGGTCGCGGATCATGGCCATGAAAGGTGCCAGGCCCGTGCCCGTGGACAGCAGGTACAGGTTCTTGCCGGGCAGCAGGTTCTGCGTGAGCAGCGTGCCCGAGGCCTTGCGGCCGATGAGCACGGTGTCGCCGACCTGGATGTGCTGCAGGCGCGAGGTGAGCGGGCCGTTGTCGACCTTGATGCTGAGGAACTCGAGCGTTTCTTCCCAGTGCGGGCTCACCACGCTGTAGGCGCGCAGCAGCGGCTTGCCGTCCACGGGCAGGCCGATCATCGTGAACTGGCCGCTCTGGAAGCGGAAGCCCGGATCGCGCGTGGTGGTGAACGAAAACTGCCGGTCGGTCCAGTGGTGGACGCTCAGCACTTTGGATTCGTAGAAATTGCTCATGGTCGTGGCGGAAAGGGAAAGTAGCCGCGGCGTGCGGGGGCAAGGCCCGGTGCACGCCGGGGACGCCCGAGTCGGGCGGGTTGGCTGGCGGCCAACCTGGGAGCATAACCGCTGTGCCCCCGGCCTGGAGTGTGAGGCCCCAGGGCGCAGCCGCCAAAGAACGATGACTCATATGCTTAGCGCACCTATGGGCCGCCGCGGGGCGGAGGCTCTTAAAAATGCACGGCGGCGTGGCCGATGCCTTCGAACGTCACCTCCACCAGCTCGCCCGCCTCAGCCGGTAGCATGCCGCACCAGGTTCCCGTGGTGACGACCGCACCGGCGGGCAACGGCCCTTCGCGCGTGGCGTGACGCAGCCAGTCGGCCAGCACCCAGCCGGGATGCTGGCAGGCGTGAGTGCCCACCAACTCGGTCTCGCGCGGGCCGATGCGCACGCGGCAGCGCTGGGTGGTCCAGTCGCGCGGGGTGAACGGCTGCCAGTCGCCCAGCACCAGCGCCGCGTGCGATTGGAGGTCGGCCAGGCGCAGCAGCGGCGGTGCCTGAAAGGCCTGCTGCCAGCGCGAGGCCACGAGTTCGATGGACACGGCCATGGCGTCCACCAGCAGCAGGGCGCTGTCGAAGTCGAGTCCTTCGGCGCGCTCGGCGTCCACCGCCTCACCCAGGCGAAGCGCGATTTCGGCTTCGACCCCGCGCTGAACGAATGGCCACCAGGACACCACGGTCGGGCTCGTCCACACGCGTGCTGGCGGCAGCGGCGAGTGGGTGAGCAGCGCGCCGCGCGAGGGCCCGCCGGATTTCCAATGCCGCGCGGGCTGGTCGCCGAACCAGTCGAGTTCGTTGGCCACGGCGGTTTGCACGAGGTAGGCGTCGTCGGCGTTGGTGATCACGTGGGCGAACCGCGCGGCATCGACCGGTGGTCCGTCGCCGCGAGCTGCGACGAGGGCATCGATCAAGTTGTCGAGTGTGGAGGTCATGGTGTGCTCAGGGTTCGATGGGCCGGAGTTCGGCGTCGGCCATGCCGACCAGCAGAGCCCGTCCGTCGGGCATGACGCGGAACTCGCCGAACTTCGCCAGTTCGAAACGCGCCGCATCCCCTTGTTTGAAGAACCAGGCATCGGTGACCAGCACCCAGTCGCCACCCTTGCGGGTAAGTTGAATGGGGAATTCACCGGGGGCCAGGGCCTCTGCATCGTCTTGGACGCGCAGCAGCGAGACCACGCCGCGCGCATCGCGGGTGGCGACGACGAAAGGCCGTTCACCCCGATACGATTGCGGATAGCCCATCCCGGTCAGGGCCCACGGCGTGATGAAGCGCAGTGCCATGTAATCGCCCTGCATCAGCGAGGTCGGGTCGACCGGCATCAGCGGCACATACACCTTCTGGCCTTGGGCAATGAGCTGCTCCTTCTGCCAGATGGCGCCGTTGGCCACGGCGAGCGTGAGCCCCGCCGTCAACAGGATGCCGAGCGCAGCGCGGCCTCTCGTGCCGAGTGTTCCCCAGGCCGGTGCGGCCGGCGGCAAGCCCGCAGCCACACGGCTGCGCTGACGATGGGTGAACCAGGCGATACCCGCCAGACCGACGCCGCCGCCGACCAGCACCACCGCCTTGGTGGCCAGCGGCCAGGCGAGCAGGTAATAGAAGCTGCCGATGATCCACACCGCCGCGAGACCGGCGAGCGACGCCAGGCGCCAGCGGTGGGTGGTGACGGCAATCACCAGCGCCAGGATCACACCGCCCAGCGTGGGCAAGAACCAGGAAAGGCCCATGGCCAGCGCCCAAGGTCCGGCGAGCCAGGGTTGGCGCAGCGCGGGCCAGGCCTTGCTGCCCACCACGGCCGCCAGCGCCACGAGCCCCGCGCTCACCACCGGCTTGGTGAGCGCGAGGGCCGAGGTGTCTTCGAGGCCCGTGCCCGCCCCAAGCCCGAATCCGCCCAAGGCGCCTCCGACCAGAAAGGTGCTGCCGGAGATCCACGCCAGCATCACCAGCACCACGGCCAACCAGCCCGCGCCCATGGTCTCCAACAGGGCGGCGGCGCGTGGCGGCAGGATGAGCTGCAGCAGGCAGCCGGCCACCCACGCGCCCAGCACCAGGTGGACCGGCAGCCACAGCGCGAACTGGCCGATGCCATTCCACCGCGGATACCAATAGGCGGGTGACAACAGCAAGGCCACGATGCCGCAGCAGAATGCGCCGAGCAGCATCTCCAGCCAGGGCCGTCGCACCAGCAGGGCCACGGTGAGCACGAGAGCCAGCAGCAGCACCGGCAGTATCTTGGCGTCGTCCAGGTCACGCACCAGGCCGAACACGATGCAGCCCGCCCCCACCATCAGAGCGGGCACGGCCATTTGTTCGATGAACAGGCCGACATCGGTCTGGCGCAGCACGGCCACCGCACTGCCCAGGACGAACACACCCAGCACGTAGATGCCGGCGTTGTTGTACACGGCCTGGCCGAAGAGCAGGGCCACGAGGCCACACAGCGGCCAGAACGCCAGCCACGCGCCAAAGCCGGTGAGCAGCGTGACTGGCCAGGGGCGCTCGTTGTCTTCGGGCCAGGTGGCCGTGTCGGGCAACAGGCCTTGCGCCACCGCCGTGGCGAGCAGTGGATGCGGCGCGCTTGAGATTGGAGCTGGGCTTGCGGCGGAGGTGGGGATGGGGGTGCTCATGCAGCCGCTCCTTCAACAGCCTGCGCTTCCATCACCTTGTGCTCGCGCGACAGCTTCAGGATCGCCCGCACCGACAACCCCAGCATGCCGGCAGGCACCAGCCCCAGCACCAGCAGTGCGAGGATCAGGCCCCCGTCGTTCCAGTTCTTGAGGGCAGAGAACAGCAAGCGCGCCAGCCCCCCCGTGATCAACACATTGAGCGCCAACGCCACAAGGCTCAACGCATAGACGTCGAAGAAGCGGGGCTTGACCAGCACCACGGCCGCCGCCGCCAGCAGCAGCAATCCAGCAGGATAGAGCATCGACAGCCCATGGTTGAACAGCGCGCCGAACGCCGCGACCCCGACGTTGAACACCAGGAAGGTGGTGGCCGTGCGCACCGACCACAGGCCTGCGCCGGTGAACCGCGGGAACGCCCGGGCCGCGAGCGTGAGCAAGCCGCTCACGGTCCAGACCAGCATGCACACGCCAAGTGCATCATTGCCGGCCTTGAACCAGCGGTGGTCGAGCTGGGTCGACGTCCACAGCCCCAGGCCGGTCATGACCACCAACACCCAAGGCACCCAGACCACGTCACTGCGAACGCCGAGGCCAAGTGGCAGTGCCAGCACGGCCCACAGCGCGAACAGCTGCCAGGCATCTGCACCCGTCTGGTAGGTCTGCCCGAAAAAGGCGAACAAGGCCCCGATGCCCAGCAGGGCCACCAGACCCAGCGGCGCCCGCGCGGCTGGCCGGCCCCAAGCGCCGGCACAGGCGGCCAGCACCAGCAATTGCAGCAGTGCGAAACGGCCGGTGCGACCGAAGTCGCTCCAGTTGGCGGCGACCCAGAGGATCACCCCGAAGCCCCCCAGGCCGGCCCCGACCAGCGCGGCACCCAGCGGCAGCACCCGGGCCACGGGTTCGGGCTCACCCGTGAGGCCGGCCACCCGCTCCAACTGGGCGACGGTGGGGCCTGGCAGCTTGTGCTGCCCGGCAAGGGTATAGAGAGCCAAACGCAGATTCATGAGGAGTCCAGGGCAAGGCAAACAAGCAACCACGCCGGTGTGGGAGTGCGCCTACAGCGCACGACGCCCCTCACCGACTGACGCAACCCGGGCATGTGTCTACCCTCGGGCTTCATTCCAGTGTCGTCTTCAAACTGTACCGTGTGTCCAGCGCACAGCCACAACGCCACTTTCGACAAACTTCAGGAGCACCTCATGCCCACCATTTCCAAAGTCATCACCCGCAACGTCGTGGTGATTCGCCCTGATGAAACGGTTCAACGGGCGGCCCAGCTCATGTCCCAGCTGAACGTGGGCGCCCTGCCCGTCTACGACGGCGTGGCGCTGCGCGGCATCGTCACCGACCGTGACATCACCGTGCGTGCCATTGCACTGGGACGCGACGCGAGCACCACCCCGGTCGCCGAGATCATGAGCGCCCAGACGCTGTCGTGTGCCGAAGACGACCAGATCGACGACGTGCTGAAACTGATGGGTGACGCGCAGGTGCGCCGCCTGCCGGTGCTGAGCCGCGACAAGGAGATCATCGGCATCGTGTCGCTGGGCGATCTGGCCACACGCCAACGCGGCGACGTGGACACCGCCCTGCGCGAGATCTCGGCGCACACCGATCTGGACCAAACCGTGGCCTGACCCAGCGGCGCGTGTCGGTGGCCTGAGGTCTTCACCCTGTAAGACTTCACAGCTGCACATCGACAACGGCATCGCGCAAACTTCGCTGCGCGATGCCTTGCGTTCGACAAGACACGCTGCTCAGGATGCCCCCCATGTCATGGCCCGCCCGGCCTTCAGGCTCGATCCCTCCGCCCTGCTGCACCTCGCAGCAGGCGCAGAGGTCTCCGTTCGCGCGCCTTTCATTCTTCTGATTGATGTTGCGCATCCTCGTCATCGAAGACTCTCCGGTGAACATGCTGCTCACTGTGACCATTCTGCAGCGCGCCGGGCACGAGGCCATGCAGGCCGAGACGGGCGCGAAAGGCCTCGCACTCGCACGCAAGGAAAAGCCGGATCTGATCCTGATGGACATCCAGCTGCCCGACATGGACGGGCTGGCCGCCACAAGGGCACTGCGCGCCGATCCGGCCACCCGAGAGGTGCCGGTGATCGCGCTCACGGCGTTTGCCATGAAGGGCGATGCCGACATCATGCGCGAGGCCGGGTGCGACGGCTATGTCACCAAACCCATCCGCTACCAAGACTTCCTGCTGGAGGTCGAGTCGGTCGTGAACCGCGTGCGCACCAACGCGCACAGGGCTGACGCCGCAGGTGCAGGTGCCGGGCAAACCCTTGCAGGGGTGATCACCCCTTGACTTTGCCAACTAATGCACGAAAACTGCGAGCCAAGACACTAGGTAGATGCCCTGTCAGACGATCCCCACGCGAAACGCCGCCCGCGGCCCACGCGCGGTTCATCGGGCTGCATGTACGCTGAGTGCCTTCCTCCCCGCGCATTGCGCGGGTGCTTCATCAAGGAAAAACACCATGTCCATCAAACACATGCTCGTGCTCGTCCTTCAATGCAGCGTGGCTTATCGCCTGTGCCATGTCACACCTCAGCGCGACACGGCTGACGAATACATTGACACGCAACTGCTTCCTGACGTGGAAGCCCCTTCCTTGTCGTGAACGACTCGGCGCCACCAGCGCTGTCGCTCGCCACGCTGTGGCAGCTGGTCCGCCAAACGGTGTCATCCTGGAGTGACGACTACGCACCCAGCATGGGTGCGGCCCTCGCCTACTACACGATGTTCTCCATCGCCCCGCTGCTGCTGATCGTGGTGTCGGTGGCAGGCATGGTGTTCGGGCAAGACGCAGCGCGAGGCGAGGTGTTCAACCAGCTCGAGCGTCTGATGGGCACTCAAGGCGCCGCGGCCGTTGAAGGCCTGCTGCTGAGCGTCAGCAAACCCAGTGAAAGTGCCATTGCCGCCCTCATCGGCATGGTGGTGCTGCTCGTGGGTGCCACCACCGTGTTCGCCGAGCTGCAGAGCGCACTCGACCGTATCTGGCGTGCGCCCGCCCGACCGACCGGCGGTCTCTGGAGCCTGTTGCGCGCACGGCTGCTGTCCATCGGCATGATCCTCGGGCTGGGCTTCCTGGTGATGGTGTCGCTGCTGTTGAGCGCTGCGTTGTCGGCCTTCGAGAAATGGTGGTCGCCGATGTTCGGCGGCTGGGCCACGCTCGCCCAGAGCGTGAACCTCGCCGTGGGCTTCGTGCTCACCACCACCATCTTCGCGATGATCTACAAGTTCATGCCGCGGGTGCGCGTGGCCTGGCGCGACGTGGGTGTGGGCGCGGCCGTGACCTCGCTGCTGTTCACCGTGGGCAAGTTCCTCATCGGGCTGTACATCGGCCGCGCCGGTGTGACCTCGGCCTTCGGCGCCGCGGGGTCGCTGGCGGTGATGTTGCTGTGGGTGTACTACTCCGCGCAGATCTTCTTGCTCGGGGCCGAATTCACCTGGGTCTATGCCCACACCTTCGGCTCCCGCGCGGGGTGCGATGTTCCCCCCGTGCCCGAGATCCCAAGCCAAAGCGCCACGCCCGACTCGGCACCGCTCAAGCCTCATCGGCAGCGAGCAGCGTCTCCAGGCAGTGTTCCTTGATCCCGTAGAAGGCCTTGAGCTCGCGGATCTGCGCCAGCACCTCCTCGGCCGGCCCGGCGTAGTTGCGCTTCACGGCCAGGATCATCTTGTTCTTGTTGGTGTGCTCCAGCGAGATGAACTCGAACACCTGAGTGTCGTAGCCGGCCGCCTCCAGCAGCAGCGCCCGCAATCCATCGGTGAGCATCTCGGCCTCCTGGCCCAGGTGCACGCCGTGCTGTAGCAGCGGGCCGAGGGGTTTGGGCAACATCAGCTGCGGCCGGATCTGCTTGTGGCAGCACGGCGAACACAGGATGACCGAGGCACCGGCGCGCAGCCCCAGGTGGATGGCGTAGTCGGTTGCCACGTCGCAGGCGTGCAGCGCGATCATCACGTCGATCGCCTCGGGGGTGTAGCTGCGCACGTCGCCCTCGTCGAAGCGCAGGCCCTCTGCGCCCACGGCTGCCGCAGCGCGTTGGCACAGGCGCACCATGTCCTGGCGCAGCTCCACACCCGTCACGCGTGCTTGCAGACCGAGCGTGTGGCGCAGGTGGTCGTGAATGGCAAAGGTCAGGTAGCCCTTGCCCGAGCCGAAATCGACCACGTGCACGGGCCGGTCCGACTTGGCCAGCGGTGTGGCGCTCAGCGCACCCGAGAACACCTCGACGAACTTGTTGATCTGCTTCCACTTGCGCGACATCGACGGCACGACCTGCCCTTGGGCATCGGTCACGCCGAGGGCCTGCAGGAAGGGCCGGCCCTGGTCGATCCAGCGGTGCTTTTCGCGGTTGTGGGCGTCGTCGGCCACAGGCACGTGGGCGGCAGCCGATCGCAGCAGCGTCTGCTTGCCCTTCTTGCTGATGAGCAGCTGAACCTCGGCGCTGGCGGTGAGCAGGTGAGCGTGGCTGAAGCTGCTGTCGATCAACTCAGCGAGCTGACGCAGGCCTTCGGCGCGCGGCAGGTTCTGCGTGATGTCCTTGGTGGTGTGGCTGGCGACAAAGCTCAGGCAGGCCTCGCCCTTGAGCGTCACTGGCCGCACGGCCACGCGCTTGAGCGTGGGCTCGGCACCGCGGTGTTTGGCGAGGATGAGCTTGGCAAAGCTCCCGTCGTCGAGGCTGGCTTGCACGGCGTGCAGGAACTGCTCGGCGGGGGTGGTGTCCGCCCCGCGTGAAACGGCGGGCGCGGCAACAAGAGAGGGGGGCAGAGCGTCTGGCATGGCGTCCCGGGGGAGGTGTGTCCCCGGCGGGGCGCAACCACCATTGTAGGAAACGCTGCTTGCAGTCGCTGAGGGCTGTCGCGGCAGCCCCTCGAAATCAAGCGTAGCTGGCGTTGCCCTTGAGACGCGTCCAGTAGTCCACCGCCTTGCCGACCCAGGCCCTGTAGTGCGGGTCGTTGATGGCATAAAACGGGATGCCGCGGGCAGCGAACTTGGCCGCCGCATGGGCCACGGCCGAGCGGTCGTCGGCGGTGCCGCACTCGGCCTCAACTTCCAGCGTGTGGAGGGCCACCACACGTTGCATGGGGTTGGGGGCCATGAGTTGCTGGCGAAGGCTGGCGGAGTCGGTGACAGTGGCGGCGTGTGGCATGAGAATCCTGTGGCTGCTGGCGTAGTCACTGTATTCGTCCATTTGCGAGCGCGCTTGAGTGAAGTGCGGAGCAGACGTGGCCTACTTCACACAGCTTCCTGTTTCCTCACCGCCAGCGCACTTCCAACGGTTGCTATCACCCCCGTTTCCTTCATGGCCCGCCGCTCAGCCCGTCACCACTACAGCGTCTATGTCGTCGAACTCGACGACCGGGTGTGGAACAGTGCACGCTTTCGGCAGGCCAACCCCGACTACAGGCTGGGCATGCCCTTCGTGTACGTGGGCATGACGGGGCTCGATCCGGATGTGCGGTTCGACAAGCACAAGGCCGGCATCCAGGCCAACCGCTTCGTGCTCGACTTCGGCCTGCGGCTGCTGCCGCAGCTCTATGCCGTCTACAACCCCATGCCCTACGACGGCGCGCGCGACATGGAAGTCGAGCTGGCCATCGGCCTGCGCGAGCAAGGCTACGGGGTCTGGCAGGCCTGAGCGGCGGCCGTCATGGGCGGCTCAGGTGTTGCCGCTCATGTATTCCGGAACGACCGGTGCATGCGGTTGAACAGCGACTCCGTGTGGTGAAGCTGGCCCACCTGCACCATGCCCGGCTTGCACAGCACCTGGAAATCGGCATCGACGACCGACTCTGGCACCGTGGTGTCGTAGAAGTAGACGATGTCGGAGCGTGCGATGCCAGCGCGGTCAAGGTGCATGCGGTGGATGCACTTGCGGCCGGTGTCACCGGCCTCGCCGTGGAGCAGGTGCAGCAGCACTTCGCTGCCATCGGACAGGATCTGCAGGTTGCGTCGGGCCAGACGGGCGTTTTCGTAAAGGGGCATGGCAGGGCACCGAGTCAGCGGGGGCTCCAGCTTAAAGCAGAAACGGCACGGCTCGGCGAGCTTGACCCACGGCGGGCAAAGCCGGTCACGTCCTACAGCGATCCTCGGACCTTCCCGACACCCCGATCCCCCGCACCCTGCTGCAATGGATGTTCGTGGCGACGGCATCCTTCGCGCCACAGCGAATTGAAAGGGAACACCATGACCGACCAACGCAACGAAGACCGCGAAACCCTGTGGGAACTGATCGAAGACATCAAGTTCGCGATGTTCACCACGCGCCATGCCAACGGCCATCTGCATTCGCGCCCGATGACCACGCAAAACTCGCAGCTCGATGAAAACTCGAGCCTGTGGTTCTTCATGTCGCTGAAGAACGAAACCGTGGCCGACTTGCGCGCCGACCCGTCAGTGAACATCGTCTACGCCGACCCAGGCGACGACAGCTACGTGTCCGTCTCCGGCCGCGCCGCCGTGGTCGACAACCTGACCAAGAAGCAAGAGCTCTGGAACAAGGCGACCGAAGCCTGGTTCCCGGGCGGTGTCACCGACCCCGACTTGGCACTGGTCGAGGTGAAGATCAGCCACGCCAACTTCTGGGATGTGAAGTCGAGCAAGCTGGTGCAGCTGTTCGCCATGGCCAAGGCCGCCATCACCGGCAAGCCACCGACCGACCTCGGTGAGGAAAAAGAGGTCCGCATGGGCGGAGCCTGATCACGGCGTTACCCTCACGCAACGTGACTCGGGCGCCCTCTGGCTTTGAGCCAGGGGGCGCTTTTTGTTGCGGCGGATCCATCAAAAGGGGGATGGAGCGCGGACGTTGAGCCCTGCCGGCCCAGGCACAATCGCGGCCATTCGCGTTTCACGCTTCCTGCCCGACACCATGGCCTTCGCAGACAACCTCCAGCAGCTCCCCTCCATCGCCCACCTGAGCGGCCTCCAGCTGCGTGACGCCAGCGGCGCGCTGGTGGCGTCACTCGAGAACAAGCCCGGCCAGGCCGGCTCGGTGGCGGTATATGCCGCACTGGCCGAGCGTTTCGGCCACATCACGCCTGAAGCGGCCGCAGAAGGCGTGCGCCTGTACGCCGAGCACAGTGAGGACGCTCGGCTCAACGCCGGCAAGCACCCCAACATCGACCGGCTGTTCGGGCTCATCGCCACAGGCACGTCGCTGTGGGTGACCGTGTTGCCCAAAGCCTGATCGACGCCTGCCATGACCGTCATCAACAGCACCGGCCTGCCCGCGCTGCTCGGCTTTCTCGCCTTCGTTGCACTGTTGTCTGCGCCGGTGTGGCTGGCGGCACGCATGGTCCACGCCGACCGGCCCACGCTGCTGTTCTCGGCCCTTTCGCTGCTGTCGGGGCTGGTCGGCAGTGTGGTCGCAGGCATGGTGGCTGGATCGGCCGCGGTCTTTCTCGTGCCGCTGGCTTTTCTGCTGTCGTTCAAGTACGTGCTCGGCACCAGCTTTGTCGGTGCCATCGCACTGTCGATCCTGGCCTTGGCCGGCTACGCCGCATTGGCGCACCTCCCCCCCAACAGCTGAGCACCGAGACCATGAGCAGGCTGACCGTCGCGCTCGGGCTCTTGGGCAGGGGCGGCGCTCGCCCTGCGCCGCTTTCGGCTGCACGTCTCGCCTGGCCGATTCCGGCCTCAGCGTTTCTGGTCTTGTCGCTTCTGGTCTTCGCCGCTCCCGCCCATGCCGACCCCGTGCTGATCGGCCGCTGGCAGTCGGATGCCGCGCTGTCCCTCCGTTTCAACGAAGAACACACACGCCTGGGCGAGAACGCCCGGGTGTTCATTCGCCAGTCCATGGGACGGCAGACACTCACCTTCACCGCCACCACGCTCACCCAGCAACTGGCCTCCTGGGAGCATGAAACCAACGTGGGCACGCGCCAGCAGATGCCTGGTTGGCGCCATGTCCACCCCTACAGAAAGCTCGGCAGCACCGCCCGAGAGGTGGCGGTGGAAGCGGTCGATCCGAGCACGGAGCGGCCCACCCTCACGGTCTTCAACTTCGAAGGCCCCGACACGTTGTGGGTCTACGCCGGGGGATCGGGCAAAGCATTCCCCGACAGCCACCTTCGGGAGTATTTCGTTCGGGTGAACTCGCCGACACCGAAGCGCTAAGGGGCTCCGCACTGCCCAGCCATGTAAGGCAATTGCCTACGTCGGTTTGGCACTGTCGCGGCGGGCTGCGCTGCGGCACCATGGGCGGTTACCGGCGCAGACATGGCCGAGCTGTGACCATCCACCCTCGCGGAGATTCCATTGCTGGACGAAGACTTTGTCGTGGACATCTCCGACACCCTGGAGCGATTTTTCGGCTGTGGTGGGCGGATGCTCAAACCCTCGGTCGCCACGGTGGAATCGCTGCTGACCTACATCCCCCCGGGCCGGCTCATCACCACCGACGAGTTCAGGCGAGTGTTGGCGCACCGCCACGATGTGGCCGTCACCTGCCCCTTCGACACCAAGCTTTCGCTCGAATCGCTCGCCCGCACCCGCAACCTGCATGTGCCCTACTGGCGGGTGGTGAAGCGCAACGGTGCCCTGATCGACTGGTTCCCCGGTGGAGTCACGCTCCAGGGCGAGCTGCTGCAAGGCGAAGCGTTCGACATCGACACCGAGCTGTCCCCCCCGCGCGTGAAGCGTTTTCGCACCAAGCTGATGACCTTGGAGAATGACTTTCTTTGAGCATCCCCGGGGAAAACCGGGCCCATGCGAGGCGCCTCCTGGATCAAGCCCGCGTCGCGCCAAGGAGCCCAACCAGAGACCGATGCGAACGCGAGGCCGACCCATCAAGCAACTCGCGAAGGAACGGGTTTCCCGGCCCTGTGCGAGGCGCCCCCTTGGGGGGCTGAGCCCGGACGCAAACAGTCCAGTGGACTGTTTGTGCCTGGCGAAGAGCTGGGCCTACGGCCCAGCGCGGCCTGCAGGGCAGGACCGAAGGGACGTGGGGGCCATATCCCTGGGCAACTCACCGAACAGGCAGCGGTAGTCGTGGGCAAAACGCCCCAGATGGCTGAAGCCCCAGGCGAGCGCGGTGTCGGCCACGGTGCCGGCGCGTTGGGCAAGCAGCAGTTCATCGCGCACCTTGTGCAGCCGGATTTCACGCAGGAACTTCATGGGGCTGATGTGGCGGTAGCGCTGAAAGCCCAAAAACAAACTGCGTGCACTCACGCCCACGAGCGCCGCCAGGCTTTCGGGAGTGACGGCCTCGTGCGGGTGGGCAACCAGGTACTCCTCGACGACGCGCACATGGCGCGGCGCCAGCGGCCGACCCGTCTCTAGAAGGCGTTCGCGTGCCGTGTGGGGCAAATTGCCGAGCAGTTCGGCCATCAGCCTGTTCTGCAGTTGCACCACAGCCAATGCAGTTGCAGCCTCATTGGCATCGGCCGGGTGCACACCGCCCGAAGCGGACGTGCCGTTCGCTGCCTGTGGGCGAGCTTGCCCCAAGCTCGCCAGCGTGAGCAGGATCTCTCGCAGCACCGGGTGGCGGGCCAGCTCCAGGCGGGGGTCGAACTCGGGTGCCCGCAAGGAGGTGTCGCCACACCAGCTCACGCAGTAGCGGCGCACCATCTCGGCATCGAGCCGCAGGATGATCTGATCGCTGTCGCCACTCCAGCGCATGGCCAGGTCGGGGTCGGGTGACAGCAAGGCCGCGCAGCCGGGATGAGAGTCGAAAGCCTGCCCGCCTGCCTCGATGCGGGCGTGGCCGCGCACGGGAATCTGGATCAGGTAGAAGCGCTCCAGCGGCCCGGGCAGGATGTCGACCTTGCGGCCATAGCGCAGGCGGCACAGGCTCAGCGGGCCGAGGGCGAGGTAGTCCATGCCGGCACGCAAGGGCGCGGGCGCTTGCTGCGGGGCCAGGCGGTGCGGCCGGAAGACCGCGCCCACGCGGGATTCGGCGCAATCGGCGTCGTCGGTCGAGAACACGTTGCGCACATGGGGCGACTGGTCCCAGAGCGTGGCGAGCGGCGCAGAGGGCCCACTGTAGGGCTGAGCCAGAATCCCCGGACGCGGCAGGTGGCAGGCCCCCTGCAACAGCCTGGCGGGCGCTTCGAGCGCAACAGCTTCGGACACCAGACACCTCCAGATTCAGACGCAGACCCCTGCGGAACCTCACCGTATCAGCGGACGCCTCGATCGGCCATCCCATTGTTGAAGTCCTTCTGGCGGCTGGTGTCCCTCCAAGGTTGGGGTCGCGCCCAGAGATCCATGCAGTTTTCGGACAATGCCCCCCGTGGAGGGTGGCGTGCACCGGCCGAGTTCACCACACTGCGTCTCTCGCGCTGCCGCAGGGCCCTGACCTGGTCATGGTCTGCCAGGCGCCGAACCGCCCGAAAGAGAGTCCCATGACCCACAAGATCGCCATCGTCGGCGCCGGCCAGGCCGGCATGCCCCTCGCCCTGTCGTTGCTGGCCGCCGGCCGCGACGTGACGCTCGTCACCAACCGCACAGCCGATGACGTCCGGCGCGGCAAGGTGATGTCGAGCCAATGCCTGTTCGGCACCTCGCTGCAGATTGAACGCGACGCCAACCTCGACTTCTGGGAGCAGGAGTGCCCGCTGATCGAAGGCATCGGCCTGACCGTGCCCCACCCCGAGCAGCCCGGCCAGAAGCTGATCGACTGGGCCGCACGCCTGGACCGCCCTGCACAGTCGGTGGACCAGCGCCTGAAGCTGTCGGACTGGATGGACCTGTTCACCCACCGCGGGGGCAAGCTCGAAGTGAAAGAGGTCGGCATCGGCGAGCTCGAGCACCTCACCGCCACCCACGACCTGGTGGTCGTGGCCGCCGGCAAGGGCGATGTGGTCAAGCTGTTCGAGCGGGATGAGGCGCGCAGCCCCTACCAGGCACCGCAGCGCACGCTGGCCCTGACCTACGTGCACGGCATGGCGCCACGCACACCCTACTCACGCGTGTGCTTCAACCTCATCCCCGGCATCGGCGAGTACTTCGTGTTCCCTGCCCTGGCGCCAAGCGGCCCCTGCGAGATCATGGTGTTCGAAGGCATCCCCGGTGGCCCGATGGACTGCTGGGACGACGTGCGCACCCCCCGCGCTCACCTGCAACGCAGCCTCAGCATCCTGCAGACCTTCCTGCCCTGGGAGCACGCCCGCTGCGCCGACGTGGAACTCACCGATGCCAACGGGGTGCTGGCCGGCCGCGTGACACCGGCCGTACGCAAGCCGGTGGGCCGCCTGCCCTCAGGCCGGCTCGTATTCGGCATGGCCGATGCGGTGACGGTCAACGACCCCATCACCGGCCAAGGCTCCAACAACGCGGTGAAGGCCTTCAAGGTGGTGAACGAGGCCATCCAGCAGCGCGGCGACGCCCCCTTCGACGCCGCCTGGATGCAGGCCACCTTCGATCGCTGCTGGGACGACGCCCGGCATGCGACCCGCTGGACCAACATGCTGCTCGCCCCACCACCGCCGCACATCCTCAACCTGCTGGGCGCCGCCGGCCAATGCCCG
Source organism: Pseudomonadota bacterium (assembly GCA_041179165.1). Classification (GTDB taxonomy): domain Bacteria; phylum Pseudomonadota; class Gammaproteobacteria; order Burkholderiales; family Burkholderiaceae_C; genus Rhizobacter. The sequence goes on along the minus strand of JBEGTX010000129.1, from coordinate 4,204 downwards.
CCGATCGCCTCGGTCATCGCCAACTGCTTCGACCAGCCGAAGGACCTGTTCCCCTGGTGGGCCGACCCCGCTGTCTGCGAGGCGTTCATCGCCGATCACATGGCGGTGCCGGCCTGAGCAGCCATCCCGCCCGCTGAGTCTGCCAGCGGGTGGTTTGTCGCGCTCAGCTCAAGCGGGCTGCCGCCACTGCGCCCAGGCCGTACCGAGCCAACCACGCGGCCCGGTGAGCTCGGCGTTGAGCTCGCTCCAGGCCTTGGCGTCGCGCTCTTTCAGGCGCAGCAGCCACTCTCGGGCGGCCGCACGGTCGACCCGAGTGCCCTGGCCCAGCCAGAAGGCACGAATGAGGCTGGCCATGGCGCCGGATGAACCGGCTTCTGCTGCCGCTTCGAGGCAAGGCAGGGCCAGCTCCGGGTTCGCGGGCGTGCCGCGGCCATGGAAGTGCATGAGCCCCAGGAGTTCATCGACACCCACGGCACCAAGATCGGCCGCCTGGCAGGCCAGTTGAAACGCCAGCGACTCATCGAGCGGCCAGCCGTGCCGCCCCTCGGCGTGCCCCCAGGCGAGCTGCACGAGCGCTTCGCTGTATCCCCATTCGCCTGCGGCCTGCCACCAGCGGCGCGCCTCGGCGGGGTTCAGGTCGAGCACGGTGCCATCAAGGTGGGCGCAGCCCCGCAAAAACATGACTTCGGCGGCGTACTGGCCCACACCTTGGTCGAACCAGAGGCCCGCTCGGGCCGCCACTTCTGGCTGATGGAGGTAGGCCTGGTGCATGGCCAACAGCTCGGAGGCGGACTCGCCATGGCCCAGCGCGAGCGCCCGCTCGAACGCCTCTGCCGCTTCGGGCATGTGGCCCAGCAGCGCGTGCGTTTGGCCCAGCGCGTGGAAGTCGGTGGCGTTGGGCATCATCGCCACGGCCTCGGTGTAGAGCGCCGCGGCCTCGGCATGCTGGCCGAGGAAAGACAACAGGCCCGCCTTGACCGACAGCCCCGTGGACGACCGCGACAGTGCCAGCGCCATGTCGACATGGCTCAAGGCCAGGCCCAGGTGGTTCTGCTCGCGCGCGATCTCGGCGTTGTGCAGCGCCTGAGCCGATTGCAGCATGGCCTGCTGCTCCTCGGTCCAGCTGCCGACGGTAGGCGGCAGCTGCGCGGGTGCCGCCGCGCGGCGGTGCTCGCGGCTGCCCGGCGTGGGGTACAGGGCGCCCAGTAGCTCGGCGCACAGCAGGGGGCTGCGCGCCCGCAAGCGATTGATGAGCACTGTGTGATCGGCATCGGCCTCATCGACCTCGCCGGCCATCTTCACGCGACCCCATTGCAACAGGCTCAACACCGGCACGGGCGTGAGCGTGACGGCTGTCTCCAGGTGGCGTTTGGCTTGGTCGCAGTGATGGCTCATCTGTGCGATCTGGCGGGGCGAGGTGTGGACAGCGGGCCGCACGCCCCGTGCCTGCCAAGCCGCGCGCACGTGCAGTGCAGCGGCCGCATGGTGTGCAGCGTAACTGTCGGGATAGGCGAGCGCCCAGGCCTCGGCCCTGGGAATCAGGTCGACCCGGCCCACCCGGGCCAGACTGAATTCGCGCCACAGCGCGAAGTCGTCGATGGCCTCGTTTTCATACCGCTGCTGCAGCCCGTTGAAGTGGGCGTCGAGTTCGGCGAATCGACTGTCGTGGAGCGCATCGATGGCGTCGAAGATGTTCAAGGCGAGTTCCGAAGCAGGAATGAGGGGCGTGCGGTACTGCAGGGATGTCTTCGTGCGCGGCCAACACATCGGCCATTGCGAAGTATCGGCCCTGTACGGCCCATTGGGCGCCTTCGTGCCCCCCTAACATCGGACTTGAAAACCAGTGCCGCGTGCAGCGGCATGCGTCAATTCCGAGGACCGCCGACGTCGGCGTGCGCAGCAAACTTTGACGCACAGGCAGGTGTTTCAGCTTGCCTGGCTCGCTTGGAAGCGGTCTCGCGCGAGCCCGGTGCCGCGGAGCCGAGCACCTCGTCGGCGACATCGGTGTCGCCGCATGAACGGGGCCAACCCGTGCTCTTTCTGTGACGAACGGGGTGTCATGGGCCGGTTTTGTCTTGTAGCGATCCCCATCGCACACCGGCCCACGACAAATCAGTGTCTCCCGACCTCGCGCTGTCGCACAAGCCCATGGACAAGGGGTCTTTGGGATGCCTCGGTTCCGCAGAGCAGGCCTGGTCGACGCTTTGGAGCGTGCCTGCCGGGAATCCAGCAACCCAGACCTCTGACGTCCGCAGCAGCCGCACCAGCCGCACCAAGCGAAGCCACGCACCGGGCGAGGCCGCCGACGTGGTTCAACCGTTCGCCGACGCCCTGGCCTTCATCACCGAATCGAAGCGGTCGATGCGCGCGGACGTGAACGCGGGCCGTTGCTGCACGCGCTCCCACCAGTCGCGGGTGCGCTGGGCAGCGGGTGCAGCGAGGGCCTCGGGGGCAAGCTCGGCGATGCGGGCGATGAAAGGCACGGCGGCAATGTCGGCGAGGGTGAACAGCTCACCCATCAGCCAGGCGCGGCCGTCGAGCATCTGCGCCATGTGCTCGATGAGCTGCAGCAGCTTGGCCAATGCCGCGGCCTTTTCTTCTTCGCTGTAGGGCTTGCGGGCCACACGGATCCAGGCCTCGCGGCGTTCCTTGGTGGGGATGCGCGCCAAGCGCTCTTGCAGCTTTTCATCGCTCCACTGGCTGGCGCTCGGCTGAAAGGCGATGCTCCAGTTGAGGATGAGCAGGTGCGGCAGGCAGTGGTCGTCGGTGTGGCGCACGAAGTTGCGCATCACTGCGCGCTCGTACGGGTCGGCCGGACGCAGCGCCGGCTCGGGCTGAATCTCGTCGAGGTACTCGCAGATGATGGAGCTCTCGTACAGCGAGCGGCCGTCGGCCAGGCGCAGCGCCGGCACCACGCCGTTGGGGTTCAAAGCCAGGTACTCGGGAGAGTGGTGCTCCTGCTTGCCCATGTCGAGCGGCACGCTCTCATAGGCAATGCCTTTTTCAGCCAGGCACAGGCGCACGCGGCGCGACGCGCTCGACATCCACCCGTGGTACAGCGTCATCGTCGATGGGGACATGGGAACAACCTCGTTGAAACGTGGGGGTGCAGCCCGGTGGGCGCGCAGACGCTGACTGCCGATCGGACCAATGACTCGCCGCCTGTTCAGGGCAGCAGATCAGGTAACCAGGATGGCCGCGCCCGTGGTGGCACGGCCCTCGATGTCGTCATGGGCCCGGCGCACATCGGTGAGCGCATAACGCCGGTTCACTTCAAGGCGCAGCTGCCCGCGGTCGACCGCGTCGAACAGCGCGGCCGCGCCGCGCTTCAGGTCGGCCGGGTCGGCAATGAAAGTGCGCAAGGTGGGGCGGCACACGCTGAGCGATTTGGCGTGAAGGCGCTGCAGGTCGAAGCCTTCGACATCACCCGAGGCCGTGCCGTAGTTGATGGCCAGGCCCAGCGGGCGCAGGCACTCAAGCGACGGCACGAACACGTCCTTGCCCACGGCGTCGTACACCACGGCCACCCCCTGGCCCTCGGTGAGCGCGAGCGTGGCGGCCACAAAATCTTCGCTGCGGTAGTTGATGACGTGGTGGCAGCCATGCGCCAGCGCCACGTCTTTCTTGGCATCGGACCCCACGGTGCCGATCACGGTGGCGCCGAGCGAGCGCGCCCACTGCGACAGGATCACCCCCATGCCACCGGCGGCCGCATGCACCAGCACCGCCTCTCCGGGCACGACCACATGCAAGCGGCGCAGCAGGTACTCGGCCGTGAGGCCGCGGAGCAGCGTGGCGCCAGCCACATCGGACGACACACCGGGCGGCAGCGCAATGACGCGTGAGGCCGGCACATTGCGCACCGCCTGGTAGGCGCCAGGGTAGAAGCAGGCCACAGACTGCCCCCGTTGGAAGCCCGTCACGCCCTCTCCGATGGCATCGACCACACCGGCCGCTTGCGCGCCCAGCGTGACCGGAAAGCTCCCGGTCTGGTGCGGACCGTGCGCGCCACGCCGCTGGTAGATGTCGGCGAAATTCAGGCCGATGGCCGTCTGGCGCAGCCGCAGCTCGCCGGGTTGGGGGTCGCCCACCTCCACCTCGACGACGTCGAGCACCTCGGAGCCGCCGGTGCGGTGGATGTGGATGGCGGTGGTTCGCATGGTGGTCCAGAAAGACGGGGGAAAGCGGTGGGACCGCAGAAGCG
>JBEGTX010000128.1:0-3088 GCA_041179165.1 Pseudomonadota bacterium | reverse complement strand
GAGCTGATGCTCGCCATGGCCAAGGCCGGGGCCGATGTCATTGAGCTGGGGGTGCCGTTCTCCGACCCCATGGCCGATGGCCCCGTCATCCAGCGGGCCGCCGAACGCGCACTCGCCAAGGGAATCGGCATGCTCCAGGTGCTCGAGTACGTGCGCCGCTTCCGGGCCGAAGACGCGAACACCCCGATCGTGCTGATGGGCTATGCCAACCCGGTCGAACGCTACGAACAGCGCCTGGGCGAAAACGCCTTCGTGCGCGACGCCGCCGCCGCCGGTGTCGACGGCGTGCTGATCGTCGACTACCCGCCCGAAGAATGCGAAGCCTTCGCGGCACGCCTCACCGCCAACCAGCTCGACCCCATCTTTCTGCTGGCGCCCACGTCCACCGAGCAGCGCATGAAAGACATCGGCCGCATCGCGCGTGGCTATGTGTACTACGTGTCGCTCAAAGGCGTGACCGGGGCAGGGAACCTGGATGTGGCCGCCGTGGCCGATATGATCCCCCGCATCAAGGCCCATGTGTCGGTGCCTGTGGGGGTGGGTTTCGGCATCCGTGACGCCGCCAACGCCCGCGCGGTGGGCGCCGTTTCAGACGCCGTGGTCATCGGTTCGCGCATCATTCAGCTGCTCGAAACCGAGACGCGCGACAATGTGGCAGCCACCGCGGCGGCGTTCATTGCCGAGATCCGTACCGCACTCGACTCTCTTGAAGGAGCAAATCCATGAGCTGGCTTGAAAAACTCCTGCCGCCGAAGATGCAGCAGACCGACCCGAGCGAGCGTCGCACGGTGCCCGAAGGTCTGTGGATCAAGTGTCCATCGTGCGAAACGGTGCTCTACAAGAACGACCTGGAGCAGAACGTCAACGTCTGCCCCAAGTGCGGCCATCACCACCGCATTGGCGCCCGTGCCCGCCTGAACGCATTCCTCGACGGCGAAGGCCGCTACGAGATCGGCCAAGAGGTGCTGCCGGTCGATGCGCTCAAGTTCAAGGACAGCAAGAAGTACCCCGACCGGCTCAAGTCCGCGATGGAAAGCACCGGCGAGACCGATGCCCTCATCGTGATGGGCGGCGCTGTGCACACCATCCCCGTGGTGGCCGCGTGTTTCGAGTTCGACTTCATGGGCGGCTCGATGGGCTCCGTGGTCGGCGAGCGTTTCGTGCGCGGTGTTGAAACCGCTGTCGAGCAGAAGGTGCCCTTCATCAGCTTCACTGCCACCGGTGGTGCCCGCATGCAAGAAGGCCTGCTGAGCCTGATGCAGATGGCCAAGACCAATGCCTCGCTCACGCGCCTGGCCAAGGCCAAACTGCCCTACATCAGCGTGCTGACCGACCCCACCATGGGTGGCGTGTCGGCCAGCTTCGCGTTCGTGGGCGACATCGTCATCGCTGAGCCCAAAGCACTCATCGGCTTTGCCGGGCCGCGTGTCATTCAAGACACCGTGCGTGAAAAGCTGCCTGAGGGCTTCCAGCGCGCCGAGTTCCTGGTGCAAAAGGGTGCTGTCGACCTGATCGCCGACCGTCGCGAACTGCGCGGCATCATCGCCCGTGCGCTGGCCATGCTGCAGCGCCAAGCGGCCGACGCCGTCGCCTGAGACCGCGTGGGCTGAAACGGGGCGGCTTCGGCCGCCCTTGTCGTTCGTGACGCCGGTTTTCGTTGGCAGCCTGCTTTTCTTCGGGCTGCAGATTCGAGAGCCGGTGTTCTCCGTGTGTTCCCCTGTTGCCTGCGCATGCCGTGGGCGACCGGGCTTTCCTGAAGGCCTGAGGCCATGTCGAATCCCACCACGCTGACCGAGTGGCTCGCCCACTGCGAGCGCCTGCACCCCACCGAGATCAACATGGGCCTGGCCCGTGTCGAAGAGATGAAGGCGCGGCTCGACCTGCGCTTCACGGTGCCCGTCGTCAGTGTGGCCGGCACCAATGGCAAAGGCTCCACCTGCGCCATGCTCGAAGCCATTGCCCTGCAGGCGGGCTACAAGGTCGGCCTGTACATGAAGCCGCACTTCGTGCACTTCGAAGAGCGCTGCCGCCTCAATGGCAACATGGCGTCGGCCGATGAGCTCGTGCCGCATTTCGAAGCGGTGGAGGCCGCGCGCGGTGAACTCGCGCTCACCTACTTCGAATTCACCACGCTGGCCATCATGCGCTTGCTGTCGCAGGCCGAGGTCGACCTGGTCATCCTCGAGGTGGGCCTCGGCGGCCGCCTCGATGCCGTCAACGTGATCGATGCCGATTGCGCGGTCATCACCAGCATCGACATCGATCACATCGAGTACCTGGGCCCCGACCGCGAGTCGATCGGCTTCGAGAAGGCCGGCATCATGCGGCCGGGCAAGCCTGTGGTCGTGAGCGACCCGGTGCCACCGGCCAGCATCGCCCGCCATGCCGAGGCCACCGGGGCCGACCTGTGGCTCATCGGCCGCGACTTCAACTACTCCGGCGACAAGCAGCAGTGGGCGTGGGCCGGCCGCAGCAAGCGCTTCAATGCGCTGGCCTATCCGGCCTTGCGCGGTGCCAACCAGCTGCTCAATGCTGCTGGAGTGCTGGCGGTGTTCGAGGCCCTGCGCGACAGCCTGCCCGTCACGGCGCAGGCCGTGCGCAACGGTCTGGCCATCGTGGAGCTGCCGGGCCGCTTCCAGATTATTCCCGGGCAGCCGCTGATGGTGCTCGACGTGGCGCACAACCCGCATGCGGTGGCCACGCTGGTGCAGAACCTCGACCACATGGGGTTTCATCCGCGCACCCATGCGGTGTTCGGGGCCATGAAGGACAAGGACCTTGCCGCGATCCTGACCCGCATGGCACCGGTGGTCGACACCTGGCATTTCTGCGATCTGCCTCTGCCGCGTGCGGCCATGGCGGCCGAACTGGCCCACCTGCAGGGGGCGCTGCTGCTCGCGGGTCCCGGCCCGGTCACGGTGAAATGTCATGCCGATCCTCGCTCTGCGCTGTTGGCTGCCCTCGCTGCGGCAGACCCCGCTGATAGAATCGTGGTCTTTGGCTCGTTCTACACGGTCGGCGGTGTCCTCAAGGACGGTTTGCCTCGAACGGTAGCCAAACACGTGGCCTGATTCCGCTGTGTCGGCCA
>JBEGTX010000127.1:0-3271 GCA_041179165.1 Pseudomonadota bacterium | reverse complement strand
CGCGGCCGCTCACCCGCCACCCGCCGCATGGCCCACCAGGCCTGGCTGATGTTGGCGTCCCCCGAAGCCCGCCAAGCTCATGCCGTGAGCCTGCTGCCGGGCGAGGCCTGGGCAACGGCACTGCGCCAGCCTTCGGCCGATGCCGAGTCCATCAAGGAACTCGGCGCGCTGGCCGACACACAGCAGCTCGACTGGACCCAGCTGCTCTCGCAGTGGTACGACATCGCCTTCGTGCAGTCCGATGTGCATGCCGGGCTGCTCGCCGTGCTGCGTGAGCTGCCGCTGCAGCCGGGCTATTTCAAAGGCATCCGCCAGGTGCTCAAGGCGGCCGAGCTGCGCCGCGATGCAGAGTGCCTGGGCGTGCTTCACGCCCGCTTCGAGAACACGCCAGCCAACTTCCGCAACCACGGCGTGGAGCGCATCGGCGTGATGATCGGCTCGCGCTGGACACGCCTCTCGACACGCGAAGAGTTTGCCAAACCCGTGCCTCGCATTGCCTTCGGCAGCCGCACGCGCGACTACCTGCGCCGGCGCAACACACGCCACGCGCGCCGGCTCATGGCGCTCGACCACCCCGCCGCCGTGCCCCTCGTGGTGCAGCTGCTGCTCGGCCTGCGCGACGCTGACCAGCCCGCGGCCAGCAGCGAACAACGTTGGACCTCGGTCGACGGCCGCTACACCCGCGTGACGCGCCACTACCCGTCGGGCAGCCGCTGGCTGGTGCTGCACGAGCTGCTGCTGGCGCGCCACCCTGATGTGCGCAAGAGCGAACGCGCCAGCCGCTGGCACAGCATGCAGCCCCTCGCCACCGACACCGCGCCGACCGCACGCAGCGAGCCCGACAGCGGCTGGTGGGACCGCCATCCCCAGGCCCTGATGGCGTTGGCCGTGCAGAGCCGTTCGGCCCTCGTGCAAGCGGTCGTGGCCCGCGCGCTGGCCGACCACCTGCCTCTGCTGAAGGACCAACCGACCGCCGTGCTCACCGCGCTGCTGAAGAGCCCATATGCGCCCACGGCCGCCCTCGGCTTCCAAGCAGTGCGCGCCCTTGTGGAAGCAGGCCGCGATGCGATCGACGTGACCCCGTGGCTGGTGCTGCTGGTGCAGAGCCCGCTGCCTGAAGCGCGCCAGTTCGCGCTGCTGCACATCGCCTCCTACCTCACGAGCTTCGCGCGGCATGCGCCGCTGGTGGTGGCCTTGCTGCTGGCCGACGACGCCGCGGCGCGCCGTCAGGGCGCCGGTCTTGCCACCCTCACGCCATCCAACGACCTGGTCGCCGAGCTGCAGGCCGCCTTGCTGGCCATCGAACCCGATGCCCCCGCCCTGTCTGAGGTGCTGACCGAACTGGCCGCGCTGCTCGAAGGCCCGCTCGCTTCGGCCGCGCGCCACGCGCCGGTCGAGCCTCTGCTGTGCCTGCTCGACCATGCGGCGACGCCAGTGATGAATCTCGCGGCGGGCTGGCTGCTCGCGCACGACCACGGCGCCGCCCTGGTGCCGGGTGCGACGCTCGAGCGCCTGCTCGGCGAAGAAGACCCGGAGCGGCGCGCCGTGGGCGTGCGCCTGCTGGCCGCCTTGCCCGACAGCGTGCTGCGCTCCCAAGTGGGCCTGCTGGCCGACCTGGTCCTGCACCCGCATGCGGCCCTGCGCGCCGCCGTGCGCCCCACCCTCGAGCGCCTGTGCGACGACCCCGCCGTCGCTGTAGCGCTGGCCGAACGTCTGCACGCTTCGCTGTTTGTGAGTGAAGAAGGCGAAGGCCAGCACGACGATGCCCTGCAGTGGCTCACCACCCGGCTGCAAGCCCATGCCCCGGCACGCGACCCCGGCAGCGTGTGGCGCGCGCTGCAAGCCCGCAGCACCGGCGCCCAGCGCTATGGTGCATGGGCGTTGCCTGCCATCGCCATCAGCGACTACTCCCTGCGCCAGCACGCCACGCTGGGCCGCCACGCCGACGTGTCGGTCCGCCAGTGGGCGCTGTGCGCCATCGATTCGCTGCTCGGCGCGCAGCCCACGCCCGAGCAGGTGGCGCAGTTGCTGCCGCTGGGCGACACACTCTTCGACGACGCGCGCGCCTACGCCTTCACGCTCTTCGGCGAGCGCCTGGGCGACGACGCGCTCACGCCTGAGTTGCTGATCACCTGGATCGACCACCCGCAGCCGTGGATGCAATCGCTCGGCCGCAGCCGGCTGGTGCGCCGCATGACGGCGGGCGAGGCCAGCCTGTGCCTGACCCGCCTCAGCCAGCACCCGAGCACACAAGTGCAGCTGTTCATCACGCAGTGGCTGCTGGAGCTGCCGCGCGACAACCCGGCCGAGCTGGCCGAACGCCTGCGCGCGCTGCGGCCGTATTTCCTCACCGTGCTGAGCCAGGTGCACCGCGGCCGCGCCGCCAAGACCCGCGTGACCGACTTCCTGCGCGGGCTCATCGAACACGCCGACACCGCCGCCGTGGTGGCCGAGATCTTCGCGCGCCAAGTGGTGAGTGCGAGCCTGACCGACAAGCCGCAGTACATCGCCGGCCTGCGTGACATCGCCGCCCGCCACCCGCAGATCGCCCTGCCCTTCATCGCCTGGAAGCCCGTGACCGCCCACACGACCGCCGCTGCGGCCTCGCCCGAGAAGGCCACGCCATGAAGTTCCAGTACAAGTACTACGGTGCCACCACGGTGGACACCACGGCCAGCACACAGTCCTTCAGCTTTGCGCCCGACACGCTGCGCCCGCCCACCTACTTCGACGGCCTGCTGCGCAGCGAGTCGCATGCCCACCTGGCGTTTCGCGAAGCGCTGTCGGCTCTGCACGCTGTCGTGGTGGACGATAAACGCCCGCGCGGTCGCGACCCCGCCGCCTACCGCACCTGGCTGGCCGCCAACGAACAGCGCCTGCTCGACGAGTATGTGCAGCAAGGCCGCGACGCGCTGCCCGAATACAACGCCGCACGCGACGAACTGAACGCGCTGAGCGCCCAGCGACAGTCGGCCCTCAAAGGCTTCTGGGGTGCCACGCAGAAGTTCTTCGAGTGGCTGTACCGCGTGAACCGCGACGCGTGGATCGTGCTCGACCCGGTCATCACCGTGCACCCCGAGCGCCTGCTGTTCGAGGCCTTCAGCCAGGACGAGTCCACCTACTGCGCGGTGAGCGTGAGCCACAACGTGTTCAACCGCACCGGCGAGATGGCCTGCGGCACGACCAACATCGACTACTCGGCCAGCCTGTTCGAGGAGTTCCAGAAGATTCGCAGCTACAAGGACACGCGCTTTCAGGTCGACCCCACCGG
>JBEGTX010000126.1:0-4827 GCA_041179165.1 Pseudomonadota bacterium | reverse complement strand
GCCACAATTCTAGGGAGGAAGCAGCCAGCGCGTGTGGGTCACCACGCACGGGCCGAAGCGATGAGGTTTCATGCAGAAGGAAACGCCCCGATCCGCGTGCGGATGCTGTTCACTGGGACGCCGCGTTCTGGAATACTGCGGGCTCCACCCTCCTCAGGATTCCCATGGCGTTCTCGACCGACATCACGACGTTCTGGCAAGAATTTGCGCAGACCGAGGCCGAACTCAGCGCCCTGCCGCTGCGCGAACGCATGGAGCGCGCCAACGACATCCTGGCCAAACACGTCGGCGACCTGGCCCTCGAGATGTCGGCCAAGCCAGAAGACGAGGTGGCCGATCTGATCGTCACGGCACATGGCACGCTGGAGCACTTCCCGTTGCTGATGGAGCTCGTGGCCGCGGCCCCATCGCTGAAACACCACGCCGTGCGCGCGTTCCGAGAACGCACCGCGCAACCCGGCTTCGGCATGGGCATGAACGGATTCAACCTCGCCACGTCGGACGTGCTGGTGTCGTGCGGCGCCTACGACGGCAGCATCGCCCTGGAGATCCGCTTCGCCCGCGAGATTCCGCAGGACTTCATCGACAACGCATGCCACATGGTCTACATCATGCTGGACCACGTGCTCGGCGAATACGACTTCGCGGTCAAGGTCGGCCCGGTGGATTTCGTCGACGAGGCCCAAGACCCCGACGCCACATGGATTTCGCTGGACCAGCTCCCCGCCGTGTTCGATGCCTTCTGGCTGAACGAGCTGGGCCGCACCGGTGACTTCCCCGTGGGCGGGGGTCGCTGGTCGGTGATGACGCTGCAGATGAACCAGGGCGAGGGTGACGCCGAGGGAGACGAGGAACAACGCGACGACGTCGCTGCAGACGGTGAAAACAGCGAGGCCGCGCCCGACATCGCCCTGGTCTCGGTCAATCAAAGCGCCAACGCCGTGGCCATGCGTGCCGACCTCACCCACGCGTTCTCGCTCAGCCTGCCTGCGTTCGACAAACCGAGCCTGGCCATGGCCCGCGAGATTCAAGACCAGGCCGCCACGCTGCTGGAGCAGCCGCAGATCGGCATCCTGGCGTGCACGATCGTTCGGGGTGGGTACCGCGAGGCCGTCTACTACGTGGGCGATGTGGACTTGGCTGAGCGCACGCTCGCGCCCATCCTGGCGCGCGACGAAGTCGACTCAGAAGCGGTGTCGGTCGAATTCGATCCCAACTGGTCGCGGTACTTCGAGTTCGCGGTGCATGGCGAGTGAGGCGCTGTTGCTGAGACCCGCTGCACGATTGCGTCTGCGAGCCATCGGGACCTGAGAGGGCAACCTGCCCAAAGCGGGAAGCCGCCTCGCTCTCGCCTGTTTCACTTGGGTTTCCACGCACGCGCGGCAAGTTGAGCCCGTTCCAGCTGCTGTGCCGTCAGCCTGCTCTCGATGGCGTCGCAGCCCTGCGCCGCCAGGTCCGATCCGCCCGCTTTGGCCAACAGCAACCAAAAGCATGCCACCTCATCATCCTTGGGGGCACCTCTGCCGCCGGCGTAACTCGATCCCAGCTTGAACTGCGCATCTGCATCGCCCTGCTCAGCGGCCTTCCTGTACCAACTCACGGCAAGGTGATCGTCCTTGGGGACGCCTTGTCCTAAAGCATGCATGTAGCCGAGATGCAGCTGCGCATCTGCATAGCCCTGCTCAGCTGCCTTCGTCAACCAACCCAGGGCGAGGTGATCGTTCTGGTCAACCCCTGTGCCGTCGAAGTGGTTCAAGGCTGTCATCAATTGCGCCGCGGGGTCCCCCTGTTCCGCAGCCTTCTGGTACCAGCGTGCGGCCAGCGTCGCGTCCTGCGGCACGCCCGAGCCTTCGACGTACATCCCGGCCAGATTGAACTGCGCATGGACATCGCCCTGTTCGGCAGCCTTGCGGTACCAACTCGCGCTCAGCCGATGGTCTTTGGGAACTCCTCTGCCTTCGTTGTAACGCAGCCCCATCTTGAGCTGAGCATCCGAGTTGCCTTGGTCTGCAGCCTTCCTGTACCAACTCACGGACGTTTGATCATCTTTGGGAACACCAAAGCCTTCTCCGTACAACCATCCCAGCCTGAACTGAGCATCCGAATGCCCCTGCTCAGCAGCCTTGACGTACCAGCTCGCGGCGGTTTGATAGTCCTGGCCAACGCCGCGTCCTTTGTCATAGGCGAAGCCCACTCGGAACTGCGCTTGCGCATCCCCCAGATCAGCGGCCTTGCGGTACCAGATCAAGGCCGACTGCTCATTCTTGGGAACACCGATGCCATCGAATTGCAAACCCGCCAGATTGAACTGAGCTGCCGAATGCCCCTGCTCAGCAGCCTTCTCGTACCAACCCGCGGCCTGCTGATGGTCCTGAACAACACCTCGGCCCATGTCGAAAGCGATGCCCATCCTGAACTGCCCCCTGGCATCGCCCTGGTCGGCAGCCTTGCTGTACCAGCTCACTGCCACCTTATCGTCCTTGGCGGTTGCAATGCCCTCGGCATGCATCTCACCCAAGTCGATCTGCGCACTCGCGTTGCCCTGTTCAGCCGCCTTCTGATACCAACTCATGGCCAGTCGCTTGTCCTGGGCGACGCCTCTTCCCTCCGCATGTCTTTTGCCCAAAGTGAGTTGCGCTTTGGCATGGCCCTGCTGAGCGGCTTTTCTGTACCAACTCACGGCGACGCGGTCATTCTTCGAGACCCCTTCGCCCTTGGCGAACATCACCCCCAGATTGAACTGCGCCGACGGATCTCCTTGCTGTGCCGCCTTGCCGACCCAACACGCGGCAAGTCGATCGCTCTGGGATACCCCCCGGCCTTGGGCGTACATCATGCCGAGATTGAACTGCGCATCGGCATCACTTCGGGCGGCAGCCTTTCTGTACCAATGAACGGCAAGTTGGTCGTCTTGGGGAACAAGGTCACCTTGGTCGTACAAGAGCGCCAGATTGAACATGGCACTGCGCTTGCCTCGTTCGGCTGCTTTGACGAGCCACCCCACCGCCAGGTCACCGCTCTGGGCGATCAGCTTGCCTTCGGTGTACATGACGCCCAGGTTGAACTGAGCATCGACATCGCCTTGCTCAGCAGCCTTTCGATACCAACTCGCGGCCAGTTCGCCGTCCTTGGGAACGCCTGCCCCTTCGGCATGCATGAGGCCCAGGTTGTACTGAGCGCTGGCGCTGCCTTGCTCGGCGGCCTTCAGGTACCAATCCTGGGCTTGCCCAGGGTCCTTCCCCACGCCTCTCCCTTTGGCGTACATCACGCCCATGTTGAACTGTGCTGAAGCGACGCCTTGCGCGGCCAGCCTGCGAAAGCCAACCAAGGCTGTGGCGTAGTCCTTGCGGTCATAGGCATGGGTTGCCCGAGAAAACGTCTTGGCAAACGTCTCGGCAACCACCCCAGCGCTGGCGGCGGCCAGCATCATGGCAACCATGAAGTTTTTCACTTGAATCCCCTGAATGCTCTGGCCTTGGCAGGCTCCTCCCTGGCGCTGGACCCCTCCCCCACTCTTCTGAGCTGTCCTTCCGGACCTCATCGTTATACAAGCAAATTTTCTCTGAGCAGACCAGCTCGGCGGCCTCTTCATGGCAAGAATTCCACAAACCATCGCAGGGTCTGCGGTATCGGCAGGCCCACCAGACGACGTCCGCGAAAGACTGGCGGGCCGGCACGAACCAAGTGACCGGAGGCCATAATTCCAGCGATGAACCCAAGACAACGCGCGCTGGAGGTGCTGGTCCTCGCTGACCCCGTCACCAAGGCGGAGCAGGCGAGGCAACTGTTCGCTTCGCTCGACACCGCAACCATCGACACCGCTGCGGTCTACGCAGACCCAGGCAATCTGCCCGGCCGGCCTGAGCGCCCTGCCCTGCTGCCCGCGCGGCAGGTGCCGTCTCGCACGGCGTTCACGCCGCAGGGCCGCGCTGCGTTGCTGCACTCCATCGCGCACATCGAATTCAACGCCATCAACCTGGCGCTCGACGCCGCGTTCCGGTTTGCGAACATGCCGGTGCAGTTCTATGTCGACTGGCTGCGCGTGGCGAGCGAAGAGGCGTTCCACTTCGGCCTGCTGCGTGAGCATCTGATGCAGCTCGGTCATGACTACGGCGACTTCGACGCCCACGACGGTCTGTGGCAAATGACGCAGCGCACGGCGGTGGATGTGGTGGCCCGCATGGCCCTCGTGCCCCGCACCCTCGAAGCCCGCGGGCTCGATGCGACACCCCCGCTGCAAGCCAAGTTCGCCAAGGCGGGCGACCACCGCACGGTGGAGATCCTCGACATCATCCTGCGCGACGAGATCGGGCATGTGGCCATCGGCAACCACTGGTACCGCTGGCTGTGCCGGCGCGACGGGCACGAGCCGGTGAGCTACTACACCGAACTTGCCGAGCGCTACGAGGCGCCGAAGCTGAGGCCGCCCTTCAACCTCGGTGCGAGGCAGGCAGCGGGGTTCACGCCTAACGAGCTGGCCTACCTCAGCGAGACCTGACATGGACCTGCTCTTTCTGGGAACGTCGTCAGGGACACCCACCAAAACACGCAACGTGACCGGCCTCGCCCTGATCGAAGAACAGGGCCGCCAGTGGTTCCTCATCGACTGCGGGGAAGGCACGCAGCACCAGCTGCTGCGCACCGGCCTGTCGGTGAACGACTTGGCGACGGTGTTCATCACTCACGTCCACGGCGACCACTGCTACGGCCTGCCCGGCTTGCTGGCCAGCGCGGGCATGCACGGCCGCCGTACCCCGTTGACGGTGATCGCACCGTTGGGGGTAGAAGCGTGGTGGCAGGCCACGGTGCAGCACACCC
This sequence comes from Pseudomonadota bacterium, assembly GCA_041179165.1. GTDB lineage: Bacteria > Pseudomonadota > Gammaproteobacteria > Burkholderiales > Burkholderiaceae_C > Rhizobacter. The sequence continues at coordinate 9 of JBEGTX010000126.1, read as the reverse complement.
AGCTGCACC
>JBEGTX010000125.1:0-4922 GCA_041179165.1 Pseudomonadota bacterium | reverse complement strand
TCGCTGGCCAGGTAATGCACGGCAAAGTGAACGCTGCGCGCGCGGATGGGCGAACCCAGCACACGTTCGAAATCGGCAGATCGCAGAATGCGGCCGATCACGGCGTCACCTGAATGAACGTGCGCACGACGCGGCGCACCGCCAACAGGGAGAAGGCTTAGACAGCCAGGCGCTTGCGGCCCTTGGCGCGGCGTGCGTTGATCACGGCACGGCCACCACGGGACTTCATGCGCACCAGGAAACCATGGGTGCGGGCGCGGCGGGTCTTGGAAGCTTGGTACGTACGTTTCATGATCTACTCGATTTGCGTGGAAAGGCCGTCGGCGCACCCTGCGGTGCAGCACAAACACAATGGCCGTGGGCCCCTCAAGCGCAGGCTCACATCGTCGGCCACGAACACCAGGTGCAGGCTCTCTCGAGCAACACACCTTCATTCATCGCACACAACACAAGCAGCACAGGGTGGCATGAACGCCACCGCTCTGGTTCTCGTCTCACCTGGCGTTGCAACGGCTCTGGGCTCGAAAGCCAGAGTGTTCTTGCCAGGTCAGCTTTGAAGCCAAGCCTTCGGGAAACCCACTATTACACCAAAAACCCCCTGCAAAGTCAAAGACTTGGGAACACATGCTCCCAAACCGCTGCAACACCTCACGCTCCGCCCAGGGCAACACCTCGGGTTTTTAATCTGTGGATAACCCATCAGATCGGGCCCGGCGCACCGTAGAATTCGCACGCTCCAAAAAGAGTTTTCCACAACATGAGCGCTGACCTGTGGGAGCGCGGCTGCGAGCGACTCGCCGCCGAACTGCCCGAACAACAATTCAACACCTGGATCCGCCCACTCGCGGCTGCCCTCGTCACCGACGACGGCAGCACAGGGGCGGTGGCTTCGCTGCGTGTGCCCAACCGGTTCAAGCTCGACTGGATCCGCAACCAATACGCCACGCGCATCGAAGCCGTGCTCACCGAGCTGCACGGCAAGCCGGTGCGCCTCGACCTCTCGCTCGCCCCGCGTGATGCCATGCCCCGGCCACCTGAGCCCGCAGCGCACAGCGAGTACCGACCCAGCGGCCCGGCCCCGGTCATCCATGTGCTCAACACCGGCGCGCGCCAGGACAACATCCCTCAGCGCACCAACCACGCGGCGGCCACGCTGCCGCGCCACCGGCTCAACCCGGCGCTCACGTTCGACACCTTGGTTGCCGGCCGCGCCAACCAGATGGCCCGCACCGCCGCCCTGCACGTGGCGGGCGCCCCGGGTCACATGTACAACCCGCTCTTCATCTACGGCGGCGTGGGCCTGGGCAAGACCCACCTCGTGCACGCCGTGGGCAATGCGCTGCTCGCCGACCGTCCTGATGCCCGCGTGCTCTACCTGCACGCCGAGCAGTTCATCACCGACGTCGTCAAGAACTACCAGCGCAAGACCTTCGACGAGCTCAAGGCCAAGTACCACCAGCTCGACCTGCTGCTGATCGACGATGTGCAGTTCTTCGCCGGCAAGGAGCGCACGCAAGAAGAGTTCTTCAACGCGTTCGAGGCGCTGCTGGCCAAGAAGGCCCACATCATCATGACGAGCGACACCTACCCCAAGGGGCTGGTCGACATCGATGAACGCCTGACCTCCCGCTTCGATGCCGGCCTCACCGTCGCCATCGAGCCGCCCGAGCTCGAGATGCGCGTGGCCATCCTGATGCGCAAGGCCGACGCCGAAGGCACGCCCATGCCCGAGGACGTCGCCTTCTTCGTGGCCAAGAACGTGCGCGCCAACGTGCGCGAGCTCGAAGGCGCGCTGCGCAAGATCCTCGCCTACTCGCGCTTCTCGCTCAAGGACATCAACATCCAGCTGGCCCGCGAGGCCCTCAAGGACCTGCTGTCCATCCAGAACCGCCAGGTCGGTGTCGAGAACATCCAGAAGACCGTGGCCGACTTCTACAAGATCAAGGTGGCCGACATGTACAGCAAGAAGCGGCCGGCCAGCATTGCGCGCCCGCGGCAGATTGCCATGTACCTCGCCAAGGAAATGACCCAGAAGAGCCTGCCCGAGATCGGCGAGCTGTTCGGGGGCCGAGACCACACGACCGTGCTGCACGCCGTCCGCAAGATCGCCGCAGAACGCCAGAAGAACACCGAACTCAACCAGCAGCTGCACGTGCTCGAACAGACCCTCAAGGGCTGAAACCGAGCCCAAGGCTGCCCCACCAAGACACCCCTCAAGAAGCTGCGAAAATCATCCACGCAGAAGCCTGAGCCACACCGAAACACCACACCAAAACGACAAGCGGGCTGACCCAGCCGCCACAACAAATGCGTCACCCGACCGGCCCGAAGCGCCCGCCACAAGCGGCAGCGTTTGGAAGTCTGTCAAGCAACAAACCTGGGGACAACTCTGGCACAACCCTCCAGATATCCACAGACCGAAGCAGTTCGAAGAAGTTGTTGTTCCTGAGTCCCGCCATGCCAGCCCATCGGCACACAGGGTTCTCAGCGAGCTAAGCGGTTGATTGAACAGGGGAAAATGACGTTGTCCACAGAAAACGTCGTCCTCTACTACGACGACTAATTTAAGAGGTTGACATGATTGTCTTAAAAGCAGCGCAAGAAAAAGTTCTGAGTGCTCTGCAAGCGGTCTCAGGCATCGTTGAACGGCGCCACACCTTGCCCATCCTGGCCAACGTGCTGATCCGCAAAACGGGCAGCACCATCGAGCTCACGACCAGTGACCTCGAGATCCAGGTGCGCACCTCAGCCGAGCTCGATGGCGACAGCGGCAACTTCACGACCACCGTGGGTTCGCGCAAGATGATCGACATCCTTCGCTCGCTGCCGGCCGACCAGATCGTCACCCTCACGGCCAACCAGAACAAGCTCACGCTGCAAGGCGGCAAAAGCCGCTTCACGCTGCAAACGCTGCCGAGCGACGACTTCCCGCTCGTGCAAGAGGCGGCCGACTTCGGCCCCATGTTCAGCGTGCCGCAAAAGACGCTCAAGACCCTGATCAACCAGGTGCACTTCGCGATGGCGGTGCACGACATCCGCTACTACCTCAACGGCATCCTGTTCGTCGCTGAAGGCAAGAGCCTCACGCTGGTCGCAACCGACGGCCACCGCCTGGCGCTCGCCCAAGCCACGCTCGATGTCGAGATCCCCAAGCAAGAGGTCATCCTCCCGCGCAAGACCGTGCTCGAACTGCAACGCTTGCTCAAGGACGAAGACACCAGCATCGAGATGCGCTTCGCCGGCAACCAGGCCAAGTTCAACTTCAGCGGCATGGAGTTCGTCACCAAGCTGGTCGAGGGCAAGTTCCCCGACTACAACCGTGTCATCCCCAAGAACCACAAGAACAGCATCACGCTCGGCCGTGCACCGCTGCTGGCCAGCCTGCAGCGTGCCGCCATCCTCACGAGCGAAAAGTTCAAGGGTGTGCGCGTCAACATCGAACCCGGCGTGCTGCGCATTGCGTCCAGCAACGCCGAGCAAGAAGAAGCCAAGGAAGAACTCGAGATCGACTACGGTGGCGACACCATCGAGATCGGCTTCAACGTCACCTACCTCATGGACGCCCTCGCCAACATGAGCGTCGAGATGGTGAAGCTCGAACTGCAAGACACCAACTCCAGCGTGCTGATCACCGTGCCCGAACAGGCCGGCTTCAAGTACGTGGTGATGCCGATGCGCATTTGAGCGTTTGAACACGAACCTCGGCCGCTGATGGGCGAGCCAGGTTCATGACGATCGGCCCCGGTTGGACGCCGGGCCCCATCGGTTTTTGATGACGACTGGATGGTGAGGTGATGCTGGCTTTGGCCTTGATCATCCCCATCTGAAAACAGTCCCAGGGCAGCAGCGATTGACGCTGCCCCAACCGTGAATGTGAACAGCGATGAGCGACCAGACCCTTCCCCCCGCAGACGACGTCAACGGTGCCGAGCCCCTGCCCACGCCAGAGATCCCGCGCACTGAAGCCGAGCAAGCCGCCGACCAGGCCGCCAGCAAGGTCGCTACGGCCGCCGTGCACGCCGCCGACAGCGCGGCCTATGGTGAAGGCAGCATCCAGATCCTCGAAGGCCTGGAAGCCGTTCGCAAGCGCCCGGGCATGTACATCGGCGACACGTCCGACGGCACGGGCCTGCACCACCTGGTGTTCGAGGTGGTCGACAACTCCATCGATGAAAGTCTGGCCGGTCACTGCGACGACATCGTCGTCACCATCCACTCCGACAACTCCATCAGCGTCACCGACAACGGCCGCGGCATCCCCACCGGCGTGAAGATGGACGACAAGCACGAGCCCAAGCGCAGTGCTGCAGAGATTGCCCTCACCGAGCTGCACGCCGGCGGCAAGTTCAACCAGAACAGCTACAAGGTCTCGGGCGGCCTGCACGGCGTGGGCGTGAGCTGCGTCAACGGCCTCAGCAAGTGGCTGCGCCTGACAGTGCGCCGCGACGGCAAGGTGCACTACCTCGAATTCAAGCAAGGCATTCCACAAGACCGCCTGCTCGAAGACCGCAACGGCGTTGAAGTCTCACCGATGAAAATCATCGGCGACACCGAGAAGCGCGGCACCGAAGTTCACTTCCTGCCCGACCTCGAAATCTTCTCCAACATCGACTTCCACTACGAGATCCTGAGCAAGCGCCTGCGCGAACTCAGCTTCCTGAACAACGGCGTCAAGATCCGCCTGGTCGACGAGCGCAACAACCGCGAAGAGAACTTCGCCTTTGCCGGTGGTGTGGCTGGCTTCGTCGCCTTCATCAACACCGGCAAGAAAACGCTGCACCCCAAGATCTTCTCTGCCGGTGGCGAGAAGATGAGCGACCAGCAAACCAACATCACGGCCGAAGTGGCCATGCAGTGGAACGACGGCTACAGCGAAAACGTCCTCTGCTTCACCAACAACATCCCGCAGCGTGACGGCGGCA
>JBEGTX010000124.1:0-6055 GCA_041179165.1 Pseudomonadota bacterium | reverse complement strand
CCGTGCTGCTGGGCCAGATGGTCACCGTGGCGTTTTCACAGCGCCGCAAGATCCTGCGCAACACGCTGGGCTACTGGCTGCAAGAGCACCGCTACGAGGGCGTGTTCGACCTGCAGCGGCGTGCCGAGGAGGTGCCGGTGGAGGAGTACCTGGCGCTGGCGCGGGCTGTGGGAGCCCTGAAGGCGTGATCCATCCGCTCAACGCCAAGCCTGCCGCCAAAGAAAAAGCCCGCTGACGCGGGCTTTTTTGCGACTGCCGAGGCAGTGTGAAACTGAAGCTCAGGCGGCCGACAACCACATGGAGGTGTCGAATGCGCTGCTCATCATCGGCATGTTGGTGCCGAAACTGGCGGCTGCTGCGGTTTTGGTCGCAGGCTTGGCTGGTTTGTCTGTAGCGATCGGGGCCGAATCTGCAGCCCGCTCCCATGACCCTTGTTCTTGGGAGCGGGCTACTGAAAAGAATAGAAACAGCGGAACTGGATTTTCCGTTCGGCCCAGAAGTCGGCCGCATCGCGGAAGACATCGAGCAACTGCTCGCGGGCTTCACGGTCGAAACGCGGGTTGTCGGGCAGCTGCTCGAGCACCACCACGAAGCCAGGCTGCGTGCCCGACTTGTGAACGAGGTCCGTCATGCAGTCGTACAGCGCGTCGAGGTTCTTGCCGAAATGGGCAGGAAACAGGAAAGATTCGGCAATGGCCTCCATCACGTCCTGCTTGGTCTGCGCATTGGTGAGGTTGGCATAGAGGAAATGCTGGCCCACATTCTGTGCGGCCTCGTGCAGGTCTTCCACGCGATAAGCGCGTATCGACTGGACAATGTTTGGACGGACTGTCTGCAAAAGCATGGTCGCGTTCCTCCTTAGGTCAAAAAAATCTGTGGGCCGGGATCACTTGGCAATGCGGCGAAAGCTTGCGTAGTGGTCGTCGGTGTAAAAACAGGCGTCGGGCTTGGTAGGCTGGGTTCCGCCGCAAACAATGCGACGCGCGCCCCGGTCTCGGGCCCCCACCGTTTTCACGGTGTATTCACGGTAGAACCCGCGTTCTTTGGACGGCAGCAAGCGCTCTCGGTTGCCAAAAACCACGCCGTCTTTCGAGTAGGGGAACGGCCCCCCACGGCGAATCAGCAGAATGGTTTGAACGGCTTCGTCCGGAAGCTGATCCACCGACACGGGCTGGATGGCCGACGTCGGCGCGTTGCTGGCAGGTTGGCGGGCTTCAGCAGCCGAAGGCGCCAAAGCCGGCGCCAGCACAGCCGACGCGGCCAGCACAAGCGCGAGCCCTGACCTGCAGAAGGTGTGCCATGCGGCGGACCGGCCAGAAAAAAACACGGGTAATCCCTGAATCAAGAATCCCTGATGTTACCGAATCGGGCGAAAAAGCTCAAGCCGCTGCCTCAATTTGGGGCAGGGCTCAGGGCTTTAAAGTGAGTGCGCGCACTCTGTATCCGTCAGGATCTAAGGGGGTGAAACCGTGTTGTAATTTTGTTTTGAGGCCGATGAAAACAGATGTGACGGATTCAGGCCTGCGCTTGGTGTAAACCCGCAAGCAGACTGAGTGTTACCGGGCGTCGAGGGGTGGACGCCCGTGCATTCTCGACAGGGTCGGATCGTCTACGGCGGCGGGAGCCGCCATCGAATGCATGTCCCTTTTTAACGCAGCGCGTTCGCGTCGGCCACGGTAAGCGCCGTCATGTTGACGATTCGGCGCACAGTGGTCGAAGGGGTCAGCACATGCACCGGCTTGGCGGCACCCAGCAGCACTGGGCCAATGGCAATGCCGCCGCCCGCGGCCGTCTTGAGCAGGTTGTAGCTGATGTTGGCGGCGTCGATGTTGGGCATGACCAGCAGGTTGGCCTCACCGGTCAGTGTGCTCGACGGCATGAGCTGGGCGCGGTAGGGGGCATCGAGCGCGGCATCGCCGTGCATCTCGCCGTCGACTTCCAGCCAGGGAGCTTCGTTCTGCAGCAAAGCCAGCGTTTCGCGCATCTTCACAGCCGACGGTTGGTTGCTCGAGCCGAAGTTGCTGTGCGACAGCAGGGCGGCCTTCGGCAGCAGGCCGAAGCGCTTCATTTCCTCGGCCGCCATCACGGTGATCTCGGCCAGTTGCGCAGCCGTGGGGTCGTAGTTCACGTGGGTGTCGACCACCATCACCATGCGCCCGGGCAGCATGAGCCCGTTCATGCAGGCGTAGGTCTTGGCGCCCTTGCGCAGGCCGATCACCGCGTCGATGTAGCTCAGGTGCATGGCCGTGGTACCCCAGGTGCCGCAGAGCAGGCCGTCGACCTCGCCCTTGTGCAGCAGCATGGCGCCGATCAGCGTGAGGCGGCGGCGCATCTCGATCTTGGCCAACTGCGCCGTCACGCCCTTGCGGGCGGTGAGGCGGTGGTAGGTCTGCCAGTAGTCGCGGTAACGGTCGTCCTGCTCGACGTTCACCACGTCGTAGTCCTGACCGGCCTTCAGCCGCAGGCCGAATTTCTCACAGCGCTGGGCGATGATTTCCGGGCGTCCGATGAGGGTGGGGCGGGCCAGGTTTTCGTCGACGACGATCTGCACCGCGCGCAGCACACGCTCTTCTTCGCCTTCGGCATAGGCCACGCGGCGGTTCTTGGCGCCCTTGGCCAGCGTGAAGATCGGCTTCATCGTGGTGCCCGAGGCGTACACGAAGGCGCTGAGCTTCTCGCGGTAGGCGTCCATGTCGGCCACGGGGCGCGAGGCCACGCCCGATGCGGCCGCAGCGGCCGCCACGGCCGGGGCGATCTTCATCATCAGCCGCGGGTCGAAGGGCTTCGGGATCAGGTATTCAGGGCCGAAGCTCAGCGTGGCGCCGGCATAGGCCGCGGCCACCACCTCGCTCTGCTCGGCCTGGGCCAGCTCGGCAATGGCGTGCACCGCCGCGATTTCCATCTCGATGGTGATGGTGGTGGCGCCCGAGTCGAGCGCGCCGCGGAAGATGTACGGGAAACACAGGACGTTGTTGACCTGGTTCGGGTAGTCGGTGCGGCCTGTCGCGATGATGGCGTCGGAGCGGACTTCCTTCACCTCTTCGGGCAGGATCTCCGGCGTCGGATTGGCCAGTGCCAGGATGACCGGCTGCTTGGCCATCTTGGCCACGGCCTCTTTCTTGAGCACGCCACCAGCGCTCAGGCCCAGAAAGATGTCGGCGCCGTCCATCACCTCGTTCAGCGTGCGCAGCGAGGTCTTCTGGGCGAAGACGATCTTGTCTTCGTCCATCAGTTCGGTGCGGCCTTCGTAGACCACACCGGCCAGGTCGGTCACCCAGATGTTCTCGCGCGGCATGCCGAGCTTGACCAGCAGGCCCAGGCAGGCCAGTGCCGCAGCGCCTGCGCCCGACGACACGAGCTTGACCTGGCGGATGTCCTTGCCCGTCACCTTGAGTGCGTTGAGCACGGCTGCACCCACCACGATGGCCGTGCCATGCTGGTCGTCGTGGAAGACGGGGATGTTCATGCGCTTGCGCAGCGCACGCTCGACATAGAAGCAGTCGGGTGCCTTGATGTCTTCGAGGTTGATGCCGCCGAACGTGGGCTCCAGCGCGGCAATCATGTCGACCAGCTTGTCGAGGTTGCGCTCGGCCACCTCGATGTCGAACACATCGATGCCGGCGAACTTCTTGAACAGAACGCCCTTGCCTTCCATCACCGGCTTGGCGGCCAGCGGCCCGATGTCGCCCAGGCCCAGCACCGCCGTGCCGTTGGTGATGACGGCCACCAGGTTGCCACGCGAGGTGTAGCGGAAGGCGTTGGCCGGGTCGGCCACGATCTCTTCACAGGCCGCAGCCACCCCTGGCGAATACGCCAGAGCCAGGTCGCGCTGGTTCACCAGCTGCTTGGTGGCGGCGATGGCCACTTTGCCGGGCGTGGGGAACTCGTGGTATTCGAGTGCAGCGCGGCGCAGCTCTGCGCGTTTTTCTTCAGATTGGGCCATGGCGGTATCTCTTGCGGTTGTCCGTTCAACGGTTCGTCGCGGGCGGAAAGGCGCGCACGATGCGCTGCAGCCCCGGGCGACGAAGCGCTTCATTGTAGGAGGGTGCACCGGCGGGCCCCCGGAATGCCGATTCGACCCGTTTGCCGTCCACCGCGCATGCGCGAAACTGCGTAGGACAGGCAGGCCTGTGCGGCGCAATACTGGCAGGGCCTCCGTTGGCGACACCATGTCCGCATCTCAAGTCCTTGCGCTTACCTCACCGGCCCCGCTTCGCGCAGGCCGTTGGCAGCGCGTGGGGCTGTGGGGGGTGCTGGTCGTGCTGCTGTTGGTGGGGCAGTCCACGCTCGTGTGGCTCAGCATCGGCTACGAACGCAACCGTGCCCAGGAGAAGGTCGACGAGGTCGGCGTGACCGTGGCGGCCGAAGTGCGACAGGCGCTGCAGCGCGACCGGCAGGACCTGCAGGCCCTGCTGTGGAACGACCCCGGGGCCGCCCCCTGGCGGGAAGGTGCCACCCGACTGCTGCGAGACCGGCGCGAGCTGTTGAGAATCGAACACCGTGATGCAGCGCGCCAGCCGGTCGATCAGATCGATGCACCGTACCAGCCGCCGCTCTTCGCTCACCTGCCGCGCAGCAGCGTCGAGCTCGAAGTGGAGTTGGCCTGCGCTGCCGCGCGGCGTGATGGGGCGCCGGCTTATTCACGCAGCTACTTCGTCCCCCAGGCCGACGGCCTGGGCCAGGAGGTGGTCGACCTCTGCCTGCCCGTGATGGCCGGCGGCCAGTCCAGCGGCTACATGGTCGCCACCGTGTCGCTGCCCCGCCTGCTCGCCCAGGCGGTGCCTGCCGACATCGGCCGCGACCATGAACTGTCGTTCGTGATGGGCGACGGCACGCGGCTCGCACGTGCCGGGGTGCCGCGAGGTGCGGGCGTGTTCCAGGCCGAGCGTCTGGTGGACCTGCCGGGGCTCAGCCTGCAGTTGCGGGTCGACAGCCGCCTCGGCAACCCGCAGCTGATTCCCAACCTCGCCACCGCCCTGGTGCTGGGCCTGTCGCTGGCGCTGGGCGCCGTGGTGCTGCTGCTGGCGCGCGACGTGCAGCGCAGGGCGGGCGCCGAGGCTGCCCTCGCAGAAGCGTTGGCGTTTCGCAAGGCCATGGAGAACTCATTGGCCACCGGCCTTCGCGCCCGCGACCTGCAAGGCCGCATCACCTTCGTCAACCCAGCGTTCTGCCGCATGGTGGGCTTCGACGCCGACACCCTCAAAGGCCAGACCACACCGCCCTATTGGCCGCCGGAGTTGATCGATGAATACCTTCAGCGGCAACAGCACCGGCTCGATGGCAGCGCGCCGCCACGCGAGGGCGACGAGCGGGTGTTCATGCGGCCCGATGGCGAGCGTTTCCCGGTGATGGTGTTCGAGTCGCCGCTGTTGGACGGCGCGGGCCGGCACACCGGATGGATGAGCGCCGTGCTCGACATCAGCGCCCAGCGGCGTGCCGAAGACGTGCTGCGCCAGCAGCAGGAGCGGGTGCAGGCCACGGCCCGCCTGGCGACCGTGGGCGAGATGGCCTCCATGCTGAGCCACGAACTCAATCAGCCGCTGGCCGCCATCAACAGCTATGCCACCGGCTCGCTGAACCTGATGGACGACCCGGCCGACGACGACATCCAGCCCGCGCTGCGACAGGCGTTGGGCCGCATTGCCGAACAAGCCGGCCGTGCGGGCCGCGTCATCAAGAGCGTGCATGACTTTGTCCGCCGGCGCGAGCAGGCCCACGAGGTGCTGGCCCCGAGCGAGCTGATCGACGCAGTGATGCCGCTGGTGCGCCTGCAAGCGCGCAAGAGCGGCACCCGCATCAGCGTGGACATCGCTCAGCCGCTGCCCCGCGTGCGCTGCGACCGCACGATGCTCGAACAGGTGCTGCTCAACCTCGCGCGCAACGGCCTGCAGTCTATGGACGGTCTGGCTTCTGCGGCCCAGCGCGAGCTGGTGCTGGCGGTGCAGGCCGTCGCGGGTGGGGTGAGGTTCAGCGTGACCGACCATGGCGCCGGCATTGCCGACGAGGTGGCACAGCGCCTGTTCACGCCTTTTTTCACGACACGCAGCGAAGGCAT
>JBEGTX010000123.1:0-3035 GCA_041179165.1 Pseudomonadota bacterium | reverse complement strand
GTTCGTCGAGCGCGAAGATCGCTGCCTTGGCGTTCAGCGTGTCGAAGATGGTCTCGACCAGAAACAGGTCGCAGCCGCCCTCCAGCAAGCCCGCCGCTTGCTCGTAGTACGCCTCTTTGAGTTCATCGAAGCTCACGTTGCGCGCAGCAGGATCGTTCACGTCAGGGCTGATGCTGGCCGTGCGTGGCGTGGGGCCGAGCGCGCCGGCGGCGAAGCGCGGCTTGTCGGGGGTGCTGTACTTGTCGCAGGCCTCGCGGGCCAGGCGCGCGGCCACGACGTTCATCTCACGGGCGACCGAACCCAGACCATAGTCGTCCTGGGCCACGCTGGTGGCGCCGAAGGTGTTGGTCTCGATGATGTCGGCGCCGGCCGCAAGGTATTGCTCGTGGATCTCGCGGATCACATCGGGGCGGGTGAACTGCAGCAGCTCGTTGTTGCCCTTCAGGTCCTTCGGGTGGTCCTTGAAGCGCTCGCCGCGGTAGTCGGCCTCGCCCAGCTTGTACTGCTGGATCATCGTGCCCATGGCGCCGTCGAGGATGACGATGCGTTGTTTCATGATGCCGGGAAGGGCAGCGGCGCGGGTGTACTGGGGAGCGTTCATGCCCCCATTGTAGAAAGTTGCGCGCGCTCCGGTGAGCGGGGAGGGTGATCGGGCTTCAGCCCAAGGGCGAGATCGGCTTGCCAGCCCTCAAATGTGCAGGGCCGGCAGCGTCTCCCCGAAGAGAGAGGGACGGAAGTCGAGGGAGCGCGGGCCGTCTGCCTGCATGGCCCACACCGCAAGCGATTTGGCCGACATGGGCTTGGCGAACAGGTAGCCCTGCAGCTCGTCGCAGCCCAGCGAACGAAGGATCTTCTGCTGCGCTTCGGTCTCCACGCCCTCGGCCACCACCTTCAGGCCCAGCGCCTGGGCGAGCTTGACGACGGCGTCGACGATGGCACGCGCATCGGCGCTGGTTTCGAGGTCGAGCACGAAGCTGCGATCGATCTTGAGCTCTTCGGCGGCCAGCTGGCGCAGGTAGCTGAGGCTGGAGTAACCGGTGCCGAAGTCATCGATGGACAGGTGGACACCCGCCGCGCCCAGGCGCTCGATCACACGCAGCGTGGTGCGGGTGTCTTCCATCGCAGCGGATTCGGTGATCTCGCAGGTGAGCAGATTGGGGTCGAGGTTGTGACGCTGAAGCGCCTCGCAGATGCGCTCCACCAGGTCGTCCTGGCGGAGCTGGTGCACCGACAGGTTGATGGCCACGCGCATGCGCAGGCCCTCGTCTCGCCACATCCGCACTTGCCGGCAGACGTCTTCGATCAGCCAGTTGCCCAGCGCGTGGATGAGCCCGAACCGCTCGGCCAGCGGGATGAAGATGTTGGGCCCCACCATGCCGCGCTGCGGATGGTGCCAGCGCATCAACGCTTCGGCGCCGGTGATCTGCCCACTGGGGGCGTGGATCTTGGGCTGGTAGTACAGCTCGAGTTCACCCTGCGCGACAGCCCGCCGCAGGTCACGCAGCAGGTCGACCTGATCGCGCACGCCGGCCACCATGTGTGCCTCGAAAAACGAGTAGGCCGCCCCTCCATTGCGCTTGGACGCGTGCATGGCCGCTGCCGCATGGGCAATGAGCTTGGAGAGAGCGCCGTGCTCCGGGTACATGGTGATGCCGATGGAGCACGACATCGACACATCGCGCCCGTCGATCTCGCAGTGCTCGCTCACCGTCTTGAGCAAGCGGCTCGCGAGGTGGGCAGCACCGTCTGTACCGGGGTTGCCGTCGAGCAGCATGAGGAACTCATCGCCACCGGCGCGGGCCACCAGGTCTTGCGAGCCGACGATGGCGCGCAGGCGCTGGCCCATTTCACACAGCACCCGGTCGCCGATGGCCTGGCCGAACGACTCGTTGACGGTCTTGAGCCCATCGAGGTTGACAAACAGCAGGGCGAGGCGATGGTTGTTGCGATCGGCCTTGTGGGCCGCACGCTGCAGCAGCGTCTCGAACATGGCACGGTTGGGCAGCTGCGTGAGCGGGTCGGTCTGTGCGGCCACCTGAAGCTCCTCGCGTGTACGACGCAGGGTGGCCTTGAGGTGAGCCTCGAGGACCGAACCCAACAGCAGCAGTCCGAGCAGGCACGGTGCGCCGATGGCCGCCAGGGCCTGCAAAGTGCTGATGCTCACGGACAGGTCGCTCGGCGGTGCAACGGACGCCGGCAAGCGGGTGGCGTACACCACCCCGGCGTGGCCGACGATCAGCGCCGCCGCGAGCAAGAGTGCGCCGCCAGCCTGCCAGCGCTGCAGGTGAATGCCGTCACGCTTGGCAAAAACGGCCAGGCCCGCCGAAGCGAGCCCTGCGGCGAACACGACACCCATCGCCACGGGCAGCAGATGCCATTGCAAGCGCATGGCCAGCTCGAGGCCCAGCATGTGGACCAGCGCCGAGCCCACCACACTGAGAGCGAGCACAAGCCCGGACCACAGCACCACCGCCGGGCGTGGCGCGGCGGCTAGGCCGAAGCGAAACCCGAGCGACGCCAGCACGAACACCATGACCACAGAAGCGAAGACCATCAGCGGGCCATAGGCCAGGGCAACCGGCACGGGCTCGCCCATCAGCAAGATGACATGGGCCGAACACGATCCGACCGCCCACGCGAGACCAGCCCCTGCGAGTGAGCGCAGTGCCGTAGGTCGGTGAGAGGACAACACGCCTCTTCCGAGGTCGAGTGCCACGTAGGCAGTGAACAGCGCCATCGCTGCCGCACCCGCCCAGGCCCCCCCTCGGAGTGTCCAGTCCAGAAATGCCGTCTCCATCAAGGCCTCGGATGCATCGTTATCCGTTGGTTATCGGCGTCTTGCCGATGGGCTTGAGCATCGATGCCGGGGCAATCAGTGCATAAAGCCCATGTTTCGCTGGCGCCGCACTTCGGGCTTCACGCGGTGCTCGGCTTCGAGCTGCGAGAGGAATTCATCGGGCTCGAAGCTTTCACCCAGCACGTCGCACTGGCGTTTGACGGAAGCGAAGTCACCGGGCGCAAGCGAGCCCAGCTGG
>JBEGTX010000122.1:0-4418 GCA_041179165.1 Pseudomonadota bacterium | reverse complement strand
GGCTGGCGCGTTGCTGCGCGTCAGGTCTTGGGCACGTGCTCGCGCATCAACTTGGCAAAGGCCTCGGGCAGCACAGGCTTGCTGAAGTAGTAGCCCTGCATCTCGTCGCACGACTGCGCTTTGAGAAAGTCTTGCTGCTCCAGTGTCTCCACGCCCTCGGCCACGACGGTCAGGCTGAGCATCTTGCCCATGGCGATGATGGCCGAGGTGATGGCCTTGTCGTCCGAGTCGGTGGCCAGGTCGCGAATGAATGAGCGGTCGACCTTGAGCGTGTCGATGGGGAAGTTCTTGAGTTGCCCAAGCGAGGAATAGCCGGTGCCGAAGTCGTCGATGGCCAGGCGAACCCCCATGGCTTTGATGGCGGTGAGCAGCTTGATGGCGCGCTCCACGTTGTGGATGATCATGCCTTCGGTGATCTCGAGCTCGAGCAGGTCGGGCGGCATGGCGGTCGCGGCAAGGATGTCTGCGATGTCGCTCAGCAGCCCTTCGTCGGCAAACTGCCGCACTGACAGGTTCACCGCCATGCGGATGGGCGCCAGGCCTTCGCGTTGCCACGCCATGTTCTGTTCGCAGGCCGTGCGCATGACCCAGCGGCCGATGGGCACGATGAGCCCGGTTTCCTCGGCCAGCGGAATGAACTTGACCGGCGAGACCGAACCGAGCGCAGGGTTGTTCCAGCGCAGCAAGGCCTCCACGCCGGTGATGTGGCCGGTGCGCAGGTCGACCTTGGCCTGGTAGTTGAGGGTGAACTCATTGCGCGACTGGGCTTGGCGGAGGTTGTTCTCGAGCGTGAGCCGCTCGAGCGATTGCGAGTTGATTTCGGTCGAATAGAACTGGATGTTGTTCTTGCCTTGTTCCTTGGCGTGGTACATCGCGCTGTCGGCGTTTTTCATCAGCGTCGCTTCGTCGTGGCCGTCACCGGGGTACATGGCCACGCCGATGCTGGCCGTCACGCGGCACTCCTGCCCATCGAGCATGAAGGGGCGGAGCGCTGCGGCGAGCAGTTTGTTGGCCACCGCGATGGCGTGGTCCTTGTCGCCGATTTCTTGCGCCAACACCACGAACTCGTCGCCACCCAGGCGTGACAGCACATCACTCGCACGCAGCCCCTGCTTGAAGCGCAGCGCCACTTCTTTCAACAGCGTGTCGCCGGCGTCATGGCCGAGCGTGTCGTTGATGAACTTGAAGCGATCGAGGTCGATGAAAAACACGGCGAACTTGCGCTCGTAGCGGATTGCCGAGGCAATGGCCGAATCGAGCAGGGTGCTGAAGGTGAGCCGGTTGGGCAGGCCGGTGAGCACGTCGTGCTGGGCCAGGTACTGGATCTTTTCTTCGGCCACCTTTTGCTCGGTGATCTCGCGCGAGATGCCGCGGTAGCCCTTGAACGTGCCTTCGTGGTCGAACACCGGCTCGCCGCTCAGGCTCACGAAGTAGGGCTTTCCGTCGACCATCTGGCGGTGCATGATGATGTCGCGGAACTTGCGGCGCGCACTGGTGAGTTCGCGAAAGCGGTCCCAGCCGGAGGCGTCATGGGCCTCGTAGCTGCTGTCCCAGATCACGCGGCCGATGAGGGGGTGGGCGCCCCCGTCTTCGGCCCCGACACGGCTGTCCATGCGGGTGAATCGAAAGTTCGTGTCGAGCTCCCAGTACCAGTCGGACGACAGGTTGGTGAGGGCGCGGAAACGCGCTTCGCTTTCGCGCAGCGCCTGCTCCATGCGCAGCCGATCCGTTACGTCTCGCAGAATGCCGCGAAACCCCACCGGCTTGCCGTTGTCGTCACGCACCAGGTGCACCGAGCCTTCAACCCGCACGCGGGTACCGTTCTTGTGAACGTACTCCCAGCCCTGGCTTTTCTTGGCAACGCCGGTGCGAAAGACCTCATTGAACGCACGGAACAGCACGGCCGCTGCTTCGGGTGTTTGGCGATGGCGGTTCTGCGAGCCGTTGAGCTCTTCGGCCGTGTAGCCCAGAAGCTGGGAGAACGCGGCGTTGTGGTACACCGCGCTGCCGCGAAGATCGACCTCGTAGTAGGGGTCGTCGATGCTCTCCAGCACGGTGCGGTGGGTGGCCTCTACGCGCCGCAAGGCGAGCTCGGTGCGCTTGCGTTCGGTCTCTCGGGCAAACATGTCGAGGGCGAACAAGACGTTGCGCGCCATGCGCTCGAGCAAGGCCACCACGGGTGGGCTGAAGGCGTTGCGGTGGGTAGAGTAGAACAGCAGGATGCCAAGGGTGCGGCCATCGTGCACAAAGGGCACGGCTGCGCCCGAATGAACCCCGACCTCGGCCGCCACGCTGTGCCAGATGCGGGTGCGTTCGTCGTTCTGGAAATCGTGGCTCACGCAGGGCTTGCAGGTGCGCACGGCCATGCCCACGAGACCATGGCCTTCTTCGTTGGAGTCGCTCACCGAGATGCGGGCATTCTCGAGCTGCTGCTTGCCCCAGCCGGCGCTGGCGGCCACCTTGACCCAGTCGCTGTTGGTGTCGGGAATGGCCACCGCGGCGCTCATGAACAGCGGGCCGAGGATGGCGGCGTCACAGACCCGCTGGTACAGCGCGCGAGGGTCGGGCGCATAGAGCAGCGCCTCGTTCGTCTCGCTCAGCACCGAATACATGGTGGCGACCAGCGCGTTGTCTTCGGTACCGTCGTCGGGATCAGACTTCATGTGTCGTGGATGCCTCGGGTGACTGCCACTGCCGCCTCTCGGAGCCAGGCCTTGGCTTGACGATGTCTGAGCGACGTGGCCCCTGATTCAGGCCTTGCCGCTCCTCACTGCATTTTTCGGCCGGAAGCTGGTGGTGAAGCCGGGGTTGGTTTCCAGGTACGGTCCGCCCAGCAGGTCGAGGCAATAGGGTACCGCGGCAAAGATCCCAGCGACAGCAGGATTTGCCTGGGGGAGGCCGGCCAGAGTTTCGGCGATGGCGCGGGGTTGGCCGGGCAGGTTGATGATGAGCGCCTGGCCCCGGATGACGGCGGTCTGGCGGGACAGGATGGCCGTGGGCACGAAGTGCAGGCTGATCTGGCGCATCTGCTCGCCGAAGCCGGGCATTTCGCGCGCGGACACGGCCAGTGTGGCCTCGGGCGTCACATCGCGCTTGGCGGGGCCGGTGCCACCCGTGGTGAGGACCAGGTCGCAGTGGCGCTCGTCCACCAGCTCGCGCAGGGCGGCGCTGATGCCTTCGGCTTCGTCAGGGATGAGGCGGGTTTCCCAGGTGATGGGGTTCAGCAGCGCCTGGCCGAGCCAGTCTTTCAGGGCGGGCAGGCCTTTGTCTTCGTACACGCCGCTCGACGCACGGTCGCTGACCGACACCAGGCCGATGCGCACCGGGTCATGCGGCGAGGGTTCAGAGATCGAGGGACGGGCAGCAGGCGTGTCACCCATCGGCCAGCTCGTGCCCCTTGATGAACTGGAACAGCTCGCGGAAGGCGCGGCCGCTGCGCTGCTCGGGGGCGGTGGCGGCGTCTTTGCGGGCCGAGCGGATGAGGCTGCGCAGCTGCTGCAGGTCGCCGGTGGGGTGCTTGGCCGTCCAGCGGGTGAGGGCTTCGTCGGAGGCCATCAGCTCGGCGCGCCAGCGTTCAGCCCCGTGCAAGGCGAGGGAGTCCTTGGCGTGGCCCAGCTGCATGGCGATGACGGCCGCGCGGATGGCATCGACCTCGTTGCGGCGCATCAGCTTGCCGATGTACTGCATCTGGCGGCGCCGGCCCTCGAAGGTTTTGGTTTTCTTGTACTGGTGGACGGCGTCGAGCAGGCTCTCGGAGACCTCGAGCCCGACCAGGCGGTCGTCCGGCAGGGCCACGAGCTGTTCGCCCAGCTCCTGCAGCTCGTGCGAATCGCGTTTGAGCTGTGTTTTGCTGGGGCGGTCGTACCCGTTGTCGTCAACTTGGCGGTCGGGGTCGGTATCGCGGGGTGTGGGCATGGGAAACCAGGGGAAACGGCGTGAAGGTGCCCCGTTATGATATCCCGCGGCCACAATGGCAGCGCGTCTTGTGCGAGTCTCGTGCGCTCATCTCGGGCATCTGGCGCGCTTCGCGTGTGCATTCCGTTGCGTCTTCCTGTTCGTCGTCCCGTCCCAACCCAAAGCTCCTGCCGCATGTCCAACACTTCCGCTTCTGTTCATGGCTTTTCCTACGAACGCGCTGCGTTCGAGCAGCTGGTCGACGACGCCTTGGCGTTTGCCAAGACGCTGGGCGCCACGGACGCCGGGGTCGAGGTGTCCGAGGGCGCCGGCCTGTCGGTGTCGGTGCGCAAGGGCGAAATCGAGAACGTCGAGCGCAACCGCGACAAATCGATGGGTGTCACGGTCTACCTGGGCCAGCGCCGCGGCAACGCCAGCACTTCTGATTTTTCGCGCGCCGCCCTCGAACAAACCGTGCGCGCCGCCTACGACATCGCCCGCTTCACGGCCGAAGACCCGGCCGC
>JBEGTX010000121.1:0-8607 GCA_041179165.1 Pseudomonadota bacterium | reverse complement strand
CCAGCTGTCTAAAGGCCGTGTCGCGAAACCGAACCCGTGAACCGGATCGCCAGCCTACAGTCTTGCATCCCGACCACCCCGATGGAAAGCCTGCAATGACCCAACTGACCCAACTGCAAACCGACAAGTCCTCCCTCGGACACACCCGCGTGGTCACGTCGACCTTGCCTGAACTCAAGCAAGGCGAAGCACTGCTGAAGATCGACCGTGTGGCCGTGACCTCCAACAACATCACCTACGCCGCTTTCGGCGATGTGTCGCACCTGCGTTACTGGAGCTTCTACCCGACCGGCGCTGAAGGCTTCGGCCACATGCCCGCCTGGGGCTTTGCCGAGATCGTCAGTTCCACCGTGGAAGGCCTGGCCGTGGGCGAGCGCTTCTATGGCTTCTGGCCCATCGCCAGCCATGTCGTGATGCAGCCGGTGCGTGTGAGCGAGCGCGGTTTCTACGACGGCACGCCCCACCGACTGGAGCTGACCTCGGCCTACAACCAGTACCAGCGTGTCACCACCGATGCGGCCTACCGCAAGGCAGACGAGAACTACCAGATGCTGCTGCGTCCGCTGTTCATCACCTCGTTCATGCTGGCCGACTTCCTGGAAGACAACAGCTTCTTCGGCGCCAAGCAGGTGGTGGTGTCTAGTGCGTCGAGCAAGACGGCATACGGCACCGTGTTCTGCCTCGAAAACGTGCCGGGACTGGACGTTATCGGCCTGACCTCAAGCGGCAACATGGACTTCGTTGCTGGCCTGGGCTGCTACGACCGTGCGGTGAACTACAAGGATGTGGAGTCGCTCGACAAGACCATCCCGACCGTCTACGTCGACTTCTCGGGTGACAACGCGCTGCGCCAGCGCGTGCACGCGCACTTCGGCAGCTCGCTGGTGCACAGCTGCTACGCTGGCTCGGCCCAGTCGCATGAGCACATCAGCAAGGCCGAACAGCCGACGGTGGGCCCGAAGCCCCAACCCTACTTCGCGCCGTACCAGATCAAGAAGCGCAACTCCGACTGGGGCGCGGCCGAAGTGACGCGCAAGTTCAACGAAGCGCAGCTCGCCTTCATCCGCCGCGTGAGCGATGCAAGCAAGCCGTGGATGGACGTCAAGGAGCACGTCGGTCTGCCTGCCGCGCAAGAGCTCGTGAGCAACCTGGTCGATGGCCGCATCAATGCCGCCGACGGTCACGTGGTCGTGTTGGCTTGAACATGACGGTGGCACCTCCGGTGCCACCCAGTGAAGACTCAAGGGCCGAAGTCATTCGCCCCTTCTTCATTTCTCTTTTGCCGTTATCGGCATGACCATGCTGGCCGCGTTGTTCGCTGGCGCTGCAGGGTGGGGGCCCTGCATCGTGCCATGAGCATCACATGCCGGGCACGGGCAGGCACTCCATGATCTCGACCGCTTCGCCCGGGAAGATCGAGAAGTGCGGATGTCCCTCGAACAAGCTGGCCGCAGCTTGCTGCGACTCGGCCGACACGACCAGATAGCCAGCGATGTTGTTGGTGACCTGGGTGAAGCCGTCTGCTGCCACACGCGTGGTCTTGCCCACGGGTCCGCCGGGTACCACCACGTGGGCATGGTGGGTCTGCATCCAGACACCCCATTCCTTGATGCCCAGCTGCGTTCGCTCTGCACGCTCGGTGCCCGAGAGCTTGTTCCACCCCGATTGCTCAGCGGAATCGGCCGTGCCGGCGAAGATGGCGAGGTAGTTTTTCATGGGTTCTCCTGATGTTGTGGACGCAGGCCCTGTGTTCCAGATGAAACACGAGCCTACCTGACACAACGAACAGGCTTACCGGAAATCGACACGCCGGTCAGGTCATCCCTCCGAGTCCATGGGCCGCAGCACAGGCGGCCGATGGATCACGTTGCCAGCAGGGACGGGTCGACCGCGTGGTTCTGTCCACCGCGGCTCGCGATCTTGAGAGCACCGATGCGGTTGCCCAGTGCCACACAGCGTTCGAGCGGCCAGTCGCGCTCGAGGCCGAACAGCAGGGCGCCGCGGAAGGCGTCGCCACAACCGGTCGGGTCGAGGACTTCTGTCGCGGCCACGCCGGGCACGTGCGTGCGCTTGCCTTGCTGCCAGACGTCGCAGCCTTCGGAGCCTAGCGTGACGATCACACCCTTCAAGTGGGACGTCGACAGCTGCTCCAGGCTCTGGCCGGTGCGGTCGCACAGCATGCGGCCTTCGTAGTCGTTCACGGCGACCCAGGTGGCTTGTTTGACGAACTTCTTGAGGTCGTCGCCATCGAACATCGGCAGGCCCTGGCCTGGATCGAACACGAACGGGATGCCGGCCGCGGCGAGCTGCTCGGCGTGCTGGATCATGGCGTCGCGGCCATCCGGGGCCACGATGGCGACACGGATGTCGCTGCGTGCCGGCACGGCGGTGAGGTGGGCCGACTGCATGGCGCCCGGGTGGAAGGCCGTGATCTGGTTGTTGTCGGTGTCGGTGATGATGATGGCCTGCGCGGTGTAGCTGTCAGGGATCACACGAACGAACTCGGTGCTGGCGCCCCAGCCCTTGAAACGCTCCAGATAGTCGTTGGCATCAGGGCCGACGGCCGCCATCACCAGCGGCTCGCCACCGAGTTTGGCCAGCGTGTAGGCGATGTTGCCAGCACAGCCGCCGAACTCGCGGCGCAGCGTGGGCACGAGAAACGACACGTTGAGAATGTGCAGCTGCTCGGGCAGGATTTGCTGCGCAAACTTGCCGGGGAAGGTGGTGATGGTGTCAAACGCGAGCGAGCCGCAGATCAAGGCCGACATGGTGAGCTCCTGGAGGTGAAGAGAGCGGCGCGAGGATGGCGGCGCCGGGGCATTTGAAAAGTCGGGAACGAAAAATCAGGGATAGAAAATCTCGACGGTGTAGCCCGCCACGCGCCGGCCGTCCGTCGACATCAGCAACTGAAGCGTGGTTTCTTCACCGGCAGGCAGTGTGAAGCTCGGCGCTCGGAAGTCACCCGGTGACAGCGCGCGCCGTGACACCAGCTCACCCCCGGAATCGGTGAGGGTGAGGTCGACCGATGGCAAGGCCAAGGGCAGCGTGCCGCGGTTGCGCAACACCACCGACAGACGGTAGGCCGCGCCATTGTTGGCTGGCGACAGCGCGCTGCTTTCGACCTTGATGTCGTCGATGTGCTTGGGCACGCCGATGCGGCACTTCATGAGGTCGCAGCTGGCCTGCAGCACCGGCTGGGACTCGGGCCAGCGGGCGGCCATCAGGTCGTGGAAATGGTAGATGGCCTGCAGCGCCAGACCCACGAGCAACAACAGCGACACGACGCTCAGCAGCACGCGCATGGGGGTGCCGTGCCACAGCGCCTTGCGCTTGGCCGCTTTCAGGAACTCCGGCGGCTTGCGTGGCCCGGACGACTTGGAGCGTGTTTTCTTGGGCAGCGCAGGCGGTGGGCTGCCTCGCATGTCCACACCAGCCTCGGCATCGGCGTCGGCCAGCAGGGCATCGTTGAAGCGGGCGTCGGCGAAGTCGACGCGGTCTCGTTGCGAGACGGTTTGTGCCGGGGTCTGGGCGACGTCTTCTTGCTCGGGCTGGAAGAAGCGCGAGTGAATGCGGTCTTCGTCGCTCAGGTGGAAGACGTCGTCATCGTCTTCAGGCGGATCGGCCGGCGCTTGAAACGCGGCCGTGATGGCAGCGGCAGGCGGGGCGGGCGGCGCCGGTGGCGGGGTCCAGTCGGGCGGGGCGTCACGCTCGAGGTCGAACAGGCCTTCGATGGCATTGAAGACCTGATCGCAGCGGCCACAGCGCACCCAGCCCTCGGATACCTTGAGCTGGTCTTGGACGACGCGGAAAACAGTACCGCAGGCAGTACAACGGGTGGCCAGACTCATGGCGAAATCATGCCATGAGAGTTCACGATTTCAGTCGCGCCGTCATCAGAATCCAACCGTCTTCGGTGTCGGTGACTTCAAGTGGACACCAAGGCGCATAGGCTTCCTTGAGCTCGTCGGCCTGGCGCTCCAAGATACCGGCCAGCACCAGATGCCCGCCAGGCGCCACGTGCGCACACAGCAGCGGCGCGAGCAGCTTGAGCGGCGAGGCCAGGATGTTGGCCAGCACCAGCGGGTAGCTGCCCTTGGCGGCATCGGGCAGCGCGGCGTTGAGGGTCACGCCGTTGGCCAATGCATTGGCACGGGTGGACTCCACCGCGGCCGGGTCGATGTCGACCGCGTCCAGGTGGCGACCGCCGTGCAGTGCCGCACCGATGGCCAGAATGCCGGAACCGCAACCGTAGTCGAGCACCCGATCCCAGCCGTTGCTCAGCTCGGGCGCCCGGGTGGCGATCCAGCGCAGGCACATGCGGGTGGTGGGGTGGGTGCCAGTGCCGAAGGCCAGACCGGGGTCGAGGCGAATCAGCGTGGTGGCGGCCGCGGGCGGCTCGTGCCAGGTGGGCACGATCCAGAACGACGGTGTGATGTCGACCGGTGTGAACTGCGACTGCGTCAGACGCACCCAGTCTTGTTCGGCCACTGGCTCCATCGACTGCAAATGAATGCCGGCCGCCCACTCCTGCGCGAGCAGCAGCGTGGCGGCTTCTGTCGCCGCGTTGTCGTCGGGGAACAAGGCCTTGAGGATGGAACGCTGCCACCCGCCGGCGGGCGCGGGCATGCCAGGCTCACCGAAGAGGGCACGTTCGTCGTCGCTGTCGGCATCGGCGTCTTCGACCGACACCGACAGCGCGTCGAGCTCGTCCATCAGGGCGTCGGAGACCGGTTCGACCAGGTCTTCCGGCACCAGCAGCAGCAGCTCGACCATCACCGCTTGTGCTGGCTCATCCAGCCTTCCAGGTAATGGATGCTGGTGCCACCTTCCATGAACTTGGCATCGACCATCAGCTCGCGGTGCAGCGGGATGTTGGTCTGGATGCCTTCAACCACGGTTTCCGACAGCGCAATGCGCATGCGGGCCACGGCCTGCTCACGGGTGTCGCCGTGCGTGATGATCTTGCCGATCATCGAGTCGTAGTTCGGCGGCACGAAGTAGTTGGTGTACGCATGCGAGTCGACCCGCACGCCCGGGCCGCCCGGCGCATGCCAGGTGGTGATGCGGCCTGGCGACGGCGTGAACTTGTACGGGTCTTCGGCGTTGATGCGGCACTCGATGGCGTGACCACGCATCTCGATCTGGCGCTGAGTGAACGGCAGCTTTTCGCCAGCCGCCACGCGGATCTGCATCTGGACGATGTCGATGCCCGTGACCAGTTCCGTGACCGGATGCTCCACCTGCACGCGGGTGTTCATCTCGATAAAGAAGAACTCGCCGTTTTCATACAAGAACTCGAAGGTGCCGGCTCCGCGGTAGCCAATGCGCTTGCAGGCCGCGGCGCAGCGGTCGCCGATCTTCTCGATCACGCGGCGGGGAATGCCGGGTGCAGGCGCTTCTTCGATGATCTTCTGGTGGCGGCGCTGCATGGAGCAGTCGCGCTCGCCCAGCCACACGGCGTTCTTGTGCGTGTCGGCCATCACCTGGATTTCGATGTGGCGCGGGTTCTCGAGGAACTTCTCCATGTAGACCGCGGAGTTGCCGAAGGCGGCACCCGCCTCGGCCCGGGTCGTTTGCACGGCATGGATGAGGGCAGCTTCGGTGTGCACCACGCGCATGCCACGGCCACCACCACCACCGGCCGCCTTGATGATGACCGGGTAGCCGACAGCGCGGCCTTGGCGGATGATTTCCTTGGGGTCGTCGGGCAGGGCGCCTTCGGAGCCCGGCACACACGGCACGCCCGACTTGATCATGGCCTGCTTGGCCGAGACCTTGTCACCCATCACGCGGATGGATTCCGGCGTGGGGCCGATGAACGTGAAGCCGCTTTGCTCGACACGCTCGGCGAAATCGGCGTTCTCGGCCAGAAAGCCGTAGCCCGGGTGAATGGCTTCGGCGTCGGTCACTTCGGCCGTGGAGATGATGGCCGGCATGTTGAGGTAGCTCTGCGCCGAGGCTGCAGGCCCGATGCAGACGGCTTCATCGGCCAGCTTCACGTACTTGGCGTCACGGTCGGCTTCGGAATACACCACCACCGACTTGACGCCCATCTCGCGGCAGGCGCGCTGGATGCGCAGCGCGATTTCGCCACGGTTGGCAATAAGAATCTTCTTGAACATAGGATCTCCGCGGATCAGCCGATGTGGCAAGCCAGGCTCGGCCGGCCATCATGGCGCACCGCAACGCGGGCAGCGTGGACTGGCAATGAGGGGGTCAGGCGCATGCGCCCGCTCATTCGATGATGAACAGGGGCTGGCCGAACTCGACCGCCTGGCCGTTCTCGCAGTACACCTTGGTGACGGTGCCCGACTTGTCGGCCTCGATCTCGTTCATGATCTTCATGGCTTCGACGATGCAGATCGCCTGGCCTTCCTTGACCACGGAGCCCACTTCGACAAACGGTTTGGCACCTGGGCTGGCTGCGCCGTAGTACGTGCCGACCATCGGCGACTTGACAATGTGCCCGGCGGGCTCGGCCGGAGCTTCGGCAGGCGCGGCTGCTGCAGCAGCGGCGGCAGGCGCGGCGGCGTGCTGCGGTGCAGCCTGCATCACATGCTGGGGCGCCGACACATATTGAACGGCATTGGGATCTGCCTTGACGATGCGCACCTTGCCGTCGGCTTCGGTGATTTCGAGTTCAGAGATGTTCGATTCAGACACCAGGTCGATCAGTGTCTTCAGTTTGCGCAGGTCCATTTGTTCTCCAACTGCTGTCTTTGTAATGGTCTTCGCACGCCCGGGTGGGCGTACCGGCTTGAAAAATCAGACCGACCGGAGGGGTCGGGAGGCGAGCTCGCGCCGAATGACGTGGGCCAAGGCGAGGCGGTAGCCATCGGGGCCGAGGCCCAAGATGACGCCTTCGGCGATGTCCGAAAGGTAAGAGTGCTGGCGGAACGGCTCGCGCTTGTGCACATTGGAGATATGCACTTCAATGAAGGGCAGCGCCACGCCGGCCAGCGCATCGCGCAAACCCACGCTGGTGTGGGTGAGGGCGGCTGGATTGATGATGATGAAGGCCGTGCCGTCGAGGCGCGCGGCTTGCACGCGGTCGATCAGGGCACCTTCGTGGTTGCTTTGGAAGGCGCTGACGCTGAAGCCAGCATCGGCGCCCATTTTCACGAGATCGGCATTGATCTGGTCTAAAGTGACCGACCCATAGACTTCCGGCTCGCGTGTGCCGAGCAGGTTGAGGTTGGGGCCGTGAAGAATGAGAACTTGCATCGAGCGTGTCGTAGCGCGCCGGCATGGCTGCACTGGTTTTTCCAAAGGCTGAACTTTACGCTAGTTAGGCGCCGTTAGTGCCACTTTGCAAAATTCTTGTCAGGTCACTAGCCTTTTTGCCCAGCCTGACAGATCCTCGCTTGTCAAGGCCCCCATCTTCTTGTCGACCAGAACGCCCTTGGCGTCGAACACGACGGTGAAAGGCAAACCTCCTTGCGAGTTGCCGAGTTTTCGCGACAGTTCGACACCGTCCATGCCGGCGAGGCCATTCGGAAATTCGATGGCCTGGTTCAGTAAAAATTCGCGGACCGGGGTAGGGCTGTCCACTGCCAGGCCCAGCACACGCAAGCCCTTGGCCGACTGGGCACGAGCGAAAGCGTCGAGCATGGGCATTTCCTTCACGCACGGGCCGCACCAGGTGGCCCAGAAGTTCACGAGCAGCGGCTGCCCGAAAAATGCCTGCAACTGGATCGGCGCGCCCCTGGCCGCGTCGAATTCCAGTGTCCAGATGGGGGAGGCGTCCGTGGGCAGGGCCTTGGGTGCAGCGTCGAAGGCGCTCGATGCCGGGACCGGCACACTGCGTCGCCAAGCGGCCAGACCGAAGCCGGCCCCAGCGGCAGCGAGTGCCACGCCGGCGGTGAGAAGCTGGCGGCGGGTCATGCGGCCTCCTTCATCAACCGGCGCAGGCCGGCCAAGTCGCCGCGCTCGGAGCGGCCTTTGGCGTCGGGCTTGAGCGCGCCGCGAAGGTCGTCGAAGGCCAGGATGCTGAGGTGCACGGTGACGGGCTCGCCGAGTGCGGCGCTGGGGCTGGCGACGGTGAGCACGTCCACCAATTGGCCGCGGGGGCCGTTGATGCTGCCGACGTCGAAGTCGATCCGCTGATTGAGCAAGGTAATTTCAGCCTCCTTGGAGTCGTCGCAGAACAATTGAAGGTGCACGCTGTTCAGCCGGGTGGCTGTGCCGCGCCAGACGGCGCCGGTCAGGTGGGGCCGGAACTCCTGCAGCCGCTCCATCCACAGTGCAGCCACCTCTCGCAGGGCAGCCAGCTCGGCGGGCTGAGTCTCGGCACAGAAGAGGTCTAGGTAAGCGCGCACCTCGTCTTCCACCAGGTTGTTGTCGGGAAGTTCGGCGTTGCGGACCGTGGCGCGACCCAGCACCTTGGCTGCGCGTTTCTTGGCCGGGCCGTACTCCATGCCCTCCTCCACGATCAGGCGGGCGGCGGCGCTGGCCAGTTCGAGGGTGAATTCAGAATGCATCCCGCATTCTAGGAGCCTGTCGGACTTGGAAAGCGTCGGCTGCAAATCGACCGCAGCGGTCCATTTTTCACCGTCTTTTTGTCCCATAGCGGGGCTATGGGCCTGCAAATCCGGCAAAAACTGTCCT
>JBEGTX010000120.1:0-11031 GCA_041179165.1 Pseudomonadota bacterium | reverse complement strand
CGAGGACAGTTTTTGCCGGATTTGCAGGCCCATAGCCCCGCTATGGGACAAAAAGACGGTGAAAAATGGACCCCTGCGGTCGATTTGCAGCCGACGCTTTCCAAGTCCGACAGGCTCCTAGGCAGGGCGAGCGAAGATACAAATGGAACCATCTGCCGCTGGGCAGACTCTCACCGTCTGTTTTTCCCTGACATTGGAGGTTTCATGAACGAATCCCTGCAAACCGCCTACGGTGCTGCTGCTGCCGGATCGGCGATCGATCAACGCCAGCGTGTGCTGCGCAACACCTACTGGCTGCTTGCGCTATCACTGCTGCCCACCATTGCCGGTGCCTGGCTGGGCGTGAGCGCCGGATTCAACTGGTTCAGTGCCAACCCCTTCATCGGGTTCGTGATCTTCATGGGCGTGGCCTTCGGCTTCTTCTACGCCATCGAGAAGTTCAAGAACTCGGGCATCGGTGTGGCCTTGCTGCTTGGCTTCACGTTTTTCATGGGCTTGATGCTGTCGCGCATGATCGGCGCGGTACTTGGCAACTACTCGAACGGCAGCGAGCTCATCATGACGGCCTTCGGTGGCACGGCCTTGGTCTTCTTCGGCATGGCCACCTTGGCCAGCACCATCAAGCGTGACATCTCCGG
Organism: Pseudomonadota bacterium; assembly: GCA_041179165.1. Lineage (GTDB taxonomy): Bacteria > Pseudomonadota > Gammaproteobacteria > Burkholderiales > Burkholderiaceae_C > Rhizobacter. The sequence continues at coordinate 10,393 of JBEGTX010000120.1, read as the reverse complement.
CATGGGCAAATGGTTGATGGTCGGCGTGATGCTGCTCATCGTGGCCAGCGTGGCCAACATCTGGCTGCAGCTGCCCGCCCTGGTGCTCACCGTGTCGGTGCTTGCCGTCGGCATCTTCTCGGCACTCATGCTGTATGACATCAAGCGTGTGATCGACGGTGGCGAAACGAACTACGTGTCGGCCACGCTCGCGATCTACCTGGACGTGTACAACGTGTTCGTGAACCTGCTGAGCATTCTGGGCATCTTCGGTGGTGAGCGTGACTGAACGTCGCCCGAACTGACATTCGCGCAGCAAACGAAAAACGGGGCCTTCGGGCCCCGTTTTCTTTGTCAGCTCACCGCCTGGGTCAAATCGTCGGGGATTCGGATTCAGTCGCAGCCAATGCTTCGGTGGCCGCCACCTCGGCCTCCGCCAGCTGTTTGCGGCGGGCCTCACGGGCCACTGCCGCTTCGGCTGGCGTCATCCTCTCGAACACGGCCATGCTCTCGACGTGGGCCGTGTGCGGGAACATGTTGATGGCCCCGGCGGACGTGCAGCGGTAACCCGCCTGATGCACCAGCAGGCCCGCATCGCGTGCCAGCGTGGCGGGGTTGCAGCTCACGTAGACGATGCGTTGTGGCGGCACGTAGCCAGGCGCCTGCGCAGGATCGGCGTGCAAGTCGGCCAGCGCCTTGGCCAGCGCGAACGCGCCTTCACGGGGCGGGTCCACAAGCCATTTGTCTGCATGACCGTAAGAAGCCAGTTCGAGCGGTGTGACCTCGAACAGATTGCGCGCCACAAAACTCGTGTTGGCCGAAAGCCCGTTGAACACGGCGTTCTCACGCGACCGGGCCACCAGGGCCTCGCTGCCCTCGATGCCGAGAACCTCGCGGGCCTGCGTCGCAATCGGCAGCGTGAAGTTGCCCAGCCCGCAAAACCAATCGATCACCCGCTCGGTCTTTTTCGCATCCAGCATGCGCAGCGAACGCCCCACGAGCACCTGGTTGATCTGATGATTCACCTGGGTGAAGTCGGTGGGCTTGAACGGCATCGTGATGCCGAACTCGGGCAGGGTGTAGTCGAGCGAGGGCCCGCCTTCATCGAGCAGGCACACGGTGTCGGGGCCCTTGGACTGAAGCCACCACTGCACACCGTGCAAAGCCGCAAAATCGCGCAAGCGCTGCAGGTCGGGCGCCGACAGCGGCTCCAGATGCCGCAACACCAGCGCGGTCACGCTCGTACCCACGGCGACCTCGATCTGCGGCAGACGGTCGCGCTGGTCCATCACGCTCACCAGCTCGCGCAAGGGCAGCAGCATGGCGCTGAGGTGAGGCGGCAGCACCTCGCAACTGTCCATGTCGGCCACATAGCTCGATTGGCGCTCGTGAAAGCCGACGAGCACCTTGCCCTTCTTGATGACGTGGCGCACCGAGAGGCGAGCCCGATAGCGATAGCCCCAGGACGGCCCTTCGATCGGCCGCAGCATGCGCTCGGCCTTGACCCTGCCCAGATGCCACAGCGCGTCTTCTACCGCGCGCTGTTTGGTGGCCACCTGCGCGCCCACGTGGAAGTGCTGCATCTTGCAACCTCCGCAGGTGCCGAAGTGACGGCAGCCTGGCGTCACGCGTTGGGCGCTTTCGTACCGCAAGGCCGTGACCGTGCCCTTCTCCCAGTTGTTCTTGCGCCGGTGAACATTCACCTGCACCTCTTCACCGGGCAAGGCCCCTTCGATGAAAACCACCTTGCCATCGGCTTTGTGGGCCACGCCCTGGGCTTCGAGGTCGAGCGATTCGACCTTCAGCCATTCGATTTCTTGAGTCATGGGGCAGGATTATCGACGCCCCGGCGCCCGTCCCCCTGTCGGACGTCAAAAACTCGTGCGGTCGAAGTCAAAAGAACGAATCGCGATCGACCCCGTTCTGCAGCATGCAGCGCTTGAGTTTCACCAAGGCTTCTTGCTGGATCTGGCGGATGCGCTCCCGCGTGAGGCCCAGGCGCTCTGCCAAGACCTCGAGCGTTTCAGGATCTCGGTCGTGCAAGCCGTAGCGCCCCGAGAGCACCTCTCGTTCACGTTCATTGAGCGCGTCCAGGCCGTGCTGCAGCATCGACTCGATCTCGTGCAGCAAGGCCAGGCTCATGGGATCGACCGCCGCCTCATCGGTGACGCTGTCGAGCAGGGACGCGCTGCCATCCTGGGCCAGTGGCGCATCGAGCGAGGTCGGTACCTCGGCCAGCTTGAGGAGCTCCGCCACCTCGGCCGTGGGGCGATGCAGCCGTGCAGCAATGCGCTCGGCCCCCACCGATGGCTCGTCCCCGTGCGAGCGTGCCTCAGTCTCGAGCGCCCGGCGTGCCTTCAGCACCTGATTGAGTTCACGCACCACATGCACGGGCAGCCTCACCAAGCGGGCCTGGTGCATGATCGCCCGTTCGATACTCTGGCGAATCCACCACGAGGCGTAGGTCGAAAACCGGAAGCCACGCTCGGGCTCGAACTTTCCGATGGCGTGCATCAGACCGAGGTTGCCCTCTTCGATCAGATCCCCCAGCGGCATGCCGCGCGTGGCGTAATTCTTGGCGATGCTGACCACCAGCCGCAGGTTGCGCTGGATCATGTCCTGCCGGGCATCGAAGTCGCCCGCGCGGGCACGAACGGCGGTGGCGTATTCTTCGTGTGCCGAGAGCAAGGGGGTGCGGCGAATATCCCGCAGGTACGCCTGCAAAGCATCTCCGGCATCGCCGTGAGGGCCGTTCGATGCCGCGAGGCCGACTTCCGAGTCGGTCGCCGCCGCGGTCAGTTCACCGTCCTTGATCAGCTTTTGAAGCTGGGCATCCAGAACGGGCTCAGGAGAGATCGAAGGGGACTGCTCCCCCTGCCCGAACACTGCACCGTTTGGCTTCCTGATCATGGGATGACCTGTTCAAGAAGGTTCGCGCAGTGTTGACGGTCAAGCTCTGACCGTCAGCGGGAAGGCAAGAGCTTGCCGGGATCAATCGGCTTGCCTTGCTTGCGAATCTCGAAATGCAGCTGAACGCGCTCGGCGTCGGTCGAGCCCATCTCCGCGATCTTCTGTCCGCGGCGCACCGATTGTTCTTCCTTGACCAGCAGCGCCTGGTTGTGTGCGTACGCCGTCAGGTAGGTGTTGTTGTGCTTGATGATCACGAGGTTGCCATAGCCTCGCAAGCCAGAGCCGGCGTACACGACGCGGCCGTCGGCCGCGGCAAGCACCGGGTCGCCAGCTTTGCCTGAAATGGCGAGGCCCTTGCTTTTCACTTCGTCGAACGAGGCCACCACCGGACCGCTGGCCGGCCAGAGCCAGTTCAACTCATCATCACCACGGGCGGTGGATGCGGGTGGTGGTGTGGGCGTGGCCACCGCAGGTGGCGTCACGCCGGCGGCCACCCCAGCAGCGGGCGCAGAGGCGGCAGCTCCGACAGGCTTGGTCGCAGCAGGCACGTCCAGAGGACGGGCTTCAACCTTGGTGCTGGCAAGCGGCCGCGTGGTCACGGCCGTGGGATCAGCACCGGGTGCCACCACGCGAAGAACCTGGCCGACCTCGATGACATTCGGGTTGTCGAGGTTGTTCCATTTCATCAAGTCCTTCCAGTTCTGCCCCGTTTCCAGGCCAACCCGGATGAGGGTGTCACCTGGACGAACGGTGAAGTAACCGAGCTTGCCGGCATTCTCGGCGCCAGGTGGAGACGGCTTGACCGGATCGGTGGATGCAGCGGTGGCCGGGCTGCTGGCTGTGGCGGCGCTGCTCGATGACGCAGGGCGACCGGAGGTGGGGCGCTCTTCGACCGGGGCACGCGCATTCTGGGTGGAAGCGCAGCCGCCCACAACCAAAACCACCCCCAGCACCAACGCAAGCGCCGACGAGGGCGAGGCAGAACGGCCTGCCTTTGCCGGGTGGCGCGCGACAGTTGCCGCATTCATGTTCAAGCCCATAGGTGCCAAAGCCATCAATCCATTCCTGATTTTAAAGGGACGAAGTTCACCGCCTCGTGGACCGAGCGGGTGAACCCTTCTTCTGTTCTGTCGACGACCACCAGCACCTGCCGGGATCCCGTGCTGTCGTGCACGGGCGCGACGAGCCGGCCACCCACGGCGAGCTGAGCCAACCAGGCATCGGGCAACTGTTCGCCGCCCGCGGCAGAGATGATGCTGTGATACGGCGCGTTCGGGGGATGCCCCCGCATGCCGTCACCATACACCAGCCGGATGTTCATCAGCCGAAGGGGTGCCAACAACTCGCGCGCCTTGTCGTGCAGCGGCTTGAGCCGTTCGATGCTCATCACCTGCCGAGACAGCCCGGCCAGCACCGCGGCCTGGTAGCCGCAGCCCGTGCCGATCTCCAGTGTTTGCCCCAGCGAACGTTGGGTCCGAGCATGCGCGCCCTGCATCAGCAGCTCGATCATCCGCGCCACCACCGAGGGCTTGGAGATGGTTTGTCCGAGGCCGATGGGCAGGCTGGTGTCTTCATAGGCCTGGCTCACCAAGGCGGCGTCAACGAAGGCGTGCCGCGGCACGCCGAGCATCGACGAGGCCACGAGTTCATCGCGAAGGCCGTCGGTGCGCAGGCGCTCGACCATGCGCTTGCGGATGCTCGACGAATCGAAACCCACGCCGCTCGGTCGCGCGGAACGGGCCTGGTCCACCGCGGCCTGCTGCAGTGGCTGCTGTGGGCGCAGCACCGCGCGCTCTGGGCCGGCCTGCCGCACCGGGACAGCGGCAGCCCGCGCCACCGGGGTCACATGCGGGCGAGGTGCCACCGCGGGAACCGCTTTGCGCGCTGGCTTGTTGAGCCCGTCGAGCTGAAGCGGAAACTTGGGCCGAGGGCCGGACGGCGCGTTCATGCGCCCACCCACTGCCGCCACGCCGGCACCCGGGCGTGGTCGGTCAAGTCCACCTGCAAGGGCGTGATCGACACCGCGCCGTTGGCCGTGCAGTGAAAGTCGGTGCCTTCGCCAGCCTCGCGGGCATGACCAGGCGGGCCGATCCAATAGATGGGTTCACCGCGCGGATTGGTCTGACAGATCACGGGTTCGCTCGCGTGGCGACGGCCCAAACGTGTCACGCGGCGCGGCAGCGTGTCGGCGTCAGGCCGGTTGGGGATGTTCACGTTGAGCAGCCAAGCTCCGTCGGCGGGTGGCTGGCGCAGCACGTGTTCAATGATGGACCGTGCCACGCGCGCCGCTGCGTCGAGGTCGGTCCAGCCCTTGTTCACTTGCGAAAACGCGATGGCGGGTATGCCGAACAGGTAACCCTCCATGGCCGCCGCCACGGTGCCCGAGTACAGCGTGTCGTCGCCCATGTTGGCGCCGTTGTTGATGCCGGACACCACGAGGTCGGGGCGCTGCGGCAGCCAACCTGTGAGGGCCACGTGCACACAGTCGGACGGCGTCCCGTTGAGCACCCGGATCCCGTTGGGCGCCGTGAAGGCCGACAGCGGGCGGTTGAGCGTGAGGGAGTTGGAGGTGCCGCTGGCGTTCTGCTCAGGGGCGACCACGTCGATGTCGCCCAGGCCGGTGCAGGCTTGCACCAAGGCAGCCAGGCCTGGGGCGAGGTAACCGTCGTCGTTGGCAATCAGGATGCGCATCCGGCGATTGTAAGGACTCGTCACCTGGGGGACGGTTTTTACCTACGCCGGTGTTTATCATGCTGCGCAAACATCACCCCCTAAGGAGAAGAACATGCAAGCATGGTTGTGCGAGAACCCCATCGGTCCTGAGGCCCTCACCTGGAGCACGCTTCCCACCCCGGAACCCAAGGCGGGTGAAGTGCGCGTGGCCATCAAGGCGGCGAGCCTGAATTTCCCCGACCTGCTCATCGTTCAGAACAAGTACCAGATGAAGCCCGCCCTGCCCTTCGTGCCAGGCTCCGAGTACTCGGGCGTGGTCGAGGCACTGGGTGAAGGCGTCACCAACTACAAGGTCGGCGACCGCGTCTGCACGTTCGGCGGCATGGGCGGCTTCGGCACCCACGTGCTGACCAAGGCAGCACAACTCATGCCCCTGCCCGACGCCTTCAGCTTCGACGACGCCGCGGCCTTCCTGTGCACCTACGGCACCACCCACCACGCGCTGATCGACCGTGCCCAGCTGAAGGCCGGTGAAACCGTGCTGGTGCTGGGCGCCGCAGGGGGTGTGGGCACCGCCGCCATCCAAATCGCCAAGGCCGCTGGCGCCAAGGTGATTGCCGCCGCCTCGACCGATGAAAAGTGCAAGCTCTGCATGGAGCTCGGCGCCGATGCCACCATCAACTACAGCAAGGGCACGTTGCGTGAAGACATCAAGGCCCTGACCGATGGCAAAGGTCCTGACGTCGTGTACGACCCGGTCGGTGGTGATCTGGCCGAACCCGTGTTCCGCTCGATCGGCTGGCGCGGCCGCTACTTGGTGATCGGTTTCGCTCAAGGCACCATCCCATCGCTGCCACTGAACCTGGCGCTGCTCAAAGGCGCGTCCATCATGGGCGTGTTCTGGGGTGAATTCGCTCGCCGTGAACCTGCCAACAGCAAGGCCGGCTTGGCCGAACTCGCAAAGTGGTATGCCGAAGGCAAGATCAAGCCCGTGATCGATGCGCGCCTGCCGATGGCCTCGCTGCCTGACGCATTCGCCCGCATGGCCAGCCGCAAGGTGGCAGGCAAGCTGGTGCTGACCAACGCCTGAGCAATGCCAGTCGGCGCCGGAGGCCCCCGAGGGGGCTTTCCGGCGCCCCCGTTACAGAAGCAAACAATTGAAGCCTGTTGCCGCCACGTTTCGCCCTGTCAATGTTGTCAGGGTGGCATCGCAGAAGGCCGTTCCGAGGCTTGAGTGCGCTACGATGCACGCTCATCAAGGAGCTGCATTTCGGCATGGCAATCAAGGTTTTGATCGTTGAAGACAATCCGGTCGCTCGGAGCTTCCTGTGCCGTGTCGTGCGCGAAAGCTTCAGCGACGCCATCATCATCACGGAAGCCGGCGACCTCGAGACCGCACGGCGGCAAGTGGGCGTCTTCGATCCCGAGCACCCCTCCGCGTCGGGTGACCCATTCAAGCTCATCCTGGTCGACCTGGAGTTGCCCGATGGCAACGGCATGGAGCTGCTGACCGAACTGGTCCGCTACCCCGCCACCAAGATTGTCACCACCCTGTACTCCGACGACGACCACCTCTTTCCTGCGCTGCAATGCGGCGCCGACGGCTACCTGCTCAAGGAAGACCGCTTCGAGGTGCTGGTCGAAGAACTGCAGAAGATCGTGCGCGGGCAACCGCCGCTGTCGCCCGCCATTGCCCGCCGCTTGCTGAGCCATTTCCGGCAAGGCCCCGGCGGAATGGGTGGGGTGTCCGGCTTGAGCGAATCATCGTCGGGGGGCTCGGGCTTTCAAAGCAGCCGCCCCATGCCGCTGGGCCGCGGTGCCCCGCTCGACCACGAACGCCTCACGCCCCGCGAGAGCGAGGTGCTCACCTACCTGAGCAAGGGCTTCACCATCAAGGAAATCGCCAACCTGATGGGCATCAAGTGGTTCACCGTCAACGACCACATCAAATCCATCTACAAGAAGCTCAACGTCTCGAGCCGTGCCGAAGCGGCCGTTCTCGCCAGCAAACACGGCCTGGTGTGAACCGGGCGTGTCATCCCGGCCTCGTGCACCGGCCGCACCGGCCCATCCCCGCGGCATGGGATAGACCGGCCATGCTGTCGGTGGCCCCATCAGCGCATGGAATGGCCTGTCGATGAGCCACCCCACCTCCACGCTGGGCGACTCTGTATCGCCCGTCAATTCGAGCCTGTTCGGGCAACACCCCGATTCCATCCTCGACTCGCGCCTGATCGAAAAAACGCTGGGCAAGGGCGAACACCTGGCCCGCTGGATGGGCTGGCGCCTGCGGCTGCTCGCTGTGGCCGCATTGCTGGGCTGCCTGGCCGTGGTGATGGTGGTGCGCTGGCTGGCGGCTTCCCCCCAGCTGGCGGCGGAATGGCGCCTCAACACGCGCGGCGGCGTTGAACTTGTCTCAACGACCTCGGGGCTGCTGAAGCCCTTCGTCGGCCAGACGCTCGTGAGCCTTCACGCCGACGGCGTGCGCATCCAATCGATCGAGCCCCTGGCCCTCGCCCCATCGACCCGCTGGCTCACCGACGACAACGAACGCATCCGCCAGCAGCTGCTGCATACACGCATCGCGGATGCCATGGCCCGGCCACGGGTCACCTTGAAGTTTTCAGGAGGCGCCACGGTAGAACTCAGCCCACAGCCCCGCAAGGCGGCCACGCTCGGGCCGGTGTTCTGGCTGCTTTTCGGGCTGGCGCTGGGGGTGTACCTGGTCGCCATGGTGGTGCTGATGGCACGGCCGGCCTTGCGCACGCTGCTCTACGCGGTGATGGCGGTGGCCTTGGCCGGCAACCTTGCCTTCATGGCCATCGAGTCCACGCTGACCCTCGGGTTGCCGTGGCCTATCCCGATGCTCGACCTGTCGTGCCGCGTGGCCTTCGACCTCATCATCGGCGCCGCCGCCCTGCATGCAGCCTGCGTGCACCCGCGGCGGCTGCCGGGCGGCGTGGTCATCGCCTGGGCAGGCTGGACCAGCATGTCGCTGCTCGGCCTGCTGATGGCCATCGGCTGGCTCGACAACGTGTGGTGGTGGACTCAGGCGGCCGTGGCCTTGACGGGTGCCATCACCATCGGCTTGTTCAGTTGGTCGCACCGCCTGCTGCAGCACCCGTTTTCACTTGTCATGCGGCGCTTCAGCCTGATCTCGCTCGGCACCTGGATCCTGGTCACGGCCACGGTGTCGCTGTCGTCGGTCGATCACGTGTCCACCTTCCAGCAGCATGTCGCCGGCATCGGGCTGACGGTCTGGTACGTGTTCTTCGCGTCACTGCTGCTGCTCATTCCGTTTTTGTCGAACTCTCAGCAGGTGATGCGAGAGTTCTCGCTGTTGGCCGGCATCAGCACGGTGGCGACCTCGCTCGACCTGCTGTTCGTCACGGTGTTTTCATTCGGCCAGTTCGCCTCGGTGACGCTCGCTTTGTTCGTGTCGCTCGGCCTGTACGCAGGGGCACGCCAATGGATTCTCAACCGCGTGCGCAGTCGCAACATGCTGACCACCGAGCGCATGTTCGAGAAGCTCTACCGCATCGCCCGCGAGGTCGAGGCCCACCCCGAGCGCTCCCCCACGCTACTCAACCAACTGCTGCAAGACCTGTTCGAGCCGATGGAGTCCATCGTCGTGCACAAGCGCAGCCAGAGTGTCCGCGTGGTGAGCGACGGCTCCACCATGCTCGTGCCTGTGCCCGCGCTGACCGACAAGCAGCTCAGCGTGCCGAGCTCGGTGGTCATGCGGTTCGCCTACCGGGGCCAGCGGCTCTTCACCTCCGAAGACGCGCGGCTCACCGAGCGCATCGTGGAGCAGCTGTGCCGCGCCGTGGCTTTCGACCGCGCTGTCGAACAAGGGCGCAGCGAAGAACGGCTGCGCCTCGCGCAGGACCTGCACGATGACATCGGCGCGCGCCTGCTGACGCTGATGTACAAGGCCCCGTCCACCGAGATGGAAGATTACGTGCGCCACACCTTGCAAGACCTCAAAACGCTCACGCGCGGTCTCGCTGCACACAACCGCCCCTTGTCTCACGCCGCCGGCGAATGGAAAGCCGACATCACGCAGCGCCTCACGGCGGCGCACATCGAACTCGACTGGAGCCTCACCTTCGACCAGGACGTGAACCTCTCGGTGGTGCAATGGTCTGGCCTCACCCGCGTCATGCGAGAACTGGTGAGCAATGTCATCGCGCACTCTGGCGCCCATCGCCTGGAGATCGACTTCCAGCTCGAGCGCGATCGCATCGACCTCACCTTCACCGACAACGGCACCGGCAGAAATCCCAAAGCCTGGGCGCACGGACTCGGCCTCGGTGGAGTGCGCAAGCGCGTGAAGCAACTGGGGGGCGAAGTCGAATGGCGCGAGGTTTCCCCAGCCGGCATCCGCTGCCGCGTGTGCGTGCGGCAGTTGTCAGAGAAACTCTGAGCCGTTGGCCGTGATGAAGTGATGCCGCGCAGGGATGCACCGCGCCTGGCGCTGCGGCGTGAATCCCTCCGCAGCGTGGACTGTCAGCCAGCGCGCACCACACCATGCGATCCGAACATGCGTGCGCCACGAGGCACCCCTGGCGCGAGCAAAGGCCACCGGCTCACGGACTCAGGAGCCACGAACTGACGCAAAGCACACGCAAGGCAAAACCAAGGCAAAACCAAGGCACAAACAAAAACAGACACCGAAGTGTCTGTTTTGTTTACCGCGTTTTGGGGTGGCTGATGGGGCTCGAACCCACGACAACAGGAATCACAATCCTGGACTCTACCAACTGAGCTACAGCCACCACTGAAGCATCGAATTATAGCGCAGCTTTTGGCTGTGTGAATCAGTTCGTTG
>JBEGTX010000119.1:0-3273 GCA_041179165.1 Pseudomonadota bacterium | reverse complement strand
CCCCAACCCGGCCCCCGCCTCTCATCTCAAACTTTTTCCCTTTATGCTCAGTCACTACCCTCAATTCTGCAACGGCGCATCGCTTGGCCTTGTTCACAAACTGGGCGGCCTCCCTTGGGGCTTGCCTGCGAGCTTGTGGCCAACGTGTGATGAATGCGGACGCCCTATGAGTCATTTGGGGCAGTTCCCCGCCCTCGCGCTAGAGCCGAACGCGCCAGTGCTTCCTATTGGTCAGGACGAAGTGCTGTTTGTCTTCAAATGCGAATGGGATAGTGTTTGTAGCTTCTGGGATTTTGCCGACGGCGCAAATCGAGTCTTCTGCCTGCCTCGAAAGGAATTGGGGAGTTCGCCCACGCAGCCCCCAGCAGTCCAGGCTCAAGAGGACGGAGAAGAATTCAGAATCCTCCCTGAACTTGGTATAGCCCGATGGCTGGCGCGAGATGATGGCGCCCCCGTTGAACTGGAGGAGGCTTTCTACGACTATGCCCGCCACAATGACCTGCCCGACGACATCGCGCACCCCCACGATTGGGCTTCTGAGTGGCGCACCAAATTTGGCGGCGTTCCCTACTGGACAGCCAATGGCGCGCAAGGTCAACCATCGATTCCGCCGGGACGCTTGTTGTTGCAGATCGATAGCTGGGTGACGATGGATGATGGCAGTCAAACTGTAGAAGTCGCTAATTTCTGCTCCGACGGAACGGCCTATGTGTTCATCGACAGCACGCAGTCGACCTCTGTGCTTTCGATGATCATCAATCGATGAAGTGATCCTGAATCCGTGACCTCACCTCGAAGCGCCGTCACCGTGCGGGTGAATTCGAGATGACATCGGCGGCGTGTCCCGAGACAATAGGGGATGCGCCCAATTCAAGTCAAACAACTCGACTATGACCTGACCCCCACGGCCGGCCTTGCGCTGGTGGGGCACTACCTGAAGTCCCTCGCTCCTGTGCTCGGCAAGGTGGATGCCGCTGTGCCAGTTCGCGCAGGGGTTCTCAACAGCGATATTGTGCGCAGCTACCTGGGCTTGTTGGTGCAAGGCAAAAGCGACTTCGATGCCATCGAGAACCTGCGCAAGGACAAGTTCTTCAAGGCGTCGCTGGGGATCGGGCTGCTGCCGTCGAGTCCGACTTTGCGTCAACGCATGGACGCGCAAGCCGTGCCGCTGTCGAGCCATGTGCCCTCGATGATCGAGCATGTGCTCGCACATCACGCGCCGGACTACGGTGTACTGCCCTGCGGTTGGCTGCCTCTGGACATCGACACATTCGCAATGGACAACAGCGGCACCTCCAAGGAAGGTGTGGGGCGAACCTATGCCGGTGTAGACGGGTACTGCCCGCTGGCCGCGTACTTGGGATCGCATGGCTTCTGCTTGGAGTTCTCGTTGCGCCCAGGCGTGCAGCATTCGGTCAAGGGAACCGATGAAGATCTGCGGGGCATCGTGCCGTTGGCGCAGCGCCTGAGCGCCGCAGGCCCTAAGGCGCCGCTGCTGGTGCGGCTGGACTCGGGCTTTGATTCGGCCTCGTTGATGGCCTGCCTCGACGAGATGAATGAGCCGGGTGTGCCTCGCACTGACTGGATCATCAAGTGGAATCCGCGCAGCACCAACGTCGCAGAGATGGCCGCCGAATTGGATGCCGCCGGTACGACGTGGGAACACCCACGCAGCGGCAAACGAATGATCATTCTGGAGCGATCGGTCGAAGTGGCTGACGTCAAACGCCCCGTGCGCCGGGTGCTGCGCCTCATCGAGCGCACCATCGGCTCGCGCGGCCAGCATCTGATCATGCCCGAGTACGAACTCGATGGCTGGACGACCACGTTGCCAGCGCACATCGATGCGCTGCAAGTGATTGCGCTGTACGCGGACCACGCAACGCATGAGCAATTCCACGCCGAGTTCAAAACCGACCTGGACTTGACGCGCTTGCCCTCGGGCAAGTTCGACACCAATGCACTGGTGTGTCGCCTCGCAGCGTTGGCAATGAACATCCTTCGACTGATGGGCCAAAGCGGCCTGCTCGGACCGGACGCACCCGTACGCCACGCGGCCAAGCGCAGGCGCCTGAAGACGGTGATGCAGGAGTTGATCTACCGCGCGGGCAGGCTCATCGAGCACGGCCGCCAGTTGGTGCTGGGACTCGGCGCCAACGACCGCTCAGCGGCCGTGTTCATGCGCTTGCACGCGCAGTTCGCCGCCGCGACGACGTAGCGCAACAGTCTGGCCGGAACGAAAACGAAGCCGCACCGAAAATGGAGTGTGGCGCCAAGGTTCGTTCAACCGATGCGTGGCGTGGCTTGAACACGCTCAAAGAGCGCGAGGTCGACACAAATCACGAGAAATTCGGGCCGAACCATCGATCGGCAACCGGGCCGCCACTTGAATCGGCTTGCGCATCACGCGGTGGGCATGCAATTCGGGAACCGTGGTGAACTGACGGTGCTACCCCACGGATTCAGGGTATTGAGACCTGACCTTACGCCCGCTCAAGGTTCTGCCACTGCCACCTACGGAAGCAGATCTGCTACCAAGTCCCAAGCAGCGGGGGGGATGCGGCCATTGTGCTGGGCAGCCACCGCGCCCTTGCTGTCGATGATTAGGGTGTGCGGCATACGATTCCCGTTTCGCCAAGCCAGGGGAAGCTGTACGTGTCCTTGCCAGAAGCTGAAGACGGATTGCTCGGCGGGCGCCACCACTCGACGAACTCGCTCATACGCCTCCGCGTCTCCCGGGCTGGCGTCCAGGTTAACCAGAACCAGGTCGAACGGTGCGGCCTTCCAGCCCTGTGCGTTAGCACGCAACTCGGGCAACTTGTCCATGCAAACTGGGCAATCGCTTCGCCACAGAACGAGCATGACCACGCGGCCGCGCCGCGTTGCCAAGTCGTAGCGCTGCCCGTCTAGCGCGACGCCCGAGAAAGAGGTGGCGATTGCGGGTTCGGAAGCGTAGGCGATACCCGTGGCTAGAAGCGCCGCAGCCAACAGCAGGTGAATTTTCATGCAGCTTATGTCGCACCGGACTAACTAACCTTACAGTGCAGCGTACGCGCGGTAGGGGCGCATCCTCACGCCTGGGCAGCTAGGAGCCTGTCGGACTTGGAAAGCGTCGGCTGCAAATCGACCGCAGCGGTTCATTTTTCACCGTCTTTTTGTCCCATAGCGGGGCTATGGGCCTGCAAATCCGGCAAAAACTGTCCTCGCTGGGGCCAATTTTCGCTTTCGACGTTCCAAGTCCGACAGGTTCCTAGTGGGGCCTGATCCAGCGCC
>JBEGTX010000118.1:0-8799 GCA_041179165.1 Pseudomonadota bacterium | reverse complement strand
CTGGTCTTGCTTCTGGCGTCGCGCGATCTGCTCACGCGCTTCCTTTTCTGCTTCCAACTGAGCACTGCGGTGAGCTTCACGTTCGTAGCTGCGCCGGAAGTTCTTCTCCGTCTCGGCCGTCATGTGCTGCAGCTCTGCCGCCGCTTCGGCCACGGCAACGCGAGCCCGCCATTCGAAAATGCCCCAGGTGATGGCCGAAGCCAGCAGAATGCCGCCGGCGACGCCCCACATGATCTGCCAGCCCAGGGACATGCCCGGCGTCGGTGGTGTGGCGGGTTGTTGACCTGTGACCCAGCTCGGCGTGTCGTCCATGTGTTCTCCCTGGCGAGCAGTCTAGAACACCCGCCCCGTCTGACCAAGGACCGATACCATCGGCGGGGTCCGTCACTCGATGGTGTCGCGAGGCACAGCGGCCTGTCATGCGCAGGACCCGGCTTCTTGAGGCTCCGTACAGATCGAACACGTCATCCAGCACCCCCACCTCTCATGGACGATCCCTCCCCCGCCCTCAAAGACGGCTTCGCCGATGCCACGGTGAACGCCATTGCGCAGCGCCTGGCCGATGCGTCGCCCGAGTTCCAGCGGGCCCGCTTCAAGAAGGTGGTGCTCGACGGCTTCGATGAGCTGAGCCTGATGGCGCGTGTGCGTCGGGTGGCCGAAGGCATGGTGGCTGCCCTGCCGGCCGACTTCGCGCAGGCGCTGGCGATCGTTGAGCGAGCGCTCGGTGAGCCACCGCACATCGATGACGTGAGCGAAGGCATGGGGGCGTTTCAATGGGCTCCATTTCTGGAGTTCGTGGCCATCGCAGGCATCGCTCACCCTGAGCTGGCGTTGCCAGCGCTCGCCCGGCTCACGCGGCACTTCACGGGCGAGTTCGCGATCCGGCCTTTTCTGGAACAACACCTGGACACCACCCGCGACCACGTGCGCAGCTGGGTGACCCACACCGATCCGCGCGTGCGGCGCCTCGCCTCCGAAGGCACGCGGCCGCTGTTGCCTTGGGGCAAACATGTGACGCTCCTCAAGCGCGAGCCGCATGACGGGCTCGCCCTCATCGAGGCACTGGCGCACGACAGCTCCGACAACGTCCGCCGTTCTGCGGCCAATCACCTGAACGATGTCAGCCGGCTCTTTCCTGACCTGGCCTTGCAACATGCCAACCGGTGGGCGACACAGAGCGAACTCGGTCAAGCCACGGCACGCCATGCCATGCGCACCCTCATCAAGAAAGGTCACCCTGCGGCGCTCGGCCTGCTCGGCTATGACGTGGCGGCCGAGGTAACCCTGAGCGGCCTGACGCTGAGCGCCAAACGCCTGGCGATCGGCGACACGCTGCAGGTGCAGGCCACGCTCACCGCCGCCGCCAAAGGCAAGAAGGCCGTGCGCTGCTGCGTCGACTACGCCGTGCGCTATGCGAGCGCGCGCGGCACTGAGCGCCTCAAGGTCTTCAAGGGCAGCTCGCTGAGCCTCATGCCCGGCGAGCCAGTGGTGTTCGCCTTCCAGCGCGACTTCATACCGCGCACGACACGAGTGCTGTACCCCGGGGAGCATGCGGTGCAGGTGCTGGTGAACGGCGTCATGCTCGGCGAACAAGGCTTCACGCTCGGCGTGAGTTGAACACGCTCACCCCCCAGACAGTCATGCCGGCGCAGGCCGGCACCCACTGCGTGCAAAGCACATCTGCTGCGCTCCCTGCGCGGACGTGCGGATGGTGGGTACCGACCTTCGTCGGCATGACTCGTTTGGGTGGCTCAGCAAACGCAGCCCAGCCCCCAACGCCATCACCCGACGCAGGTGCGGTTCTTACCCGTGCGCTTGGCCTCGTACAAGGCCTCGTCTGCACGCTCCAGCGCGATCTCGATGCGTTCACCTTGGCGGTAGGCGGTGACCCCGGCCGAGAAGGTGACGAACACCTGCTTCTGCTCGTGCATGAACAAGCCGCCGGTGAGCGAACGCTGCAGCCGCGTGAGAATTTGCTCTCCCTCTTCGAGCGGCGTGTTCGGCAGCAGCACGACGAACTCCTCTCCACCGAAACGCGCCACGAGGTCGGTGGGGCGCAGCGTCTTGCTGACGACATCGGCCAGAGCCTTGAGCGCTTGATCGCCCGCGTTGTGGCCGAGTTCGTCGTTCAGACGCTTGAAGTTGTCGACGTCGAGAAGGCCGATGGACAACTCGCTGCCCTCCCGCTCTTGCCGCGCCTTCTCGGCATCGAAAGCCTGCATCAGGCCGCGGCGGTTGGCAATCTGCGTGAGCTGGTCGGTCGAGACTTCTTCAGACAGACGGCGCAGCTCGGTCTCAAGCTCGACCACCCTCTCCGACAAGCCGGTGGCTCGGGCGTGCTCGTATTGCAGCCGGCCTTGCGCCTGGGCAACGAGTGTCTGCACGGTACGGCTCTCCGACACCATCTCGCGCACGACCCCCGCCAGGCTTTCGAGCGAGTCGGCTTTTTCGATGACGCCCGCGTATCGGCCCAGGCTCTCGTGGAAGCGGCCGGTCTGTGAGCCCAGTTCGCCGAGCTCGCTCAGCATCTGATTGATGAGGGACTTGAGGGCATCTCGCGCCTGGCCGCGCTCGACACGCAGCGCCTGCTGGCGCTTGCGCGTGTTGTCGAGCAACTCACTGACCGAGCGCACGCTGCGGGCCGTGAGGCCGTGTTCGATCTCCTGGCGCATGGCGTCGACCTGGCCCTTGGCCCAGCTGTCGTCTTCGGACAGATCGGCCAAACTGGCACTGAGCTGCTCGCACAGGTGACCGAGCTGGTCGACCAGGTGGTGGCGATGCTGCAGCACACGTGTGGCGCGCAGGCAGAGCTGGTCGAGTTCGTCGGCCTGCAGCTCGGTGGGGCCGTCTTCGCCGATGCGTTGTGCCAAGTCGGTGAGCTCGTCGGCCAGCTCGGCGCTCGGCGCCGGAGGTGGCGGCAGGCCCTGCTGCACGGTGCCGCCAAGGCGGTTGACCATGCGGTTCCAGAGGGGCGCAGTGGCTTCGGCCAGCGGTCCGCTCGATGTCAAGTCTGCCGCTGGTGCCGCCAGCCCGTCGAGGCTGATGGTGGCCATCGAAGGTGGCGACGACGCCGGGCTTTGCGGCGCCTCGTCGAACGGCGCGGCATCGGTCTCGACGTTGTCATCGGGCGTGTCGCTCGCCCAGCCGGCCACGAGCTGGCCGAGCCGCTGCTGCAAGCGCTTGACGTCGGTGCGTGTGCTGGAGAGAACCCGCTGCAGGCTGTCTTTCTTGCGGGCGCTGGTCCATTGCCGGCCGCCTTGCTGCACACCGCGCACGATCTTGTCGATGAGGTCGGACAGCGCCACGGCCTGCGCCGCGTTGTCTTGCAGCGGACCTTGGGCGGCCATCACGCCATCGGCACGCTCCCACTCGCCATGCGACAGCGCATCGCGCAGCTCCGATTGAGCGTTGGCGCCGGCATCGGAAAGCGCGCGGCTGACCAGCCGCTCCAGCATGGGCAAAGCGGACGATGGAAACACGGGCGGCGGCTGCCCACCGGCTTCAAGCAGGTAGGCGCGGCTGTAGTTCTCGGGTGTGGGCTCCAGCTTTTCCATGGCCAGACGGCGCAAGGCCGCCTTGGCCAACTGGGGAGCCTGGGTTTCAGGCGAAGCAGCTCGGGGTGCAGCAGCGCGGGGCGATTCCATCGGTCACGACACGATCAAAGTGAGAGGGTGGGAGGCCAGCGAGGCCAGGCTCAACCGAGCGGCGTGAAGCGCGCACTGCGCGCTTCAGAAGCGGCCCTCAGCGCATCGACGGCATCGGCTTCGTCGGCATTGACGATCCAGGGCGCCTTGCGTGGCAGCACGGTTTGTTCGAGCCATTGCTCGAGCAGGTCGGGCGGTTGCGCCTTGCTGAACAGGAAGCCCTGCATCACCCCGCAACCGAGGCGGTGCAGCACTTCCATCTGGCGCATGTTTTCGACCCCTTCGGCGATCACACGCAGGCCGAGCGAACGTGCCAGCGCAATGATGGCAGTGACAACCGCCGAGCTTTGCGGGGTCATGCCGAGGTCGCGCACGAAGGATCGGTCGATCTTGAGCTCGCTGATGGGCAAGGTGGTGAGGTAGGCGAGCGACGAGTAGCCGGTGCCGAAGTCGTCGATCGAGATCTCGACGCCGATTTCATTCAGACGGTGCAGCGACGGGATGACGTTCTGCAGGTCCTTCATGAGGCCGGTTTCGGTGATCTCGAGTTCGATCACACGGTGCGGCACGCCATACAAGGTGACGGCCTGGTGGATGTTCTCGACCAGGTCGGTGCGCTCGAACAGGCGGTTGGGCAGATTGACGGCAATGGAGTCGGAGAAACCGAAGTTGTCTTGCCAGATGCGGGCCTGGCGCGCGGCCTCGCGGATGGCCCACTCGCTGAGCGGAATGATGAGCCCGGTTTCTTCGGCCAGCGGAATGAAGTCACCCGGAGGCACCAGCACGTTGCCGCGCTGCCAGCGCATCAGCGCCTCGACCCCGACCATGCGCGCACCGCGCACGTCGACCTTGGGCTGGTAATGGAGCACCAACTCATTGCGTTCGATGGCTTTGTGCAGCGCGGTTTCGAGCTCGAGCTTTTCGCGGCCCTTGCCTGCAAGCGCCGGGCGGTACAGCAGCGCGGCATTGCGGCCTTGCGCCTTGACCGAGTACATGGCGACGTCAGAGTTGCGCATGAGGTCGGCGACCGAGGTGCCATCTCGCGGGAACATGGCAATGCCGACGCTGGCGGTGACGAAACACTCCTGGCCGCCCACGAAGATGGGCTCGCGCATGACATCCAGAATGCGCCCGGCCACACGTTCGGCATCGGTCTCGTCGGTGACCTCGGGCAGCAGGGCCACGAACTCGTCACCGCCCAGGCGGCCCACGGCCTCGAGCGTGCGGTGCGAGCGCGAGCCCATGGACTCGATGGAGCTTTCCATGACCTGGTCGGAGTGGCGCACGCATGAGCGCAGGCGGCGCGAGACTTCCATCAGCAACTCGTCACCGGCGCCATGGCCGAGCGTGTCGTTGATGATCTTGAATCGGTCGAGGTCGATGAGCAGCAGGGCCACCGGGTGATTCAGGCGCCGCGCGTGTTCAAGCGCCCGCTCGGCGCGCCAGATGAGCTGGCGGCGATTGGGCAAGCCCGTGAGCGCATCGAAGTTGGCGAGATGGCGGATCTTGTCTTCGGCCATGCGCCGGTCGGTCACGTCTTGCACGATGCCGGTGTAGCCGGCCATGGCGCCGTGTTCGTTGAACTCGGGCTCGGCCTCCACATGCAAGATGCGCTGCTGCCGGCCATCGGGCAGCGTGACAGGGATGTCTGTCGCGAGCACCGAGCTGTGGCGCAACACCTCGTGCACCACCATCAAGAAGCCTTCTCGGTCATCGGCCGGGATCATGCGCAGCACAGTGCGCATGGACGGCCGCTCACTGCCCCCCATACCGAGCACCCGCAGGCCCTCGACCGAGAACACCGGGCTGCCGTGGTCGCGACGCCAGTCGAAGCTGCCCATGCGCGCCAGGTCTTGAGCGCGAGCGAGTTTGGATTTGCTGCGCTCGAGCTCGAGCCGGGTTCGTGAGGAGCGAAGCAGGTAGCGCAGCCGCCCTGCCAGCAGGCTCCACTGGGTGGATTTGACGAAGAAGTCGGTGGCGCCGGCCTCGTAGGCGCGGGTGATGGAGGCGTCGTCGTCGAGGCCGGTGAGCATGAGCACGGGCAGGGATTCGAAGCCCGGCAGCGTGCGCATTTCATGGCAGGTTTGAAAGCCGTCGAGCCCCGGCATCAGGGCGTCGAGCACCACCACGTCGGGCAGCCAATCGGCCAGCAACTCGATGGCCCGCTCGCCACTGGTGGCCTCGGTAATGGAAAACCCGCGCTCCCGCAACGCAATGGCGGTGAGAAGCAGGTTCACCTCGTCGTCGTCGACGAGCAGCACCCGCGGCTGAATGAGCAGATCGTCGTCAACCAGCGCGGCACTTGAGGTCATGTTTGTCAGGCGTTCAGCATCCGCTGGAGGGCCACGCGAACGATTTCCACTTCGGCCTGGAGCAGCACCACACGCTCCGTCATTCCGTCGGATTGATTCTGGCGCGCCATGGCTTCGATTTCAGAACACATCTTCGACAGCTTAACGGCTCCGATGCTCGCCGAAGAAGATTTTAAGGTGTGGGAGACATGGCGAATACCCGCGAGTTCGCTCGCCTCCAGGGCGTCCTGGAGCTGCGGCATGAGCCGGGCCACCGAGGTTTCGAAGGCACTCACGACCCTCTCCATCAGCCGGTTTTCGTTGTGGGGATCGAGTTCTCGCAGCCGATCGAGCGCGCCGGCATCGAGCACATCGAGGCCGCCAGCGGCGCCTGAAGAGGGGGTGGAAGCAGCGCCGGGACCACCCGCGCCACTCTGGCGGGTGTCTGCGGGAGCCGACAGTTGCAAGTGTTGGGTCAGCATGGCAAGCAGTTGACTCTGTCGAAAGGGTTTGGAGAGATAGCCATCGAAGCCCAGCCCGAGGAAGCGCTTTTCGTCGCCCTCCAGGGCATTGGCCGTGACCGCGATCACCGGTGTGTCGGTGGGTGTGAGAAAACTGTACCTCCCCGTCTTGGGCTGGCGGAACCGGTTGAGGGCCTCCACGCCGTCCATGCCGGGCATCTGGATGTCCATCAGCACCATGTCGAAATGTTTATCGCACAAGGCGCGCAAACCTGCCAGCCCACCCGAACTCACCTGCACCCGGCAGCCGAGCGACCGAAGCATCTGACCGATGACCTCCTGGTTGACGGCATTGTCTTCCACCACAAGGATGTGTGCGTTCAACGCGGGCGTCAATCGAGGCGACTCTGTAGGTGAGGCAGAAATGCCCAGAAGCGCCTGGCGCAGCTCTGACTTTCGCACCGGCTTGGCCACCACGCGGCCAAAGCCGGCATCGTGCGCCGCCTGCATGTCGTCGGGCGTGGACATGGACGACAGCAGAATGAGCTTCAGGTCCGGGTGTGAACCCGTGCTCTGGAGCACCCGGGCCAGGCCCATGCCGTCGAGGTTGGGCATGTGCATGTCGACCAAGGCCACGTCGAACGGGGTCGCTCCGCCCGCCTGCGCGCGCAGCAGATCGAGCGCGTCGCGCCCGTCGTTGGCCACAGTGGTCTCGATGCCCCAGCCGGCCAGCAGTTCGGCCAGCACGGTGCGGCTGCCGGCGTGATCGTCGACCACCAGCACGCGCATGGTGGGCAGCTCGCCCGCTTCACGCAGGTCGGGTTCCACGACCGGTGGCTGCAAGCCCAGCTCGATGCGGAACTCCGAGCCCACCCCGATGCGGCTGTCCACCGAGATGCTTCCTCCCATCAACCCGATGAGCTGGCGGGCGATCGTCAGCCCGAGGCCGGTGCCGCCATAACGGCGAGACATGCCGGCGCTCGCCTGCATGAAGGCGTCGAACACGAAGGGGAGCACATCGGGTTCGATGCCGATGCCGGTATCGCGCACCGTGATCACCGCTCCTGGGCCGCCACCCGGTGCAGCAAACGGTTCGATGGACACCTCCACTTCACCCTGCTCCGTGAACTTGATGGCATTGGCCACCAGGTTGGTCAGCACCTGGCGCAGGCGCATGGGGTCGCCATTCACGGCGGGAGGCAGGCCCGGCGCCTCTCGGAAGACGAGCTCCAGGCCTTTTTCATGCGCGCGGGGACTCAGCATCTCCAGCGTGTCTTCCACCACGCTGCGCAGAGAATGATCGACATGACACAGCCCCAGCCGGCCGGCTTCGACCTTCGAAAAGTCGAGGATGTCGTTGATGATCTCCAGAAGCGATTCACCCGAGCGGTACACCGCCTGAACGAAGCGCCGCTGCTTGTCGCTGAGCACCGTGGCCAGCAGCAATTCGGTCATGCCGAGAATGCCGTTCATGGGGGTGCGGATCTCATGGCTCATGTTGGCCATGAACTGGCTCTTGGCTTGGCTCGCAGACTCCGCCACGTCGCGTGCCTTCTGAAGCTCGATCTGCTGCTGGCGCTCCGCGGTGATGTCAGAAATGATGCCGTACACACGCACGTCGCCGTCGGGCCCTTGGCGCGATCGGGTGCGCGTGCGCATCCAGCGTTCTCCGAGCGTGGGGTGGATCACGCGGTAGCTGACGTCGGTGGCCTCCAACCGCTTTTCGGCTGCGCGGCGCTCTTCAAGTTGCGGCCGATCTTCTTTCGGGATGGTGTTGAGGAACAACATCGAATTGCTCATCAGCGACTTGCGCTGCTCTTGCCAGGCCCCACCCTGGTTGTTGGCGGACAGAAAGTGAAACTTGCTTCGGTCGGGATCGGTCACGAAGAGCACGTCCTGCATCGACTCGGTGAATTCACGCAACCGCGACTCGGACTCCTGCAGTGCGCGCTCGGCCGCGCGCTGCGCGGTGAGGTCGCGCAACAAGGCCACGAGGAAGCGTGGTGTGCCGTCTGCGTCGCGCAGGGCCACGTGCCGCACGCTCACCACGCGCGGCGTGCCCGTGATCGAACCGGTGAACTCGTGTTCGGTCGGCGCGTTCCTGCCCATTGCTCGCTTCATGACAGGTCGGCCCATGGCGCCCACGGCCGGGCCGAAGGCCTCCTCCACCGTCTTGCCCAGAATGGCCTCTCGCTGAACCGAGAACTCACGCTCGGCATGCTGGTTGACACTCAGCACCCGCAGCTCGTCGGCGCTGTAGACGAACAAACTGACCGGCAGGTTCTCGACCAGGTCGAGCAGGAAGCGGCGCTGCGACTCGGGGTCGTCTGCGGCGGCCACACGAAGCGCATTGCGTTCGATCCACAGGTTGAGGTGAAGCTGTACAGCCTCGAAGAGGGTCGT
>JBEGTX010000117.1:0-7288 GCA_041179165.1 Pseudomonadota bacterium | reverse complement strand
AGGAGCATTCATGTTCTCGGTCTATGGCATCACCGGCCGGGTGTTCACCGGCACCCTGGAGCAGATGCGCGAGGTCACGCCTGTCGAGCGCATGGCGCGCGCCCGCGCGCTGGCCCCCGTGCAGCGCGACCCTGCCGACAGTGCCTACGGCACGCTGGCCGACGACGCCAACCGCGCCTACACACAAACCCAGCAAGGCGACACGCGCCGGCATGCGCTGACCCGCGTGCAGGAGGTGATGACCGACAAGGTCATCAGCGTGCCCCACACCGCCACCGTGATGCAGGGTTGGCGCCTGCTGGCGCAGCATGCCATCGGGCAGGCCCCGGTGGTGGACGCGCAAGGTGCGCTCGTTGGGCTGCTCCTGCGGGCCGATCTGCTGCCCTCCCCGTCCACCGACCCTGCCCTGTGGTCGGCCATGTTGGGTCAGCAGGTCACCTCGATCATGTGGACGCCGGTGCCCGGCGTGGCGCCCGACACCGACATCCGGCGGGTGGCGCAGGTGCTGCTGGACACGGGCTTGCCGGGGTTGCCCGTCGCAGACGAGGCCGGGGCCGTACTGGGCTTCATTTCCCGGTCGGACATCCTTCGTGCCGTGGCGCATGACCCGCCGTTGGATCTTTGGACTTGAGACCGTGAGCCAAGGCGTCAGATTTTTCCGCTCCCTTCGGCCAGTGCGCTCGGACCGACACGCTCAATAGCGCCCCGTTGCGCCCGCAATGCGCAAGTACACATGCGCACACCACGCCACCCAGGCCCTTCTCACCGTGCCCCTGAACCCGCTGGGATAGACGCGGTGACCCGCATCGATCTCTTGCGACACCGCCACCGCCGCGTCGAACTGATCGGCCAGGGCCTGGGTGAAGCCGGGGTCGCGCACCATCACGTTGGCTTCGAGATTGAGGAGCAGCGACAAGGGGTCGATGTTCGAGCTGCCGACGGTCGCCCAGTGGTTGTCGACCACGGCCACCTTGGCGTGCAGGAAGGCCGGTGTGTACTCGTAGATGTGCACGCCGTGGATCAACAGTTCGTCGTACAGCGCGCGGGCGGCAAGTGCCGCGATGCGGTAGTCGACTTTGCCTTGCAGCAGCAGCCGCACCGTGACCCCGCGCTTGGCCGCCTGCTTCAGCACGCGTCGAAACGCGCGGCCGGGGTAGAAGTACGGGGAGATGAGGTCGACCCTCACCTGGGCCTTGCGGATGGCGTCGATGTAGCTGCGTTCGATGGCGCGGCGGCGGCGCAGGTTGTCGCGCAGCACGAAGGCCACACGCATGGGCTGCAAGCCGTCGTCGAGTGTGGCGGGATCTTTGCCGAACGGCATGCGCAAGCGGCGCATCAGGCGGCGTGCGCGCTTCATGGGTTCGGCGCTGCGCGCAAGCGTCACGAGTTCCTGGCGGATGGCCGCGCCCATGCGCGCGCGCGTCCACAGTGCCCGGGTCGCCTGCAGCACCGGCGCCACGACCGGGCCTCGCAAGGCCACGGCGAAGTCGAGCCGCGGCTGCTCGCTCCAGCCGTGCACCTGGTCGAACCGGTCGTCGATGAGGTTGATCCCCCCCACGAAAGCCAGCTCGCCGTCGACCACACAAAGCTTCTGGTGCAGACGGCGCAACTGGCCGGGCTGGAACCAGTTCCACCACCGGTTGATGGGACGGAAGACCGACAGCACCACACCGGCTTGCTCGAACAGCGGGCGCAGTTGAAAGAGGTCGCTGCGTGAGCCGAAGCCATCAAGCACGATCTTCACCTGCACGCCGCGCCGTGCCGCAGCGAGCAAGGCGTCGGTCACGGGCTTGACCTTGCCCTCGTTGGTGTAGATGTAGGTGGCCAACCAGACTTCACTGCGCGCCTGCTCGATGGCGCGCACCATGGCCGGGAACAGCGCATCGCCGCCCTGCAGCAGCGTGGCCTCGTTGCCGCCACTGAAGATGGCCGGCATCACGCCAACGGGGCGGTGAAGTCCCTGTGAGCTCATTCGAGTTCGATGTCGGCCACCAGCGGCAGGTGGTCGGACATGCGGGCCCACGCGGGTCCGCGCGGCACGCTGGTGGCGATGCAGCGAAAACCGCGGGTGTAGATGCGGTCGAGCGAAAACAGCGGGATGCGCGACGGGAAGGTGCGCTGCGGCGGCGAGTTGCTGCTCTCTGCGCGGCGCAGCCCCATGGAGCGCACCGGCTCGTCGAGCTTGGCGCCCCAGTCGTTGAAGTCGCCGGCCAGCAGCAGCAGGTCGTTGGGTGGCACGTGGGCCTGGATGAAGTGGGCGATGCGCTCGACCTGACGCAGCCGGCTCGAGTGCATGAGCCCCAGGTGGGCGACGATGGTGTGCACGGTCACGCCGTTCCAGATCACCTGCACGTGAAGCAGGCCGCGCTGCTCGAAGCGGTGGTCCGACACATCGTGGTGGCCGGCATCGCCCTGCAGCGGCCAGCGCGACAGCAGCGCGTTGCCGTGTTCGCCTTCCTTGGTGATGGCGTTGGTGCGGTAAGCGGCCTGGTAGCCCTCGGGCGCAAGGTAGTCGGCCTGCGGCACACGCGGCCAGCCGCGGTGGGTGTCGGCAAAGTAGCGCGCCTCGCCGTGGTTGAAGCTTCGCACCTCTTGCAGGAAGACCAGGTCGGCATCGAGGGCCTCGATGCCCAGCACGAGGTTGTGAATCTCCAGACGCTTCTGCGGCCCGACACCCCTCACCCCCTTGTGGATGTTGTAGGTGGCCACACGCAGCACGTTGGCCGCATGGGTGGTGCTTTTCGGGAATCGGAGCATGTCAGAGGAACCTGGGAAGTTGCAGGATCGCCTCGGCATTGGATGGCGAAAAACACCGGTCCGCCGCCTCGCGCCAGGGCAGCCATTCATAGCGTGTGTGCTCGCGCGGCGACAGCAGCACCGGCGTGCCCTCGGGCACGCACAGCCCGAACACGTGTTCGGTGTTGTGGGTGACACCCGGCGCATAGCGGTGCCGCCACACGGGGTAGATTTCGTAGACGTTGGACATGTGCCAATCAGAGAGCTGCGACAACGGCACGGCCTCCGATCCGATCACGATGCCGGTTTCTTCGGCCACCTCGCGCACGGCGGTGTCGTGCGGCAGTTCGCCGACCTCGTCCTTGGAGCCGGTGACGCTTTGCCAGAAGCCGGGGTTGGCCGCGCGCTCGATGAGCAGCACGCGCATCATCGGATCGTGGATGACGACCAGCACCGACTCGGGCAGCTTGTAGGGCCGATTGTCGGGTGACACCTCGCTCACCCGCACGCCAGCCGACTCGGTCACAGCCGCTCCTCCCGGCAGACGCAAGCATGCCTGAGTCGCCGAACGCAGTCGAGAGGAAGCGAGATGTTCATGCTGGCAAGGATAACGGCTCCGGTGTGGCACCCGACAGCAGAAGGAACCCTCAGCGCAAGGGTTCAGCAACGGGGTGACGCTGACCGCGCCGCCCAAGCCGGTGCAGCACCCGACAGATCAGGCCTTGCGAAAACGCTGCCGCGCGAACAGCAGCGCGTCGGCCAGCCAGGCGATCGCCGCACCCACGGTGTAGGCGATGAGGTCGGTCCAGCCGAAGGTGGTGCCCAGCGCCAATCGGCCGAGCGTGCTGCTGCGCAAGGCCACGGCCCACGGCGCCTGCACAAGCTGGAAGAACTCCACCGCGAACGAAGTGGCCAGGGCCCATGCGGCCAGGCGCCAAGCGGCCTGGCGCGGCAGCAGTGCAGCCCAGATGAAAAAGACCATCACGGTCCACAGTGCATCGCCCGGGTACTTGCCCAGAACATCGGGGACCAGCGCCGGAAAACGGCGCGAAGCCAGCCCCAGGGCAATGACCACCAGCACGCTGATGGCACAGACCAGGCAACTGCGCGCAGAGGCAGCCGCGTGGCTGGCACGCACGCCGGGCTCAGCCACGGCGTGCTGCCTGCATGGGGCCGTTCACACGGCCACCAGAGGCGACTTTCAGGCCACGACCTGCGGGTTGCGCAGGCGGATGTGCAACTCTTTGAGCTGCTTCTCGTCGACCGGGCTCGGCGCATGGGTCAACAGGTCTTGCGCACGCTGGGTCTTCGGGAAGGCGATGACGTCGCGGATGCTCTCGGCCTTGGTCATCAGGGTGACCAGGCGGTCGAGGCCGAAGGCCAGACCGCCGTGAGGTGGCGCGCCGTACTGCAGCGCGTCGAGCAGGAAGCCGAACTTGAGCTGCGCATCTTCAGGGCTGATCTTGAGCGCGCTGAAGACCTTGCTCTGCACCTCGGCGCGGTGAATCCGCACCGAGCCGCCGCCGAGTTCCCAACCGTTGAGCACCATGTCGTAGGCCTTGGCAATGCACTTGCCCGGGTCGCTGTCCATGTAGTCTTCGTGGCCGTCTTTCGGGGCCGTGAACGGGTGGTGAACGGCGTTCCAGCGGTCGCCGTCTTCGTCGTACTCGAACATCGGGAAGTCGACCACCCAGAGTGGTGCCCAGACGTCGTCGAACAGGCCGCGCTTGCGGCCGAATTCGCTGTGGCCCACCTTCACGCGCAGCGCTCCGATGGCATCGTTGACGACCTTTTCCTTGTCGGCGCCGAAGAAGATCAGGTCGCCGTTGGCGGCCTGGGTGCGCGCGATGATCTCGGCCACGGCCGCATCGTGCAGGTTCTTCACGATCGGACTTTGCAGGCCTTCACGGCCCTTGGTCACGTCGTTGACCTTGATCCAGGCGAGGCCCTTGGCACCGTAAATCTTGACGAACTCGGTGTAGGCGTCGATCTCGCCGCGGCTCATGTCGCCACCGCCAGGAATGCGCAGGGCAGCCACACGGCCGCCAGGGTTGGTGGCCGGACCGGAGAAAACCTTGAAGTCCACGTCCTTCATGACGTCGGTGAGCTCGGTGAACTCGAGCTTCACGCGCAGGTCGGGCTTGTCGGAGCCGAAGCGGTGCATGGCCTCTGAGTACTTCATGACCGGGTACACCGGCAGATCGACATCGATGGCGGTCTTGAAGACTTTGCGGATCATGCCTTCGAACATCTCACGGATTTCCTCTTCGTTGAGGAAGCTCGTTTCGATATCGATCTGGGTGAATTCGGGCTGGCGATCGGCGCGCAGGTCTTCGTCGCGGAAGCACTTGGTGATCTGGTAGTAGCGGTCGAAGCCGGCCACCATCAGCAGCTGCTTGAAGAGCTGCGGGCTTTGCGGCAGCGCGAAAAACATGCCTTCGTTGACACGGCTCGGCACGAGGTAATCGCGCGCACCTTCAGGCGTGCTCTTGGTGAGCATCGGGGTTTCGATGTCGATGAAGCCGTTGGCGTCTAGGAACTTGCGGGTCTCCATGGCCACGCGGTAGCGCAGGATCATGTTCTTCTGCATGGCCGGACGGCGCAGGTCGAGCACCCGGTGCGTGAGGCGCGTGGTCTCCGACAGGTTCTCGTCGTCGAGCTGGAACGGCGGCGTGATGCTCGGGTTCAGCACCTCGAGTTCGTGGCAGAGAATCTCGATCTTGCCGCTGGTGAGGTTGCTGTTTTCAGTGCCAGCCGGACGTGCACGCACCAGGCCCACCATCTTCAGGCAGAACTCGTTGCGCACGCCTTCGGCGACCTTGAACATGTCGGCACGGTCCGGATCGCAGACGAACTGCACAAGGCCTTCACGGTCGCGCAGGTCGATGAAGATCACGCCACCGTGGTCACGGCGACGGTGGGCCCAGCCCATCAGGGTCACGGTCTGGCCCATCAGCGCTTCGCTGACCAAACCGCAGTAAGTTGTTCTCATGTCTGAACTCCGAAAAAATGTTCTGGCATCACGGTCTGCCTGGGGCAGGCCCTTCGACGCGGGCGAAAAAGAGACCGGGAAGAGACGCGGTGCGCCTCACCCCATGTGGTTGGGCGGCAAGGCAGTGCTGTGCAGCACCGGCGCCACCACCCCCATCGAGATCACGTACTTGAGCGCTTCGTCCACGCTCATGTTGAGGGCGATGACGTCGCTGCGCGGCACCATCAGGAAAAAACCGGAGGTCGGATTGGGCGTAGTGGGCACGTAGAGGCTGAGGTAGTCGCCGCTCAGGTGCACGGCCGCTTCACCGCCCGGCTTGCCGGTGACGAAGGCGATGGTCCACGAGCCTTCGCGCGGGTACTGCACCAGCACGGCCTCTCTGAACGCATTGCCGCTGCTCGAGAACAGCGTGTCGGAGACCTGCTTGACCGAGCTGTAGATCGACTTGACGATGGGGATGTGGCTCAACAACCGATGGCCCTGGCGCAGCGCCCACTGACCAAAGATGTTGGTGGCGAACATGCCGGTGAGCATCACGGCCACCACCAGCACCACCACCCCCAGGCCCTTGACCGTGCGCAGGTCGTTGAGCACATCGCGCAGGGGCGTCCAGGGCACGACCGTCTGCACCGCGGTGATCATGCCGCCGAAGACACCGTCCATGATGCCGAGCACCCACAGCAGCACGAAGATCGTGATGGCCAGGGGCATCCAGACCAGCAGGCCTGCGAGGAGGTATTTTTTCAAGTGATTCCTTGGGGTGGCGCGAGCCGCTTTTACTGACTGCCCGACGAGGGCTTGGCCGGAGGGGGGGATGCCACCGGTGCAGGCGAAGCCGCCGCCGGGGCGCTGGCAGCGGGGGCTGCAGCAGGCGCAGCCGGTGCGCTGGCACCTTCGCCGGACTTGGCGGCCTCACCGGCGACGGCGGTTGCGGCCGGCGCACCCGCCCCACCGCGAAAGTCGGTCACGTACCAGCCGGACCCCTTGAGTTGAAAACCTGCTGCCGTGACTTGTTTCTTGAATGCAGCGGCACCACAGGCCGGGCAGTCGGTCAGGACAGGATCGGACATCTTCTGCAGCACGTCTTTGGCGTGGCCGCAGGCTTCACAGCGGTAGGCGTAGATAGGCATGGCTAAGCCTTTGATTCGAAACAGAAAATTATAAGGCCGCGCGGGCCCCTCGGCGGCGGCCTGTGTGCGAAGTTTGCACCGGTCTCAGAGGCGCTGCGTGGCAGCGCTCAGGCCGCAGCGGGGGCGTCCAGACCCTCAACGAACCGGTGCGGGCTCTGGCGGTGCGCGATGGCCTGGGGGCTGAGCGTGCCCACCACCATGCCGACGATGGCGGCCAGAAAACCCGCCAGCTGCGCCGGGAACACGCCGCTCAGCAACGGCAGCTTGAACAACAGCCAGACGATGATGCCGAGCCCGATCGAGAACACCGCCCCCTGCGTGGTGGCGCGTTTCCAGTACAGGCCCGCCACCAGCGGCACCACCGCGCCCACCAGGGTCACCTGGTAGGCATCGGACACCATTTTGTAGATGGACGTCCCGCGCGACTCGA
>JBEGTX010000116.1:0-3097 GCA_041179165.1 Pseudomonadota bacterium | reverse complement strand
CTTGTTGATGGATGCCCATTGTAGGAACCATGACCGCCAGCCCCGCCGCTCTCTTTGCAGATCTCTTTGCAGATGACGCCACCGCTCACCCCGTGGTGCGCCCGGTCGTGCTCGTCACCGGTGCAGCCCGCCGCCTGGGCCGCCACATCGCGCTCGACCTGGCACTGCATGGCTTCGACGTGGCCATCCATTGCCGCGAGTCCCGCGATGAAGCCGAAGCCGTGGCCTCTGAAGCCCGCGCGTTCGGTGCGCGCGCCGAGGTGCTGGTGGCCGACCTGAGCGTCGAAGCCGAGGCCGTGGCCCTGGTGCCGCAGGTGCTGGCCCGCCTCGGCCGGCTCGACGCCATCGTCAACAACGCCTCTCACTTCGAGTACGACAACGCCGCCACCTTCAGCGTGGCCTCGATGGAACGCCACTGGCGCGCCAACACCGCCCCGGCCGTGCTGCTCGCGCAAGGGCTTCATGCGCACCTCGTCGCCAGCCGTGCGGCACCGAACAGCACGGCCTGCGTGATCAACCTGATCGACCAGAAGCTCTGGAACCCGAACCCCGACTACCTGTCGTACACGCTGTCGAAGGCGGCCTTGCAGGCGGCGACCGTCATGCTGGCGCAGGCCCTGGCCCCGTTGCTGCGGGTGTGTGGTGTGGCGCCTGGCGTGACGCTGGTGTCCGGCCCCATGAGCGAGAACGAGTTTGCGAGTGCTCACGCCAGCACGCCGCTGGGGCGCTCGTCCACCCCGGCCGACATTGCCCGCAGCGTGCGTTTCCTCATCGAATCGCCCGCCATCACCGGCACGACCTTGCTGGTGGACGGCGGCCAGCATTTGCAGGCCCAGCCGCGCGATGTGATGTTTCTCGCGCGCCAATCCACCGATCAGAGCGAAAATCCAGCTTCCCGCTGAAACACCGCACCGGCCTGCCTGCGCAGGCCTGCTGCACTGGACCACGACATGCAAACCCTTTTGACCCACCCGAGCCTGATGGACTGCCGCCGGCTCTTTCTGAGCAACTACGAGGTGTGGATCAACATCGGCGTGCACGATTTCGAGAAACGCGGCGAACAGCGTGTGCTGATCAACGTCGATCTGTTCATTCCGCTGGCGTTGTCGACCCCGAAGGACGACGAACTCGAAGAAGTGGTCGACTACGACTTCATGCGCCGCACCATCGGTGAGCGCGTGAAGAAGGGCCACATCCACCTGCAGGAAACCCTGTGCGACGAGGTGCTGGCCCTGATGCTCGGCCACCCGCGCGTGAAGGCGGCCCGCGTGTCGACCGAAAAACCCGATGTGTACCCCGACTGCGACGCGGTCGGCTGTGAAGTCTTCGGGCTCAAGAAGGATCTCTGATGAACGCGCCCACCGACCACGAGGCCCTGCTGAAGGCGTCTTACGAAACCAACAAGCTCTCCAAGCGCCTGCATCGCCTGGCGGGCCAGGCCATCTCCGACTTCAACATGATCGAAGAAGGCGACAAGGTGATGGTGTGCATGTCCGGCGGCAAGGACAGCTACGCCATGCTCGACATCCTGCTCAACATGCAGGAGCGCGCGCCCATCGACTTCTCGCTGATCGCGGTGAACCTCGACCAGAAGCAGCCCGACTTCCCCGAGCACATCCTGCCCGAGTACCTGAAGAGCCGCGGTGTGCCCTTCCACATCGAGAACCAGGACACCTACTCCATCGTGAAACGGGTGATCCCTGAAGGCAAGACCATGTGCAGCCTTTGCTCGCGGCTGCGCCGGGGCATCCTGTACCGCGTGGCTGGCGAGCTGGGCGCGACCAAGATCGCCCTCGGCCACCACCGCGACGACATCCTGCAGACGCTCTTCATGAACATGTTCTTCGGCGGCAAGCTCAAGGGCATGCCGGCCAAGCTCGTGAGCGACGACGGCAAGAACGTGGTCATCCGCCCCCTCGCCTACGTGAGCGAGGTCGACCTCGAGCGCTGGGCCGAACACCGCCAGTTCCCCATCATCCCGTGCTCGCTGTGCGGCAACCAGGAAAACCTGCAGCGTGTGCAGACCAAGCAGATGCTGCGCGACTGGGACAAGCGCTTCCCCGGCCGAGTGGACAACCTCTTCGCCTCGCTGAGCAACGTGGTGCCCTCGCACCTAATGGACCGGAACCTCTTCGGCTTTGCGAAGCTCCAAGCGACGGGTGTGCCTGACGCCGATGGCGACCGCGCCTTCGACGAAGACGAAACCTGCGCGCCGCCGGTGGCATCGAACAACGGCAACCCTGCCATCGTCACCCTGAAGCGCACGCTCTGACCCGGGCTCAGCGTGCGGCGCCTGACCTGAGGAGACCGAGCATGTGGAACCCGACCTCGTCGTTGTCGCCCCTGTTGAGACCCGTGGCGGTGGCCCTCACCGTCACCCTGGCGCTGGCCTTGAGCGGCTGCGCCGGTCTGCGCAGCGTAGAGAGTGATGTCTCCACCTTCAGCAAGTGGCCGGCCCAACGCAAGCCCTCGACCTTTGTGTTCGAGCGGCTGCCGTCACAGCAGGCGCGTCCGCAACAACAGGCCCGTTTCGAACTGCTGGCACGCAACGCGCTGCAGAAGGCCGGCTTCACCCCAGCCGAAGAAGGCAAGCCGGCCGACGTCACTGTCCAGGTCGGCGTGCGTGCCAGCCGCGCCGACCGCTCGCCGTTCGACGACCCGTTGTGGTGGCGAGGCGGCGTGTACTACTCCCGCTCGGGCCGACCCGTGTTCTTCCACGGCCCCATGCTGATGTACCAATTCGACGCCCCACGCTACGAACGAGAAGTGGCCGTGCTCATCCGCGACCAGGGCGACGCCGAGCCACTGTACGAAGCCCGCGCCGTGAACGACGGCAACACCCCCGGTGGCGACGACCTGCTGGAGGCCATGTTCCAGGCCGCCCTGCAGGACTTCCCGCACACGGGGATCAATCCCCGCACCGTGGTCATTCAGCTGAAGAAGTAGAGCCCGACGCGAAGCAAGGCCGGCTGGTGTTGCTGGTGTTGAGGCTGTTAGCGGCCATTGAGCGTCGGCTGAGTCGCCCGGTCTTGGAAGGGGAGCGAAGCGCTTCAAATCATTCTTCGTGTGGCTGTCTGGGTGCAGTGACCGAAGGGAA
>JBEGTX010000115.1:0-19960 GCA_041179165.1 Pseudomonadota bacterium | reverse complement strand
TTCGACCGCTTGGGACTGCCTCGCCTCTCATAACCTCAAGCTCTCGAACCGCCCGGTGCGGACCCGCATGCCGGGTGGTGTGGGAGGGGCTCAGCCGACAATGGCTGACCCCTATCCCGATTGAGGGGCTCGTGAAGGGTGCCGCCGGGTTCCTCAGGGCACCCCATTGCGGGGGAGGCAGGCGGACGGCCTTCCATGACGCCGCATAATCGCCGCACAACAATGGGGTGAAGGGCGCAGGGTGAAGTGGATCTTTGCGGTGGTGGGCGGGATCCTCGGATCGATGCTCGGTGACATCTTGGGTGGATTGTTCGGCGTGGGGGCAGGGTTTGCGCTCGCCGCCATTCTGGAAGGGCGGGAGAGTTCGGGCACCAAGCCTCAGTCCCCCGGCACGGCGGGTCAAGGGCAGACCAGGCCCGCGTCTGCTGCGGGGCTGGTCACGGCACCGCCACCGATGAACGGAGGTCCCGACGCCAGTCTCGAGTGGCGCATCTCGGCGTTGGAAAAAGAGGTCGGGGCCTTGCGCCTGCAGATCGCGCAGATGAACTTGCGCTCCACCGTGGCCACCGAGCGCACGGCCGACGGTGAGGTGCAGGCACCTGTGGCCACCCCACCGGCCATCCCAGAGACCGCCGCACTGACCTTGTCGCTGGTTCCTGCCGAACCAACCCCATCGAGCGTGATGGCGCCGGCCCTTCCGGCCGTGAACCCACTGGCGGTCCCTGCAACGCTGTCCATCCCCGTGCCGGTGCGCGTGCCCGCGCCAGCGCCAGCGAAGGTGTCGCTTTCAGCGCCGGCCGACATCGCCGCGCCGACCGATTTTCCAGGCATTTCCCTGCCGGACGAGCTCGCGGCGAAACTGCCCGCGCCCCTGCAACCGATGGCAGATGCTGGCCTGCAACCGTTGGCAGATGCTGACCTGCCACCGTTGGCAGAGGCCGGCCTGCCTCCACGGGCCACGCCGGCCATGAACGCAGAGGATGAGCTTTCGTCCGGGCCTGACACCGAGCCGATGGAGCTCGTGCCCTTGGCCGCTGAACAAGCTGTTGAACCCGCGCCAGCCAAAGCCGCAGTGCCAGGCCCCGTGCACGCACCGGCCGTGGCACCGGTGACCCCGCCCAAGACACGCGTTCCTGCCCCTCTCACGCTGCAAGATCGCCTGCCCGACATGGTCCGGGACTGGATCTTTGGCGGCAACACCATCGTCAAGCTGGGCGTGCTCATCTTGTTCCTGGGCCTGGCGTTTTTGCTGCGCTTTGCCGCAGAGCGCGTCACGGTGCCGGTCGAAGTTCGCTACGCCGGCGTGGCCCTGATCGGCGCCGTGCTGCTGGGACTCGGCTGGCGGCTGCGCAACCGCAAGGATGCAGCGGGAGGCTCCGGTTACGGGCTGATCCTGCAAGGCGCGGGCATTGGCGTGTTCTATCTCACCATCCTCGCGGCACTCAAGGTCAACGCCTTGCTGCCGCCAGAGATCGCATTCGGGTTGCTCTTCGTGGTGACGGTACTCAGCGCCATTCTGGCGGTGGTGCAGAACGCCTCATGGTTGGCCTACGTGGCCGTGGCTGAAGGTTTCCTTGCCCCGGTGCTGGTGTCGACCGGCGGGGGCAACCACATCGCGCTGTTCACCTACATGGCCATTTTGGACATCGGCATCTTGCTGATGGCCTGGAACCGTGCGTGGAGACCGTTGAACCTCATCGGTTTCGTGGGCACCTTCACCCTGGCCGGCGCCTGGGCCCAGAAGCACTACACCGATGCGCTCTACCCGAGCATGCAGGGCTTCCTGCTGCTGTTCTTCGCGTTGTTCACGCTCATCGGCGTGCTGTTCGCGCGTCGCGCCTTGGCGCTCGGCAACGCACCGCAGCCACACGAGTCGCTGAGCCAGCGCGCAGCGACCGCACTGACCCAGGTGGGCCGGGTCGACAGCAGCCTCGTGTTCGGCGTGCCGCTGGCCGCGTTCAGTTTTCAGTACCTGCTGGTGCGCGACATGCCTTATGGGCCGGCTTGGTCGGCCTTCGGGTTCTCGCTGTTCTATCTGTTGGTGGGTGGGCTGCTGATGCGCCGCGGCGGGCTGCGCTATGCCTTGCTGGGCGAAGCCTATGTGGTGGTCAGCGTGCTGTTCGGCACCCTCACCATTCCGCTCGCGCTCGAAGCAGGTTGGACGGGCGCCACCTGGGCCATCGAAGCGGCCGGCATGTACTGGCTGGGGCAGCGCCAGCAGCGCGTTTATGCGCGCGCCTTCGCGACGCTCGTGCTCACCGGGGCGGTGGTCGGCATCCTTCGCGTCATGGGTATCGACCTTCGGCCCGACACGCCGTTCCTCACTGGCAGTGTGCTGACCATCAGCTTGCTCGCCCTGAGTGCGCTCGCCATGTTCAACGTCAACCGCCGCGGCAAACTGGATGGCGGCGACGGTTGGGAGGCCGCTGCTGGCGTCGGCTTCCTGTGGACAGGCATGGCCGCCGTCACGGCGCTGCCTTGGATGCTGCTGAGCCCGACCTGGGCCAGTGTGGCCACGGCCTTCATCGCCTTGGCCTCGGCGGTGTTGCACCCCCGCATGAGCCTGGGCGCACTGAAGGTGGCCTCGGCCGCGTTGCACGGCGTGGCGCTGGTGGGTTTCGTGACCACGCTGCATGTGGTCGATGGCTCGCCCATGCTCAACAACGGATGGGAAGGGCTGACCGCTGCGGTGCTCATCGGCCTGGCGCTGCTGGCCACGGGCTGGCTGTCGCTTCAAAGCACCCTGGCCGCCGCAGCCGCGAGCAAGACTGTGCCGATCTGGTCGGTGGGCAGCCAACTGGGTCTGCTGGCCGGCCTGGCCATGGTGAGCGGCAGCCTGCTGTTCGTCATGCCGGCAGATCAGGCCGCGCGCATCTGGCCCTGGATCGGACTGGCCGCGTTGTGGCTGGGACTGCGCATTCGCCACGCGGCATTGGGCCTGGCCTGGGCCGCGCTTCAAGTCGCCTCCGCCATTGCATTCATCGCGTTCGGACCGAGCCTGTGGGCCAGCGTCTCGGCCGAGTTGACCTGCTGGACCCCACTGGGGCTCACCCTCGTGGCATTGCTCTCGGGTGACGCCATCTCGCGGGCATCGCGACACCCCACGGCGATGGTTTGGGTTCGCACGTCCGAGGGGCAATGGGCGGTCGTCCTCTGGGCACTGGGCTGGTGGGCGAATGTGCTGTTGCCCGACCTGTACCGCCATCTGGCCGCGCAGCCCGAGCACCTGGCCAGCTGGCCCGTGCTGCTGGCGGCCTGGGTCACGTTCACCTCCATGGCGGCCACCGGTCTTGCGCGCTGGCGCGATTGGACCGTGCTCGGACAGACCACCGTGCTGACCCTGCCGGGCTGGTTCCTGGCGTCATGGTGGGCGACCAACGTTTTTGGTCTCTTGCCGCATGAGCAAAGCGGCTGGTTCGTCTGGCCGCTGGTGCTGGTCTGGCATGCGGTGCTGGTGCGCGCGCAGATCCGTTGGTTGTCGGAGTCCTTGCTCAAGGTGCTGCATGTGGCAGGCCTGTGGTTCTTCGTGCTGCTGGCGGCACGTGAAGTGATGGGGTGGTTCGCCTTGGGCAGCCTGTCGCACTTGCTCGCATCGGCCGCAGTGCCCGCCTTGGTGCTGCTGGTCCTCACCTTGCCCGCTGTGCGGGAGCGCTGGCCGGTCGGCGAGTTCCGCACGCCGTACCTGATGGTGGGCTGCCTGCCGCTGGCGCTCTACCTCGTGTACTGGCTCTGGTCGAGCAACCTGCACCAGGGCGACGTGGGCGGCATGTGGTTGCCGCTGCTCAACCGCCTGGAGCTGGCCCAAGGGCTGGTGCTGTTCGCGCTCTGGCGCTGGTTCACGACCGAGCCGATGGACGAACAACAGTGGTTGCCCGACGACGTGCTCAAGGGCGCGCTCGGTGCGGCGCTGTTCATCCTCTACACCGGCATGGTGCTTCGCACTTGCAGCCATTGGGCGGACGTGCCTTGGAGCTTCAACGCCTTGTTCAACTCCATGGTCACGCAGTCGGCCCTGTCGGGCGCGTGGTCGCTGTTGGGGGTGGCGCTGATGGTGAGCGGCCATCGCGCGCTGCGGCGTTCAGTCTGGGTGGCGGGCGCCACGCTGCTCGGGGTGGTGGTGCTCAAGCTCTTCTTCGTGGAATTGGCCGATCGGGGCGGCATCTACCGCGTCGTGTCCTTCATGGGGGTGGGCATGCTGCTGCTGGCAGTCGGCTACTTTGCGCCCGTGCCGCCGAGCCGCGACGACGAGGCGAGCGTTTGATTCGACAGTTGAACCGGGGCTTTTGCATGCGCTATTTTTCTGTGTCGGCACTGTGCGCGGGATTGATGGCCGCCGCGTCGATGTCGCTGTGCCTGTGGGCCTCGCCCGCCACCGGCGGCGAGGCCCGCCTGACCGTGCAAGGGCAGGGGGCCTACGTTCGGCTGCGCTTGCCTGCGGCCGTGCAAGCCCTCGCACGCGAAAGCGACCTCAGTGACCTGCAGATCGTGAACGCCCGTGGCGAGCCGCTGCCGTTTTCGTGGCTGCAGGCCGAGGCCACCACCGAGTTGCGAGAGGGCCGCCATGCGGTGCCGTTTTTCAAGGCCCCGAAGCAAGCCTCGGCTGTGTCGCCGGCGCAGCAAGGCGGCTGGATCGTCGACCTGCGCAGCGTCACGGACGAGCGCGTTCGGCTCGAATTGCGGCTGCCGCTGACCGCACGCGGCATCTACAGCGTGGCGGTCGACACCAGCAATGACCTCCAGCAATGGGAGCCGCTGCTGAGCGCGGCCCAGGTGTTGTCGCTGGAGCAGGGCGGCCACCGCCTCGAGCAGACTCACGTCGACCTCGAAGGCGCAGGCTCGCATTCGCGCTACCTGCGCCTGAGGCCCTTGCCTGGCAGCGCGGAACTGCCGCTCGAAGGGGCCACCTTGATGACCCAGTCCCGCCAAGTGGACGCACCGCCCTTGAATTGGAGCGCACCCGTGTCGCCGAGCCAGTGCACGGCCCAGTACTGCGATTACCCGCTTGCGCGCAATCTGCCTCTGGACCGAGTCGACATCCAGTTCTCCGACATCAACACCTTGGCACCCGTGCGCATGCTGGTGCAGAACGAGCCGCGGCCAGCACCTCAGGCCAGCGCACATCACCACCATGGACTGCGCCACGCGCTCCGAACGCTGCGCCGCAAGAACACCGCCGCACCACCTGTGGATGCGGGCTGGGCCTGGCTCAACGACACCACCGCCTACTGGTTGCAATTGGCGGGCGGCAAGGTGCAGTCGCCACCCGTCACACTGGATGGCGGACATTATCGAACGCTGCGTTTGCAGGCTGCGCAGGCCAACACTGCATGGGGCCCCAAGCCGCCCACGCTGCGCATCGGATCTCGCGCGAGCTCGCTGGCCTTTCTGGCGCGAGGGCCCGGCCCCTATCGGATCGTCTGGGGTGGCGCTGATGCCACGCAGGTGTTGCCGCTGTCCCAGCTGATGCCCAGGCTGCCGACCTCAGAGGCCGATTTCGCCGTGGCCGTGGTGGAGTGGGCAGGGCCCGACGTGTCGGCCTCCGTGCCATCGAAAGCGGTGGCGCCGGCGCCTGCAGTCCCTGAGCCCCCACGTCCCGCCCGTGTCTACTGGCTGTGGGCGGCGCTGGCAGTGGCACTGGGCCTGATGGGCGCCATGGCCTGGTCACTGCTCAAATCGGCGCCACGCCAGGACGCGTGACCCCGGTCGTTGAAGCGCAGGTCCAACCGACGAACGGCAGGCCCGCCCGCTTTCAAGCTCACTCCGGAGACAGGTGCTGCCTGAGGCGTGTCACCACCCGGTGCAGGTCGGGATCGGGCAGGGTGATCAAGCCCGCTTCACTCGGCAGGTGCGCAAGCACGATGCGCGCAAGCGTTTCGGGCTGCGGTGTCACGGCACCAAAGAAGCGTGGCGCGCTGCCGCTGGCAATCAACAGCGTGGGGAAGTTTTCGACGTCGAGCGGATCGACGAGATCGGACTCGTCTTCGATGTCGACCCACAAGAAGCGAAGCCCGGCGTGGGTGGACTCGAACCGTTCGCGCACCTCGTTGAAGGTCGCCCGGTAATCTCTGCAGCTGCCACACCAGGCGGCGCAGAGGCAGACCACGAGGGTGTCGGTGCGGATGTCGGACGTGGGCATGCCCGAATCATCTCAAAGATTCTGTACCGTTGCGGATTCAGGGTCAGGGCGATGGCGTCTTGTCGTCTTTCAACGAAGACAATCCGTTCTTGACGGCCCGAAGCAATGCATCGGAACGCTTGGTGTCCGTGAGCACACGAGAGAGCAACAGCCCGCCGATCATCGCGCTGACTGCGAGCATGGCTTCGTCGTCGTCCGAATCGAGCGCGGCACCCACTTTGGCGATGAAGCGCTCTACATGGGCCTCCATCACGGCCCGCGAGGGCTCGTCAGCACGGGCCACATCCGCAGCGAGGGCCGCGATGGCACATCCTTCCTTGCGCGAGTCACGGTGCTGCCGGCTCAGGTAGTTGCGAAGCAAGGTGTCGAAATTCACCGGCCGGTCGGAGTCGACAGCGGCCTTGGCCCGTGCGGCACCGTCGCTGAGCGCGCGCTCCAGTGCATGCGCAACGAGATCGGAGCGGGACTCGAAGTGCCCGTAGAAGCCCCCATGGGTCAGGTTCACGCTGCGCATCAGCTTGCCCACGCTGACCGACTCGAGCCCGCCGTCGCGCAGTTGCGTGGCCGCCTCCGCCAGGATGCGTTCGCGGCTCTGCGCCTTGTCTGTCTGAGAGTGGCCCATGCTGGTTTTTTGGCGAAAGGTGGACGAGAAGAGGATTGTATGTATCATACAGCTGCATGACGCCCATCATGCAGAAGGAACTTCAGTGAGTGACATCTCCGAGCCCGCTTCACCAGCGCATCACACTGCGCCTCCTTCACATCCGCTCGACGTAGCGACGCGCCTCGAGCTGAACGAACAGGGCACGCTGACCGGTCGCCCGCATGCGGCCTATGCGAACCTCGTGGGACCCTTCGGCGGGGTCACCGCGGCCATCTTGCTCAACGCCGCGCTCACCCACCCGGCGCGCTTGGGCGACCCCGTGAGCCTGACCGTGAACTACGCCGGCCCCGTGGCAGACGGGGACTTCGAGGTCGAGGCCGTGCCCGTTCGCACCAACCGTTCCACACAGCACTGGACCATCCTGCAAACGCAGGCGGGGGAGGTCGTGACGTCGGCGAGTGCGGTGTTTGCCGTGCGCAGAGAAACCTGGTCATCCACCGAGGTGGCCTTCCCCGACGTGCCGCCGGCGAACGACGTGCCGGCCGTGTCGTATGGCTCGGTCGTTGCGTGGACACACAACTACGACATGCGCTTCCTGCGCGGCCCCTTGCTCGACACCAGCCGTCCCCCCGAAGACCGCGACTCCGTCAGCACCCTGTGGCTGCGCGACGAGCCGCCGCGCCCGCTCGACTTCGTGTCACTCGCCGCGCTGTGTGATGCCTTCTTCCCCCGCATCATGGTGCGCCGCCCCCAGCGTGTGCCCTTCGGCACGGTCTCGATCACCTGCCACTTCCACGCCGATGCGGCGCTGCTCGCCGCGCAAGGCGATCGGGCACTGCTGGGCACGGCGCGCGCATCGCGCTTCGGGCTCGGCTACCACGACCAGTCGGCCGAGCTCTGGAGCGACACCGGCCACCTGCTCGCCACCACGCATCAGATCGTCTACTTCAAGGAATGAGACTGTGACTGCCGCTGCAAACCCATCGTCACCGGAGGTCCAGCGGTTGTTGAATGGACCCATCCTTCCCACCTTGCTGCGATTGGCAACCCCCAGCGTGGTGGCCATGGCCATGCAGGTGGTGGTGGGCATTGCGGAAACCATCTACATCGGCCGGGCCGGCACCACACCGCTCGCGGCCATGGCGCTCGTGTTTCCCTTTCTCATGCTGGCTCAGCAGTTGTCGGCAGGGGCGATGGGGGGTGGGGTGTCGTCGGCGGTGAGCCGGGCGCTCGGCGCGGGTGACCTTCCGCGCGCCAACGCGCTGGCGCGCCATGCCCTGGCGATCGGCACGCTGCTGGGCATTGCCTTCACGGTGGCGATGCTCATTCTGGGGCCGACGTTCTACCGCTGGCTGGGCGGGCAAGGTGCCGTGCTCGATGCCGCCATCGGCTACTCGACCGTCCTCTTCTTTGCGGCCTTGTTCATCTGGCTGGCCAACACCATGGCATCGATCATCCGTGGCAGTGGCAACATGCGCATCCCGTCCATCGGCCTGCTGGGCGGAGCGCTGCTGCAGATCCTGTTGGGCGGCGTGCTGGCGCTGGGAGCCGGGCCTGTTCCGGCGCTCGGCATGCTCGGTGTGGCCATCGCCAACATCGTCGCGAGCGCGGCCTGCGTCGTGTATTTCGCGCTGTACCTGTTCAGCGCCCAATCCCGACTCACGATCGAGTTGCGTGGTGCTCCGCTGCAACGCGAGATGTTCTTCGACATCCTGCGGGTCGGTGCGGTCTCGATGATTTCTCCTTTCCAGTCGGTGCTGTCCGTTCTGTTGCTGACCGGCTTCGTGGCGCGACTGGGCGCCATGCCGCTGGCGGGCTATGCCATCGGCCAGCGCTTGGAGTTCCTGCTGGTGCCCATCTCGTTCGGCATCGGGGTGGCCGCCTTGCCGATGGTCGGTATGGCCATCGGGGCCGGCAAGGCGGACCGAGCACGCCGCGTGGCATGGACTGCAGGCGCCACCTCGGCCCTCAACCTCGCCCTCATCGGGATCGCTGTCGCTTTGGTCCCCGACCTCTGGGCCGGCCTCTTCACGACCGATGAAGCCGTGCTGGTCTTTGCGCGCCAGTACCTGCAGATCGTGGGCCTGGCCTTCCCGTTGTTCGGGCTGGGACTCACGCTGTACTTTTCATCTCAAGGCTCCGGCAAGATGCTGGGCCCGGTGCTGGCGGGCACGGCACGCCTGGTCGTGGTCGCTGGGGTGGGCACGTGGCTGCTGTCTCTGCCAGGAACGGCGGGGCAATTCTTTGCACTGATTGCAGGTTCCATGGTGGTCTATGGGTTGGGCACAGCGGCTGCGGTCAAGTTCACGCGCTGGGGCTGATGGGGTTCGCGACTCTTTTTACCGGCCATCGCATCGGGTGGGGCGAAGTGGCTCAGC
Source organism: Pseudomonadota bacterium (assembly GCA_041179165.1). Lineage (GTDB taxonomy): Bacteria > Pseudomonadota > Gammaproteobacteria > Burkholderiales > Burkholderiaceae_C > Rhizobacter. Next base: position 10,842 of record JBEGTX010000115.1, on the reverse strand, counting down.
GTCAGTGGAAAATCGCTGGATGACCGAGCCCGAATCCACCGCTGGCACAGCCTCGCCCTCCGCATCCGTACGCATCAAACGCGCGGCCACCTGGTTGCTCTCGTTCGCCGTGGTCGCAGGGGCCGTGTGGGTGCTGCACCGCTACTTCCAGAACATTTCCATCGACGAGTTGCTGGCGGCCATGCGGCGTCAACCAGTGACCGCGCTCGCCTGGTCCGTGGCATTGACGGCCCTGAGTTTCGTGGCCTTGGCCGCCTATGACGTGATGGCCTGCCACGTCGTGGCGAAGGACCGGGCCGGGCCCGGGCTGGCTGCGTTCGCGGGCTTCACCGCCAACGCCATTGCCAACACCTTGGGCTTTCACGCCGTCACGAGCAGTGCCGTGCGGGCCCGCGTCTATGGCAAGGCGGGTGTGGGCCTGGCCGATGTGGCCCGCATCATCTCGCTGTCGTGGCTGGCGCTCGGGCTCGGCTTTCTGACCATGCTGGCCCTCGCCATGATCTGGTCCGATGCGGCCACGGCCGCGAGCCTGGGATTCCCGCTGCACACCATCGGCTGGACGCTGGCCTGCCTGCTGCTGGTCTTCACCGTGTGGCTCTCAAGACGGCCGCGCGAACTTCGTTTCCGATCGGTGGTGCAGCCGCTGCCGAGCGCACGCATGGTGGCCATGCAGCTGGCACTCGGTGCACTTGAGAGCGCGGCGGCCATCGGGGCGTTGTACGTGCTGCTGCCGCCCGACCTGGCCCCCGCCTTCACGCTGTTCTCCGTGGTCTACATCGTGGCCATCTGGCTGGGTATCGCGGCCCACGCGCCGGGTGGTATCGGCGTGTTCGAGGCCACCATGGCCGCAGCCCTGGGTGGCACGGGCCGCTCCGACCTGCTGGCCGTGCTCCTGATCTACCGGCTCATCTACAACGTGCTGCCGTTTGTGCTCGCGTGCTTGTCGATGGCGCTCTTCGAGTGGGCCTGGGCTAGGTCATCCGACGATCATCACGTGGTTCTGATTGAAGAGGAGTTTCCATGAAAGCATTCGTTCTCGACCGATACGGAAAAAGCCGTGCACTGCAGCTGACTGACGTGCCCGTTCCCGAATTGCAGCACGACGAGGTGCTGGTTCAGGTCCATGCCGCTGGGGTGAACCTGCTGGACACCAAGATCAGTGCGGGCGAGTTCAAACTCATTCTTCCGTACCGCATGCCGCTCATCCTCGGACACGATGTGGCAGGCGTCGTCGTGAAGACGGGGCCGGGTGTGGTTCGCTTCAAACCTGGCGATGAGGTGTACGCGCGCGCGGACGATTTTCGAATCGGCACATTCGCCGAGTTCGTTCCGGTCAAGGAGGCTTCACTGGCCCTCAAGCCCAAGCGGCTGACGATGGCAGAGGCCGCCTCCATCCCGCTCGTGGGACTCACGGCTTGGCAAGCACTCGTCGACGTGGCCCGGTTGAGCAAGGGGCAGAAGGTGTTCATTCAGGCCGGCTCCGGTGGTGTTGGCAGCTTGGCGATCCAGTTGGCGAAGCACCTGGGGGCCAGTGTGGCAACGACAGCGAGCCCAGCGAGCTTCGCCCTGTTGAAATCTCTCGGCGCGGATGTGCTGATCGACTACAAGTCACAGGACTTCGAGAACGAACTCCGCGACCACGACGTGGTCTTGCACAGCCAAGACAGCAAGACGCTGGAAAAGTCCCTGCGCGTGCTCAAGCCAGGTGGCAAACTCATCTCCATCTCCGGTCCACCCGATCCCCGATTCGGCAAGGAATCATCGGCACCTGGATTCGTGAGGCTGGTGATGCGTCTGCTGAGCTCGGGTGTCAGGCGCAGGGCGCGCCATCTCGGAGTCGACTACAGCTTTCTCTTCATGAAAGCGAACGGCAATCAATTGAGCCAGATCACCCGACTCATTGACGATGGGGCCCTTCGTCCAGTGATCGACAAGGTCTTCCCGTTCGACGCCACCAACGAGGCCCTCGCACGGGTCGAAGGCGGGCGCGCAAAGGGCAAGGTCGTCATCCAGGTCCAGCCCGTTTGATCGTTCGTCACCTTGCAGAGTGTGCTCCCGGAAGAACCCGAGGGCCACGGCGGAGAGGTCAGTTCGACGGCGGGTAAAGGTCGATCAGGCGCTGTTGGCGAAAGTGCAGCCGGGCCAGGCCGATCAGTCCGATGGGCTTGTGGCCGCGCTTTCGCATGGCGTGGGAGATGGCAAACAGCTCACGTTGCTTGCGAAAGATGATGCCGTAGGCCTCGGTCACGCTGTGCACCGGGTCGAAGGCGTGCACAGCATCGGCACCCGAGCCATTGACCTCGATGATCTTGAAGCCGCGACCTTCGCGCAGGTTGGCCAGCCTGTCGAACTTCACATCGAAGCGGCCGACATGGAAGTCACGCATGTCGCGCGAGATGGCATCGACCGCCTCGGTGAGTGCCGGTGTGATGAGTTCGGTGCCATCGAGGTAGAGGCCGCCCACACGCGTGGAGCCGATGGTGGAGATGCGGCACACCTCGCCTGCGGGCGGGATGCGCGCGGTGTCGCAGCAGGGTTCGCTCAGGCCGTCGGAGCCGAGGCGCTGAAGGCGTGCATCGGCCGCCATCAATTCGGCGATGGTGTGCACGCCGTCGCCCGTGACCCGCGGAAAGTGGCGCAGCAAGAGGCCGATGAGGCGGCCGCGTGGCTGGTCGGGATGGCGCACATAGAAGAGGCCCGCCTCGCCGGCATCGTCCAGAAACTCCTGCACCACGATGCATTCGCCAACGGGAAAACGCGTGACGTAGTTGAGCAGTTCCTCGCGATTTCGCACGATGCGCACACCAAAGCCGCACCAGCCCAGATCGGGTTTCAAGATCACGGGGAATCCGAGGCCGTGCTCGGCCATGACGGCTTCACCCTTCGCGACCGAGCCCGGGCCTTCATTGATGAAGGAGGTCGTGATCGCACACGCAGACAGGGCTGTGGGGCCCATGGCGGCCACGTACTCGAGCTTGCCTTCACCCACCAGACCACCGCTCGTGATGGCCGGATTGGCGCACGAAGGCAGAGTGACCGAGCCATAGCGCAACGACAGCCACAGCCACTGCAACACGGTGGGGATGAGGTTGAGTGCCTTGGGGACGCGCTCCAGCGCGCCACGCTTCATGGGGCGGTAGGCTCCGTCCATGAGGGCCTCCGGTGCCCGACGAGGCGTGTCATGTTCAGGTGCGCTGTCTTTCAGGCCTGGTGCAGAACCCACAGGCGCTGAAGAAGCGGCAACGGAAGACAGAGCGGGCGGCGAAGTGACGACCGCCGCAGAGGAAGAGGGAGGAGACATGAAGGCGAGGGCGCCTCAGGCGCCGATGAAGTGCCGGCGGTACCGTGCGGGGAGGTCGGCGATGTGCATGAGAATGGGCAGATCAGCGGTGTTGAAGTGGCTGTCGATGGCCGGTGGGCCGAGCACCTTGGCGCCACAGCGCAGATAGCCCTTGATGAGCGGGGGCACCTCGGGCAGCACGGACGGCAGTCCGCTTTGGACGGGCAAGGGCACGATGGGCTTCACGTGCCAATGTTCGGGCGCCATGTGCGTGGCACTCAAGCGGTGCCACAGATCGCTTGCAAGTCGGCCGCCGTCTTCCATGCTGACACTGGCGCAGCCGATCATGCTGTCGTAGTCATGGCGCGCCATGTAGCGTGTGAGTTCGCCCCACAAGGCGGTGATCACGCCGCCGGAACGGAAGTCAGGGTGAACACAGGTACGGCCCAGTTCGATGGCACGCGAGCGCAAGGGAGCGAGCGGAGACAGGTCGAACTCGGATTCGCTGTAGAGGCCGCCTGCGCGCTTGGCACCGGCGGGCGTCAGCACGCGGTAGGTGCCGATGACCGGACCGGTGTTGTGCTCGGGGTCGGTGACGGCGCGCACGAGCAGGTGTTCGCAGAAGGGGTCGAAGCGGTCGATGTCGTGGCCCGGCGGTGCGTGAGCTGGCACCTGGAGGCTCGCTCCCATTTCTTGGGCAAAGACACGGTAGCGAAGCCTCTGTGCCTCACGCACTTCATGCTCATGGTGCGCCCACGAGATGTCGTAGCGAAGCTCCTGGAGCGCAGCCGGCGACGCGCGCAGCGAAGGTGGCCAACCTGAGGCGTTCGGGGCAGAGCGTTGAATCTGTTCGACTGTCATGCCGAGTCAATGTATCAAAAGCGAGACCGGGGATTCAAGCCACACGGTTTCCGAAAATGGATTAAAAGACAAGAACAGGCCCAACCGCGGCATCTTGTTCCTCGATTTACATCGAGATACGCAGTCGATGGCCGATGCGGACGTGAAACGCTTCGCCCCTTTGGCGGGCGAATGCGGGCACGACGTGGGTGTCATTGTTTCCAGCGCCAGCGCAACAGGGCCAATGCGATGCCCGCATGCAGGGCCGCGAGTGCCGTCCCGATGGTGCCCGGATGCGCGGGTGGCATCACGGCATACAGCAGCGGCGACTCGCCCCCGGGCGACATCGCCATGAACGTCCATGGCAGCACCAGCCACAGCACGAGCATGACCAGCAAGAACGCACCCAGGGGTCGGCGAGCGCGCGGATGGAAGGCGAAGAACAGCGCGATGGCGCAGTCACGCAGCAGCAGAAGGCCGACCGCGAGCGGCGCTTGAGCGAGCGTCAGCAGGTTGCCGCGGTGATGGAGCGTGGTGGTGTGGTCGATCGAACTCAGTGTGCTCAGCGTCACGCCGACTGCAAAGATGAAGGTGAGGACCAGGGTGGTCGGCCACAGGGGGAGTTGCTGCAAGGCCAGGCGATACTGCCCGCTGGCCAGCCGTGCCAACAGGCGTTGCCACAGCGGGCGCGGCTGAGGTTCGGTGACCAGGGCGGCATAGGTCATCAAGAACGAGATCATGGCGCCCGTGACGGCAAGCCCTTCGGTGCCCATGGACGCGATGCCGCCCACATAGACAGTGAGCAGCAGGGCGAGTGCGGGCCAGCCCCAGGGCAGCTGCCGAACGGCCAGGCTGCCGGCCATGCACCGCCACGCCGCCACGAGGGCACAGCCTGCGAACAGCATCAACGACAGCACGATGAACTGCATGTGACCGATCTCGATGCCCCACCACAGAAAGCTGCCGGCCTTCCATGCCATGGAGCTGACGGACCCGAGCCAGATGGCGAGCAACAGCAGCCCCCAGGAGCCGCTGCGCTGGGCCGCGCGGCCCTCGAAGCGTGAGAGCTGCAGATTGACCGCCAGCGCGAGGGCCTGGAACAGCACGCCCGCGAGCACCGCACCCAGGGCGGTCAACAGAGGCACTGTCAGGCCCACGACGCCGCCATCCTCGTTGCGCGTTGACGCGGCAGACATCACGTAGATCACAGCGCAGATGGCCCCGCCATACCAGCTGTAAGAAGTGGCCCCGGCCAGCTTGCCCCACGTCATGGCCCACGGCTGCATGGCGCTCATGCGCTGCTGGTCCCAGGTGCGCTCGCGGATTTCATCAACGATGCTGGCGGACGCCGCACGGATGCCCATGCCAAAGATGATGATGACAAACGCGATGCTGGCCGCGCCGGCCAGGGCCGACGCGTTGTCTTGCGGTCTGGTGGCCACAACCGCCAGCGCCAGCAAAATCAGCAGTGCCGGCATGACGATCAACCGCGTGGGTGAAAACTGCAGCCACAGCTGCCTGCGAAATTCGGGGTTCATGCGCCGGGCCTCGTGCGGGCCGAACGTCCGGCCTCCAGGGATTTCAGATAGGACTGCTGCAGGTTCTCGGTCACCGGCGCAATGACGGTCAGTGCATGCCCCGAAGCCACGCACTCGGCCACGAGTGCGGCTTGTGCGATGGCCGGCCCGGTGAACACCGCGTCGACGCCGCCACCGTGCGTGGTGTTGCCGCGCAGATCGGACCGACCAGCCAGCCACGCAGCAGCCGCGTCGAGGTCGCTTGCAAACTCGAATCGAAGGCGCCGCTCATGGCTGTCTGCACCCGCACCCTGGCTCGCTCCCAGAGCCCGGTGCTCGAGCACATGGCCTTCGCTCAGCGCGAGCATGTGGGTCGAATACTCGTCAAGCTCGGCGAGGATGTGACTCGACACCAGCAGGGTCATGCCCTGCGCCTGCAGGTCGCGGAACACACCCGCCAAGGAGCTGCGCGCTTCGGGGTCGAGTCCGCTGGCCGGCTCATCGAGCAGCAGCACACGGGGCGAGTGGATGATGGACTGCCCGATGGCCACGCGCTGGCGTTGACCGCGCGACAAGGTGCCGGCCGGCTGGTTGAGCTTGTCTGAGAGACCGAGCCGCTGCGCCGTGTTCTTGACCGCTGCATCCACCGATCCCGCAGGCAGGCCCTGCGAGCTGGCGGCATAGGTGAGTACCTGCGTGACCGTGAGGTCGGCGTAGAGCCCGAAGCTGTCGGACAGATAGCCCATCAGTTGGTGGGCTTCTCGGGGATGCTCGTGCACGTCGAGCCCGTTCACCAGCACGCGGCCTGACAAGGGGGTGTCGAGCGCGGCGATGCAGCGCATCAGCGTGGTCTTGCCGGCGCCATTCGGCCCTACAAGGGCAGTCACTGTGCCAGCTTCGAGCGTGAGTGACACGTGATCGAGTGCCCGGTAGCCCGGGTACTCGAAACTGAGTTCATGGACCTGGATGATGGCGTTGCTCAAAAAGCCTCCCGAGTGGACTGCAGCGGCGATTCTCGCTCAGTCCCGGGAGCTGGGCTTTCCCTCACTCTGGGGTGGTCAGGGCGGGTCCGGGGTGAGAGCCCACGACAACCCACGCCCCCCTGACCGCAAGGCCACAGCGCCCGCCGTGGCCTGTTTTCCAGCTGGGATCACACCGCGGCGAGAGCCTGTTCCAGGTCGGCGATCAGGTCGTCGACATGCTCGATGCTGACGGACAGGCGAACCGTGTCCTCGCGGACACCGGCTTTTTCAAGCTCCTGCGGATTGAGTTGACGGTGGGTGGTGGAGGCTGGGTGGGTGGCCAGCGACTTGGCGTCACCGATGTTGACAAGCCGGGTGAAGAGCTGCAACGCGTCGAGGAAGCGGGCGCCCGATTCGCGTCCTTTGCCTGCAGGGCCCTTCACGCCGAAGGTGAGAATGCCTGAGGCCTGTCCCGACAGGTACTTCTTGACCAGCGCATGGTCAGGGTGGTCTTCGAGACCGGCATACGTGACCCAGGCCACCTTGGGATGGCGCTGCAGGTGGCGGGCCACGGTCAGCGCGTTCTGGCTGATGCGGTCCAGCCGCAGCGACAGCGTCTCGATGCCTTGCAGAATGAGAAACGAGTTGAATGGCGAGATGGCCGCGCCGATGTTGCGCAGCGGAACCACACGCGCCCGCCCGATGTAGGCAGCTGGGCCGAGCGCCTCGGTGTAGACGACCCCGTGGTAGCTCGGGTCGGGCTCATTCAGGCGCTTGAAGCGCTCTTTGTGATCGGCCCAAGGGAATTTGCCTGAGTCCGCGATGGCACCACCCACGCTGGTGCCATGCCCGCCCAGGTACTTGGTCAACGAGTGCACGACGATGTCGGCGCCGTGCTCGATGGGCCGGCAGAGGTGGGGTGAAGGCACGGTGTTGTCGACAATCAGCGGAATGCCGTGTCGGTGCGCCACCGCGGCGACCGCCGCAATGTCGGTGATGTTGCCCTTGGGATTGCCCAGCGACTCGACGAAGATCGCCTTGGTGCGGGCATCGATCAGTGGCTCGAACGACGTGGGGTCGTTGGCGTCGGCAAAGCGGGTCTGGATGCCGTACTGCGGCAAGGTGTGAGCGAACAGGTTGTAGGTGCCGCCATAAAGCGCACTCGAGGCCACGATGTTGTCCCCCGCCTCGCTGATGGTGAGGATGGAGTAGGTGACAGCCGCCTGACCTGACGCGAGTGCCAGAGCCCCGATGCCGCCTTCGAGCGCGGCCAGCCGTTGCTCGAATACGTCCGTCGTCGGGTTCATGATGCGCGTGTAGATGTTGCCCGGGACCTTCAGGTCGAACAGGTCGGCCCCGTGTTGCGCGTTGTCGAACGCATAGGCCACCGTCTGGTACAGAGGCACGGCTGCGGACCGTGTGGTCGGGTCGGGGGAGTATCTGGCGTGGACGGACAGGGTTTCAAAACGTCAATCAGCTCGGGTCATGGGACATGTCATCAGAGAAACGAGACGTTCATGCTACTCCGCGGCGTGCGGGCTGTGAATCCCAAATACCGCATAACCAATTGCGGTCTGCTCGGCGCACACGGGCGGCACAGGCGTCAGCTTTCCAATATCGAAAGGCGTTCTTGTTCGTTCCTTGCTGGATGGGGGCTTTGTATCGTTGGCATTCTGATGTTGCACGGACCCATGCACATTCACCCATCGCAGGAGTTTCAATGAGCATCACCGCCATCAATGTTCGGAACCAGTTCCGCGGCAAGGTCAAGGAAATCATCGAAGGCCCCGTGGTCTCCGAGATCGATGTCGAGACGGCCGCCGGCCTGATCGTCACCTCCGTCATCACCACCCGGTCGGTCAAGGAATTGGGCCTGAAGCCGGGGCGAGAAGTCATCGCGCTGGTGAAGTCGACCGAAGTCTCCATCGCCGTGCTGTAAGCCGGACTGGCGTTTCACTTCATCCACCAGGAGGCACGATGGCATTCCGTGGCGACCCAGTGCGGGTGTTGATCATTCCCGGGCTGCACAACAGCGGCCCGGCCCACTGGCAGACCTGGCTCGAAGCGCACTTCAAGCGGTCCGTGCGGGTCGAGCAATCCGACTGGAACACCACGGACCTCGCGGCCTGGGTGCTCAGCATTGAAGACTCGCTCGCGGCACACCCCGGCTCGCGCTGGGTGGCGGTGGCCCACAGCTTCGGGTGCCTGGCCTTGGCGCGCTACCTGAGTCAGGGCGGGCAGGGCGTTCACTCGGCTCTGCTGGTCGCCCCGGCCGATCCCGATAAGTTCGACGTGGCGCCCCTGTTGCCCCAAGGGCCGCTGGCCGTGCCGTCCGTGGTCGTGGGGAGTGAGAGCGATCCTTGGATGCAGGTGGACCAAGCGCGCGCATGGGCACGAACCTGGCAATCCCAGTTCATCAACCTGGGCGACGCGGGCCACATCAACACCGAGGCGGGGTATGGCCCGTTGCCTCCCGCCAAGACGCTGGTTGAATTGATGATCCACCGCGTCGAGAGGGCGCGCCAATTGGAGCGGGCTCATCCGCTGGAGTTGTCTTTCGCCATTTGAGGCGGGGCGGCAACATTCGGGGCGGAATCGCGGTCAGTGCTGATGCGCCTGGACTTGCCTGGGAGCACACTCGGGACTTCCCACGAAGGCTCTCCTCCGCATGACGCTCCCCGACCAGGCGACTTCCGCCTCTCCCTACCCCGACGTCTTGTTGGGGCCGCAGCGTCCGGACTTCATCCGCAGCGAAATTCTGGCCGACCTTTTCGAGGCCACGGCGCGGCGTTCGCCCGCCAAGGCCGCCTTGGTGGATGGCGCTCGCCGTCTGAGCTACGCCGAGCTGGACCAACAGGCCGACACGGCGGCATCGCAGCTCATGGCCGCTGGTGTCGGGCCCGGCCAGATCGTCGGCCTCTGGTGCGAGCGTGGCATCGAGCTGCTGGTGATGCAGCTGGCCATTGCCAAGACGGGGGCGGCCTGGCTCCCCTGTGATGCAGACACCCCGGAGGAGCGCATTGCAGTCTGCCTGGACGACGCCGCATCGCCTGGCATCGTCACGTCGGATGCGTTGGCGGCCCGTCTGCCGGCCATGAGCCGGGCCGTGTGGACACATCAGGCGTTGCTGGCCGCACTCAACTCAGGGCGTCGTCGCAGCGAACCCGCCGACCCCGGCACCCCGGCCTACGTGATCTACACCTCGGGCTCCACGGGCAAGCCCAAGGGCATCGCCATCACGCAAGGCAGCATCTGCCATTTCCTGCGGAGCGAAAACGCTGTGCTGGGTGTGTGTGCTGAGGACACCGTCTATCAAGGCTTTTCGGTCGCCTTCGACATGTCGTTCGAAGAGATCTGGATCAGCTACATGGTGGGTGCCACGCTGTGGCTGGCCCCGCGCGAAGTGGCGGCCGACCCCGAAGCCTTGCCACAGGCCCTGAACGACAACGGCGTGACGGTGCTACATGCCGTGCCCACGCTGCTGGCCTTGTTCAGCCACGACGTGCCGGGGCTGCGCCTCATCAACCTCGGTGGTGAGATGTGCCCTGAGTCGCTGGTGGCGCGCTGGGCCCGGCCGGGGCGTCAGGTGTTCAACACCTACGGCCCGACCGAAGCCACGGTGTCTGCCAGCCTGGCCGAACTGCATGCAGGCGAGCCTGTCACCATCGGCAGGCCATTGCCTAATTACGGGCTGCTGGTCATTGCAGCCGACGTGGAAAACGGGCTCCGCCTGCTGCCGCGCGGCGAGACCGGTGAACTGTGCATCTCGGGCCCCGGGGTGTCGGCCGGCTACCTGGGCCGACCTGACCTCAGCGCAGAAAAATTCCTGACCAACCCGTGGTCGTGTGCCGAGTGGGACGGTCGCATGTACCGCACAGGCGACCTGGCTCGCGTCGATGCCGACGGCCAGGTGCAGTGCCTGGGTCGCGCCGATGATCAGGTGAAGATCCGGGGCTTCCGGGTGGAGCTCGGCGAGATCGAGGCCGTTCTGGCCGAGCAAGCTGGCGTGGGCACTGTGGCCGTGTTGCTGCGCCAGGAAGACGGCGTCGACCAGCTCATCGCGTTCATCGTGCGCGATGCCGCGTCGGGCTTTGGCGATGTGCCATTGCGCGAAGCACTGGCCGCACGCCTGCCTCCCTACATGGTGCCCAGCCGTTTCGAAATGCTCACGGAGGTGCCCCGGCTCACGTCGGGCAAGATCGACCGCAAGGCGCTGAAGGTGCTGCCTCTCGCAGAGGCTGGC
>JBEGTX010000114.1:0-9846 GCA_041179165.1 Pseudomonadota bacterium | reverse complement strand
GGCCGCGCGTGTGCAGGCGCTGCTGGCGAACGCCGGCCTGCCCTCGGCCGTGGACAGCCAACGTGGTTTCGACCACGGCACCTTCTCGCCCCTTGCGGTGATGTACCCCGAGGCGAACGTGCCCGTGCTGCAGGTGTCGCTGCACAGCGGCTACTCGCCCTCCGATCACCTGGCGCTGGGCCGCGCGCTGGCACCGCTGCGCAACGAAGGCGTGCTGATCGTGGGCAGCGGCCTGAGTTACCACAACCTGCGCGCGTTCGGTCCGCGCGGGCTGGGCCCGTCGCAGCAATTCGACCAGTGGCTGAACGACAGCCTGGTGGACTCATCGCCCTCAGAGCGCACAGCGCAGCTGCTCGCTTGGGAACGTGCCCCTGCGGCCCGCCAGGCGCACCCACAGGAAGATCACCTGCTGCCGCTGATGGTGGCCGTGGGCGCAGCCGAAGGTGAAGCGGCCACACGCATCTACCACGAGGACCGCTTTTTCGGCGGCACGGCGGTGTCGAGCTTCCGCTTCGGCGACGTCTGAGCGCACGCCGCGAAACCTGCACTTGCCCTTGTTCAGGCACCCTGCGGCCCGAACACCGACAATGGCCCATCTCTTTTCGTGAACACCATGGCCATTTCGATCAAGACCCCCGCCCACGTGGCCCAGATGCGCGTGGCCGGCAAACTCGCCGCCGAGGTGCTCGACATGATCGGTGAACACGTCGTGCCCGGCGTGACCACCGAAGAACTCGACCGCCGCTGCTTCGAGTTCATCACCCAGCAGCAACAGGCCATTCCGGCCAACGTGGGTTATCACGGCTTTCCCAAAACGCTCTGCACTTCCGTCAACGAGGTCGTGTGCCACGGCATTCCCAGCCCGAGCCAGGTGCTGAAAGACGGCGACATCATCAACATCGACGTCACCGTGATCAAGGACGGCTGGCATGGCGACACGAGCCGCATGTACTACGTGGGCACGCCGTCCATCGAAGCACGCCGGCTGGTCGACACCACCTTCGACGCGATGATGGCTGGCATCCGCGCAGTGCGCCCAGGCGCACGCCTCGGTGACGTGGGTCACGCCATCCAGAAGCTCGCCGAGGCGGCTGGCTATTCGGTCGTGCGCGACTACTGCGGACATGGCATCGGCCGCATCTATCACGAAGATCCCCAGGTCACGCACTATGGCCGCGCCGGCACCGGGCTCATGCTGAAGAAGGGCATGACCTTCACGATCGAACCGATGATCAACGCCGGGCGCTCCGAGGTCGAGAACCAGGCCGACGGCTGGACGGTGCTCACACAAGACGGCTCGCTCTCCGCGCAGTGGGAGCACACGCTGGTGGTCACCGACGACGGCGCGGAGATCCTGACACCCTGGGGCAAATCGGCGCGGCCCGCACGCTGAAGCTCCCCTTCACGGGCGCTGCCTCCCTGCGCCAGCGCGTGCGCATGAGGTAGGCTCGCGAACCCCCCTGTCCCCGCCGATCTCCGCCAGCGATCGCCGGGCGGGCCTGTTCATACGGAATCGTTGTCATGTCACATCCCCTCGTCATTCTCGGCACCGGCCTGGCCGGCTACACCCTCGCACGCGAGTTCCGCAAGCTCGACAAGACGACACCGCTGGTCGTCGTGAGCCGGGACCACGCGGGCTTTTACTCCAAGCCCATGCTGTCGAACGCACTGGCCGGCAAGAAGACCGCGGCCACGCTGGTCATGAAGGATGCCGACAAGATGGCGGCCGAGCTCGATGCCACCATCCACCGCAGCGCAGTCGTGCAGGCGGTCGACACGTCGGCGCGTCAACTCACGCTGGCCGACGGCACGGTCATCGCCTATGGCGAGCTGGTGTTCGCTGCGGGCGCCGACCCCATTCGCCTGCCGCTCACCGGCTCGGGCGCCGACGACGTGCTGTCGGTCAACGACCTCGATGACTACGCACGATTCGCAGACAAGCTGGAGGCGGTGCGCTCGGTGGTCATCCTCGGCGCGGGCCTCATCGGCTGCGAGTTCGCCAACGACCTGCTGGCCCGCGGCATCTCGCCCACGGTGGTCGACCTCGCATTGCGCCCGCTGCCGCGCCTGCTGCCCGAGGCTGCGGCCGAACGGCTGCGCAGCAAGCTCGAGGGCGCTGGCGCGCAGTTCCGCTTCGGCGTGTCGGTCGCGAGCGTGGAGCGCGACGGTGCGGGCTACGCGCTGGTGCTGAGCGACGGCAGCACGCTGCAGGCCGACCTGGTGCTGTCGGCCGTGGGCCTGCGTCCGCGCACGGCGCTGGCTGCCGCCAGCGGCATCACCGTCAACCGCGGCATCGTCACCAACCGGCTGCTGTCGACCAGCGCGCCCCACGTGCACGCGCTCGGCGATTGCGCCGAAGTCGACGGCCACACACTGCCCTATGTGATGCCCATCATGCAGCAGGCCCGCGCGCTCGCGGCCACGCTGGCCGGCACTGCCACGCCGGTGATGTACCCCGCGATGCCGGTGACCGTGAAGACCCCCGCGTGCCCGACCGTCGTCTGCCCACCGCCGCTCGATGCCTCGGGCGCTTGGCAGGTGACACTGAGCGATGAGGGCTGCGACGCCCGCTTCATCAGCGGCGACGGACAGCTGCTGGGCTTTGCATTGCTCGGTGCAGCCACCACACAGCGCCAGGCCCTGGTCGGCCAGGTGCCCGGCCTGCTGGTCTGACACACCGCTGAAAACCGTGAAAAGGCCGCAACTGAGCGGCTTTCACGGTGCTTCACGCCGCCACGGGATCGCGCCGCCACGTCACACTGAGGCACCGATCACCGCCCGACGAGTTGTCCCATGTCGCGACCTGCTGCCCTTCTTCGCTCACGTCCATTCCGGCTCTACATGCTGGGCCATGGGCTGATCCTGGCTGGGGCCTGGTCGATCGAGGCCACCGGCTCGATGCTGCCGATGGCGCTGGCCGCCTCGGCTGCAGTGATGCTGTCCCTGCCGCTGCTGCGCACGCTCACGCGCCGGGAAGCGCGCATCGCACCGCGCCACAACCAAGACCGCTGAACTCCCACATCTCCCTGCCGCCTATAGACGGCGCATGTAGGACTCCGCCCACATCCGCACCTGCGTCTGGATGACCGGGCCGCGCGCGCTCGTCTGCTGCGCCGCGCCGTGGACCGCGGGCATTCTTCGTCAGTCCGTTGACCACAAGTCGGCGGTGCTTCACAGACCTTAACCGTGCTGCTCCGAGGCGTTGCCGAGGGGGTCGGCGATCCGCCGATCCCCTCCACGTTCTCCATGCAGAAGCAACACATACACGACAGGCTGTGCCACTCACCTTGCTGAAGGAGAACAACATGAGCAACACCAAACCCCTCGTCACCGGCCTCTTCCGTGATCGCGACAGCGCCGAGCGCGCCTACGACTCCGTGACCGCGCGCGGCTACGACCGCAACGACGTGAACCTGGTCATGTCCGACGATACCCGCAAGAAGCACTTCACCGGCACCACCGCCGGCCGCGACACCGAACTCGGCAACAAGGCCGCTGAAGGTGCGGGCGTGGGTGGCGCCATCGGCGGCACCGTGGGCGCCATCGCTGCAGCCATCGCAGCCGTCGGCACCACACTCGCCATTCCAGGCCTGGGCCTCGTCATTGCCGGCCCACTCGCTGCAGCCATTGCAGGCGCGGGTGCCGGTGCAGCCACCGGCGGCATCGTCGGCGCGCTGATCGGCTGGGGCATTCCAGAAGAGCGCGTGAAGGAATACGAAGCGGGCATCAAGGACGGCGGCATCCTGATGGGTGTGACGCCGCGCAACGAAGAGGATGCAGCCCACTTCGAAACGACGTGGCGCGCCAACCAAGGCCAACAGATCTATCGTTGACCCGCTCACTCGCTGATGCGGCTTGCCAGCCGCATTCAGCCGGACTGAGTCTTTCGACGGGCTTGAACGACCTCTGGGTGTTCAGGCCCGTATTCATTGGCAGGTCACGAACATGAGCCCGGCCGAAGCGCATGGCCCAACGCCCGCGGAGCTGGCTTTGCCAGGCCGCGTTGAGCTGAAGCTCAACCCTTCACCAGGCATGAACAGTCCACTGGACTGTTCATGTCCGGGCTCCACCTTGCAGGCCGCGCTGAGCTGAAGCTCAGCCCTTCACCAGGCATGAACAGTCCACTGGACTGTTCATGTCCGGGCTCAGCCCCGTGTATGCTTGAACTGAAGCCTGCGACGAGGCAAGGTAGGTAGCGGGCAAAGGAGTCTAGAGCGAAGCGCATTGCCCAGAGCCCGCGGATCTGGCTTTGCCAGGCCGCCAGGCGGGCGCCCCCTCGGGGGGCTGAGCCCGGACTTGAACAGTCCTGTGGACTGTTCATGCCTGGCGAAGAGTTGAGCTTCAGCTCAACGCGGCCTGCAAGGCAGGACCGAAGGAACGTGGGGGCCCTATATAGCCAGAGGATCGACGTCCAGCGCCCAGCGGAGAATGCCTTTGTGTTCGCTCCGCAAGGCGGGCAGGGAATCCATCCAAGGCGACAGCACCCGCTGCAGTTGCCCTCGGGTGCTGGCTTCTACGAGCATCTGCATGCGTTCCACATTGGCAACGCGGGCGATGCTGGTGGGCACGGGCGGGTAGATGAGCAACTCGGCTGCACCCGCGATGCCTTGGGCCATCTCGGCAGCGGCCTGCAGAAAGGCCTTGGCGGCTTCTGCGGTGCGTGCCTCAGCGCGCAACAAAGCCAGGTGCACGAACGGAGGCAGGCCCGCCATCTCGCGCTCCTTCAACTGGCTGGCCGCGAAGGCGTTGTAGTCGTGCGCGCGCAAGGCCGCATAGATCGGGTGCGTGGCATGCCACGTCTGCACCCACATCTCGCTTTGCTCGGCCTGTGCCGCATCGCGGCCCGCGCGACCGGCCGCCTGCATCATCAGCGAGAAGAGGCGCTCCGGCGCGCGGAAGTCGCTGCTGAACAAGGCGCTGTCGGGGTTCACCGCAGCCACGAGCGTGATGCGGCGGAAGTCGTGTCCCTTGGTGATCATCTGCGTGCCCACCAGCACGTCCACCTCACCCGCATGCACAGCAGAGAGCTGGCTCTCCAGCGCCCCCTTGTGCTTGGTGGTGTCAGCGTCGATGCGCGCCAAGCGCGCGCCAGGCAAGGCTGCGGCCAGTTGCTCTTCGAGGCGCTCGGTACCTTGGCCGAGCGGCGCGATGTCGGGGTTGCCGCAGTCAGGGCAGGCGCGCGGCACCGGCTGCGTGAAGCCGCAGTGGTGGCAGCGCAGCGTGCGGTCGAGCTTGTGGAACACGCGCCAGGCGCTGCAGTTCGGGCAATCGCTCTTCCAGCCACAGTCGGTGCAATGCAGCACCGGCGAATAGCCCCGCCGGTTCAGGAACACGAGCGACTGCTCGCCCCGCTCGATCCGTTTGACCAGGGCCGCCACCAGCGGCGGCGCGAGGGCCGTGGTGGCCCCCCGCACCTTGGGGAGCATCGTCATGTCGACGAGCCGGACGCGCGGCAGCACCCCGCCGCCCACGCGGTGGGCCAGGGTGAGCTTGACGTAGCGGCCTTCGCTCGCGCGCTGCCAGCTCTCCAGCGAGGGCGTGGCCGAGCCCAGCAGCACGCAGGCGCCTTCGAGCTTGCCGCGGTACACGGCCAGATCGCGTGCCGAGTAGCGCGCGCCCTCTTGCTGCTTGTACGAGGGGTCGTGTTCTTCGTCCACCACCACCAGGCCCAGGCGAGGCAATGGCGCGAACACGGCGAGGCGGGTCCCCAGCACCAGATCGGCCAGGCCCAGGTGCACGGCCAGCCAGTTCTTCAGACGCTGCGCCGGGGTGAGCCCGCTGTGCAGCGAGACGATGCGCCGGGGCGTGTCGCCGGTGGCGAATCGCTCGGCGAAGCGGGCTTCGAGTTGGGGCGTGAGGTTGATCTCGGGCACCAGCACCAGCACCTGCCGGCCCGCCGCCAGCGCCTGCTCGGCCGCATGCAGATAGACCTCGGTCTTGCCGCTGCCGGTGAGGCCGTGCAACAGCACGACGGGCGAAGCACCCGGCGGGCTGATTTCGGCCAGACGTTCCAGCACCGCGGTCTGCTCAGGGTTCAGTATCGGCCGCGGCGGGGCGGGCACCTGGGGCAGCGGCTTGGCCACCGCCTTCTGTAGCCGGGCAATGCGCGAGGCGAGTTGTGCGTTGTCGAGCTTGCGCAACTCAGGAGGCAGCACCGACATCGCCACCTCGCCCAGGCCACGCTGGTAATAGCGCGAGGTGAAATCCACCAGCTCGCACCAGCGCTCGGGCAAGGGAGGGAGGGCTGTGAGCACCTCGCTGACGTTTTTCAGGGCGAAGCTGTTGTCACTGGTCTCACCATCGCCACCGTTCGGCAAACCCGGCCAGACCAGACCCGGCACCTCCCGCCGACCCAAAGGCACGCGCACCAGCGAGCCGGGAGCGATGGGCTCGGGGCTCAGGTAGTCGAGCGTCCGCCCTAGGCCGCTGTGCTGGGGCGCTTCCACAGCCACCCGCACGGAAACGCTGTCATTCATCGCAAATCATCACAGACTTTCGACGACACGGGGCGGAGTTAACGTTCAAAGCTCATGCACTCTGGAGAGAAAGCCGGTAAGTGGCTGATTTGAAAGACGTTTCCGATTTTTCCCCGAGATCTGTGGATAACTTTGTGGGTAACCTGTCCTGATGTTCGCTAAACCGTTGATCTGTCAGGGCTTGGGTTGGATTGCTCACTTTAGAAGCAATGCACGAACTGAATAAAATCAACAACTTAGGAACGATATACCGAGGGTGTCTGCTGCGCTGCAGCAGGCCAGCCCGGTAAAACCTCACATGCAGGGATTTGGGGATAAGTCAAGCCTGGGTGATCACTTATCTCAAAAAGATGACCGTGCCGAACCCCAAATAAATCGGAAGTGAGCCGCCGCTCACCCCGAAGTTCAAGCGTTGTTTGACGCGCTGCGGCGCGAGTGTTCGTGCACAGCGTTCACCAGAGCCGACACACTCTCCGGCGGCGTGAACTGGCTGATGCCGTGACCAAGGTTGAAGATGTGTCCAGCGTGACTTCCGTCCGGGTTTACCTGGGGACCGAAGCTGTCCAGCGTGCGAATGACCTCGGCGCGGATCTGCTCCGGCGAGGCAAACAGCACGTTCGGGTCGAGGTTGCCTTGCAACGCCACGCGGCCGCCGATCTGCTGGCGGGCACGGCCGAGGTTGACCGTCCAGTCCAGACCCACGACGTCGGGGCCGGCGTCGGCGATTTCGTCCATCCAGATGCCGCCGCCCTTGGTGAAGACGATTCGCGGAATGCGCTGCCCCAGGTGCTCGGTCTTGACCTTCTCGAGCACGCGCCGGGTGTAGGCGAGGCTGAATTCCTGGAAGGCGCCGTCGGCCAGCACACCGCCCCAGCTGTCGAAAATCATCACGGCCTGTGCACCGGCGTCGATCTGCGCGTTGAGGTACTGCGCGACCGACTCGGCGTTGACCTCGAGCATGCGGTGCATCAGGTCAGGGCGGCTGTACAACATGCTCTTGACGAGGCGATAGTCGTCGGAGCCTTGGCCCTCCACCATGTAGCAGGCGAGTGTCCAGGGGCTGCCCGAAAAGCCGATCAGCGGCACGCGCCCGTTGAGCGCGCGCCGGATGGAGGTCACCGCGTCGAACACGTAGCGCAGCTTGTCCATGTCGGGCACTTGCAGCTTGGCGACAGCGGCTTCATCACGCACGGGCGAGGCGAACTTCGGGCCTTCGCCAATGGCAAAGCTGAGGCCGAGGCCCATGGCATCGGGCACGGTGAGGATGTCGCTGAACAGGATGGCGGCATCGAGCGCGTAGCGCTCCAGCGGCTGCAACGTCACCTCGGTGGCGTAGTCGGTGTTGGTGGCCAGCCCCATGAAACTTCCGGCCTTGGCCCGCGTGGCGCGGTACTCAGGCAGGTACCTGCCGGCCTGGCGCATGAGCCAGACAGGGGTATGGGGGGTGGGCTGGCGCAGGCAGGCGCGCAAAAAGCTGTCGTTTTGGAGGGGCGCGAACATCCCCTGATTATCGCCCGTGTCGAACGCACCCATAATTTGTGATCCAACCCTCGGAGCACACCATGCTGGCCCAGAACATTCTGCAGACCATCGGCAACACACCGCAGGTGCGCATCAACCGCCTGTTCGGCAACAGTCACACCGTCTACATCAAGAATGAACGGGCCAACCCGGGCGGCTCGATCAAGGACCGAATTGCCGTGGCCATGGTCGAGGCGGCCGAGCAGGGTGGGCAGCTCAAACCGGGTGGCACCATCATCGAACCCACGTCGGGCAACACCGGTGTGGGCCTGGCCATGGTGGCGGCCGTCAAGGGCTACAAGCTCGTGCTCGTGATGCCAGAGAGCATGAGCATCGAACGCCGCCGGCTGATGCTGGCGTATGGCGCGAGCTTCGAACTCACCCCGCGCGAAAAAGGCATGAACGGCGCCATCGCCCGCGCCAAGGAGCTGCTGGCCGACACCCCCGGGGGCTGGATGCCGCAGCAGTTCGAGAACCCGGCCAACATCGAGGTGCACGCACGCACGACCGCGCGTGAAATCGCGGCGGCCTTCCCGAGCGGCATCGACGCGCTCATCACCGGCGTGGGAACGGGCGGGCACATCACCGGCTGCGCGCAGGTGCTCAAGGCCATGTGGCCGCAGCTCAAGGTGTATGCGGTGGAGCCATCGGCCTCGCCCGTCATCAGCGGCGGCAAGCCTTCGCCGCATCCCATCCAGGGCATCGGCGCGGGCTTCGTGCCCACCAACCTGCACACCGCGCTGCTCGACGGCGTGATCCAGGTCGACGCCGAAGCGGCCCGAGAGATGGCACGCCGCTGCGCCCGAGAGGAAGGCATGCTGGTAGGGATTTCGTCCGGCGCAACGCTCGCAGCCATTGC
The DNA here is from genome assembly GCA_041179165.1 of Pseudomonadota bacterium. GTDB lineage: Bacteria > Pseudomonadota > Gammaproteobacteria > Burkholderiales > Burkholderiaceae_C > Rhizobacter. Next base: position 990 of record JBEGTX010000114.1, on the reverse strand, counting down.
GCAGAAGTTGCCCGAGCTGCGCGAAGGCGCCACCGTGCTCGGCTTCAACTACGACACGGGCGAGCGCTACCTGTCCATCGAAGGCTTCCTGCCCACCGAGTGACCCGAACCTCATGAGCGACCCGCATCTGCCCTCTCAGCCCACCCCGGCCAAACCCCGCATCCTCATCGTCGAGGACGAACCCGGGATCGCCGACACCTTGCAATATGCCTTGCGCACCGATGGCTTCGATCCGGTCTGGGTGGCCACGGGGGCCGATGCGGTGTCACAGGTGTCGGCTCAAGCGCCGGCACTCGTGATCCTCGACGTCGGGCTGCCCGACACCAGCGGCTTCGAGGTGTTCAAGCAGCTGCGCGCGCTGTCCGACGTGCCTGTGATTTTCCTCACGGCACGCAGTGACGAGATCGACCGTGTCGTGGGCCTGGAACTCGGTGCCGACGACTATGTCGCCAAACCCTTCTCGCCACGCGAGCTGGTGGCACGGGTGCGCTCCATCTTGCGCCGTGCGGCCAAACCCGCGTCGGCATCGGCCCCTGCGGCCGCTGCCAAGGTCCCTTTGCAGGTGGACGAAGGCCGAAGGCAGATCCGCTTCTACGGCAAATTGCTCGAACTTTCCCGATATGAGTTCGGTCTCTTGCAAACACTCGCTTCGCGCCCAGGCCACGTGTTCACTCGCGATGCGCTTCTCGACCGCGTTTGGGACGATGCCAGCGACAGCATCGACCGCACGGTGGACGCCCACGTGAAGACTTTGCGTGCGAAGATGAAGGTGATTGCGCCGCAGCTGGACCCCATTCGCACGCACCGTGGCAGCGGGTATGCGCTGGTCGAAGACTTTCCGGACATCCTGCCCACCTCACCAATGGTTTGACCTAGGAGCCTGTCGGACTTGGAACGTCGAAAGCGAAAATCGGCCCCAGCGAGGACAGTTTTTGCCGGATTTGCAGGCCCATAGCCCCGCTATGGGACAAAAAGACGGTGAAAAATGG
>JBEGTX010000113.1:0-9632 GCA_041179165.1 Pseudomonadota bacterium | reverse complement strand
AGGACAGTTTTTGCCGGATTTGCAGGCCCATAGCCCCGCTATGGGACAAAAAGACGGTGAAAAATGGACCGCTGCGGTCGATTTGCAGCCGACGCTTTCCAAGTCCGACAGGCTCCTAGAGTCGGTGTTCGCTCGCATGAGACACGAGCGTTCATCCACTTCCGGAGTACGAATTGAACAACAAGACCCGCCTGGCCTCGGCACTCATACTGTCCCTGACCGCCCTGCTCACCGCCTGCGGCGGCAATGACGACGCCGCACCACCGGCGCCCCCGCCCACCGTGACCACGCAGTACGGCACGCTCGAGGGCAGCCTGAACGCAACGGCTTCAATGAAGCAGTTCCTCGGCATCCCGTATGCCGCGGCCCCGGTGGGCGCGCTGCGCTGGAAGGCCCCGCAAGCCCCCGCGGCCTGGACCGGCACGCGCGATGCCAAGAGCTTCGGCCACCACTGCCCCCAGAAAGACACGTCACCGCTGTCGTTCTACGGCACGGCCGGCGGACAGGAAGACTGCCTGTTCCTCAACGTCTTCACGCCCACCACGGCCGGACCTCATCCGGTGCTGGTGTGGATTCACGGTGGCGCCTTCTTGTACGGCCGCGGTGATGGCTACACCCCCACACGGCTCACCGCCCAAGGTGTGACCGTGGTGACGATCAACTACCGCCTTGGTGCACTCGGCTTCCTGGCTCACCCGGCCCTCAATGATGCAGCCGGCCACTCGGGAAACTACGGCACGATGGACCAGACGCAAGCCTTGCGCTGGGTCAAGGACAACATCCACGCGTTCGGTGGCGACCCGAGCAACATCACCATCGCCGGCCAATCGGCCGGTGCGGCCAGTGTGCTCACGCAGCTCAACACCGCCAAGACAGCCAACCTGTTCAACAAGGCCATTCTGCAAAGCGGCCCGGTCACCGACCAGCCCACCGGTGCGGCCGGCGTGACGGTGGCCGCCACCAACTTCGGTTGCCCGAACAATGCCAACGCCGCGACCTGCCTGCGCGCCGTGCCCCTGGCCACCCTGATTGCCAACCAACCGTCGGCCACCTTCTCGGCCAGCAACGCGCCCAACGTGGACGGCGACTACCTTGTGCGCTCCAACCTCACGGCGGTGGCCGAAGGCCGGCTGGCCCCGGTGCCCATCCTGATCGGCAACACCACCGATGAATACACGTCGCTGCTGGCCGGGGAAGAAACCGCGATGAACAACACCACCGTGGCGCCAGGCTCACCCGCCAGCGCGCTCAAGCTGCCAGGCAGTCCCGGCTACGTGAACCTCATCAGCACCGATGCCGAACTCACCGCGCGGCTCGCGGCCACGTTCGGACCTGCCGCACCCACCGTCGCAGGCCTGTATCCAGCCGCAGCGTATGGCGGACAACGTCCGCTCGCACTGAGTGCTGCCGTGTCTGATTACCTGTTCGCTTGCGGCAACCGCAAAGCCACGCGCCAGATCACGGCCACCGGTGTGCCCACCTACGCCTACGAGTTCAACGACCCGAACGCACCGATGGCGCTGCAGGCGGCCGTGAGCTTTCCGTTCAAGTCGTACCACGCGGCCGAGATCCAGTACATCTTCGACCTGCCGAGCACGGTCTTGCTGACCACTGCACAGAAGGCCCTGGCCGATGAGCTGGTCGGCTACTGGTCACGCTTCGTGAAGAGCCGCACGGGCAACCCGAACGCCTTGGGCAGCAGCACCTGGCCTCCGTACGACAACACGACCGAACCCGTGCTGCAGTTCAGGCCCACCGGCAGCACGGTGATCCATGACTTCAAGACGGCCCACAAGTGCGCGCTGTGGACGCCGGGCATCTGACGTCGAAGTGAGTTGATGGCATGACCCGACAGGCGTCCACCGTGATGGTGGGCGCCTTCTTCGTCTGGCCGGTCAGCGCGGCAGTGCCGCGCTGACCACTGCCTTGACCGCTTCGAAGTCATCTGGCGTTGCTTCGAGCTTGTCCGCCACCATCGTGTACCGGGCCCGAAGCAGCAGCTCGGACCGGGATCAGACCGCCACGGGCTCCTCGACCAACGACACCCCGAAGCTTACGCCCTGCCGCTCGAAACCCAAGCGCTCACAAAACGCAAGCGCGGCCGCGCGCTGAAGGCTGGAGGACATCGCCAGCTTGTGGCACCCCGACTCACGGGCCAACGCGATCGCGTGTTGAACGAGCTGGCGGCCCAAGCCACAGCGCTGCATGAAGGGGTGCACGGCCACGTCTTCCACCACCGCCGAGGGCGCGCCAGCCAGCGACGGCAGCACCACCAGCGTCAGCACGCCCATGATCGTGCCGTCGCAACGGCGCCCCACCAGCACGCGTGCGCCCGGGAGCGCCCGGTGCATGGCATCCCACCGAGCCTGCGCCGTGTCCGGGTCGGTCGCAACGGACCCATCGCTCAAGCCAGTCATGGCGTACAGGTCCACCAGCGCCGCCGCGTCGTCGCGGGTTGCCAGGTTCAGGTGCATGTCGTGCATTTGTCAGTCTCTGTGGAGTGCGGGCGATCGGCTTGCCAGGCAAGCTTGCGATGTGCATGCAAGTTTAAGTGTGTTCCGTTGCCACCCACAGCTCCTGCTGGACCTTCCAGAAATCACGTCACGACACCCTTTACACCACGCGGGCTGCGACGCGCCGTATCATGAAGCAGAGGGCAGCACATCGTGCCACGCCGAGCACACGCCCTGCCTGCGTTCAGATGGGTCGAGGCCCATGCACCTGCATGCCCGCCGAGCCCCCCCCGCCGGACAGGCTCCGCCAGTCAGCGAGGACAGCCCATGGTCACGACACGCTCCAACCCCTACACCCTCGGGCTCGACAAGAACCCGGCCAACTTCGTGGCGCTGTCGCCGCTGAGTTTCATCGAGCGCACGGCCGCCGTTTACCCGGAGTGCACGGCCATCGTCTACGGCGCGCTGCGGCAAAGCTGGCGCGACACGCATGCGCGCTGCCGTCGCTTGGCCAGCGCGCTCGCACAGCGCGGCATCGGCGTGGGCGACACCGTGGCGGTGATGCTGCCCAACGTGCCCGCGATGTTCGAGGCGCACTTCGGCGTGCCGATGTCAGGCGCCGTGCTGAACACGCTCAACACCCGGCTCAATGCCGAGGCCATCGCCTTCACGCTTCAGCACGGCGAAGCCAAGGTGCTGCTGACCGACCGCGAGTTCTCTGGCGTGATCGGCAAGGCGCTGCTGCTGCTCGGTGAGCGGCGGCCCTTCGTGGTCGAGGTGGAAGACGACGGCGCCCCGGAAGGTCAACACCTCGGCGACGTCACCTACGCCGAGTTCCTCGCTGGCGGCAACCCCGACCATGCGTGGCAACTGCCCAGCGACGAGTGGAACGCCATCGCGTTGAACTACACCTCGGGCACGACGGGCAACCCCAAGGGCGTCGTCACCCACCACCGCGGCGCCTACCTGAACGCCGTCTCCAACGTGGTCACCTGGACCCTGCCGCTGCATCCGGTCTACCTGTGGACGCTGCCGATGTTCCATTGCAACGGGTGGTGCTTCCCGTGGACCATGGCGCTGCAGGCGGGCACCAGCGTGTGCCTGCGCAAGATCGACACGGCAGTCATCTTCGAGCAGATCCGCGTGCACCAGGTGACCCACCTGTGCGGCGCACCCATCGTCTACGGCATGCTCATCAATGCGCCCGAAGCCCAGCGGGCTGGCATCACACATGCCATCGAGGGGCTGATCGCCGGCTCGGCGCCGCCCGCCGCAGTCATCGAGGGCTGTGAGCGCATCGGCATCGCCATCACGCACGTCTACGGCCTCACCGAGACCTACGGCCCGGCAGCAGTGTGCGCCCAACAGACCGAGTGGGCGGCCATGCCGGTGGGTGAGCGCGCCCGCTTGAATGCGCGCCAGGGCGTGGCCTATCCGATGCAACAGCACATGGCTGTGCTTGACCCGGAAACGATGGCACCAGTGCCCGCCGATGGCGAAACCATCGGCGAAATCTTCTTCCGCGGCAACCTGGTGATGAAGGGCTACCTGAAGAACGCGCAGGCCACCGAAGAAGCCTTCGCTGGCGGTTGGTTCCACACCGGCGACCTGGCGGTCGTTCAAGCCGATGGCTACGTGAAGATCAAGGACCGCAGCAAAGACGTGATCATCTCGGGCGGCGAGAACATCTCCAGCGTCGAGGTCGAGGAGGTGCTGTACCGCCACCCGGCCGTGCTGATGGCCGCGGTGGTTGCCAAACCCGACCCCAAGTGGGGCGAGGTCGCGGCCGCGTTCGTCGAATTGATCGCTGGCGCCACCGCCAGCGAGGCCGACATCCTCGACCACTGCCGCGCCGAACTGGCACGCTTCAAGGTGCCCAAGCAGGTGATCTTCGGGCCGGTACCCAAGACGTCCACCGGCAAGATCCAGAAGTTCCTGCTGCGCCAGCAGTTGCAGTCGGCTTCGGCCATCGAGTGAGTCGGCACGGTGCGCAGGGCCGCACCGATGCGGCCGGTCACAAGCCCTGGAGCGGGTCGCCCTTCGGGTGGCTCACCACATAGTCGGCCGCCACGCGGGCCTTCTTGCCAGGCGCCACTTCCAGCGTCCACAGCGTCAAACCGGGTTGCTTGTTCCACTCCCGGTCCATGGGCTCGGGCACAAAGCGCTGTGTGATGCGCACACGCTCGTCCACCGACACCGGTGCCGCCTCCACCACCTGCACGGTGATGGCTCGGTCGTGCCGGTTCTCGATCTCGTAGCCGCGCTGCAGCGTGCGCTCCGCAACGTTGCCGGTGAAGCCGGTCGTGCTGCGGTTGTCGCGCAGGGGCTCCACCGACACACGCACGCGCTCGTCCACGCCGAAGGACAGCGTGAGCGTCGAGGCGGCGCTCAAATCCCACCGGCCCTGGCCCACGAAGGCGCCATCGCGGTACAGCTGCATCGGACCTTGCGGCCACATGCCCGGAGGCAGCGGCAGTTCAGCCAGCAGGTAGGCAGCGGGCTCGACGGACGGACTGGTGCGCGCCATCAAACGCGCGGTATCGTCGTGATGGCCGAGTGCAATGGCCACGCGCTGCCCGGTCGACTGAACATCCAGCGGCTGCGGCACGATGAACTCCACCGCATGTGCGTGCTGGAGCATGCTCACGTCGAAGGGCAAGGTCATTCTCACCCCGGATGGAGCTTGATCCATCTTTCCGACAATGCGCGCTCGCTCGACCGGGGCCGCGGCGGCCACGGGAGATGGCATGGCGGACATCGGCGGTTGCGGCGCACGGATGCCGATCTGCCATGCCTGCGGCAGCCGACCGCTGGTGGCCCGCTGGGGCTGTCCAGTCGACAGCAGCAGCTTCACGCCCCGCCAGTCCTCGCCGGTGGTCTGAGCCACCAGCGCCTGTCGCTCGATGCGCACCTTGCGCGTGGCGGTGTCCAGCAGGGCCCGGTAGGACGGGGACCAGGTGGGTCCGCTGATCTGGTAGCTGAGCTTCACGTCGGCATCACTGGTCGACGCGACGGACACCGTCACGCTTGCCACCTGCTCATTGCCCTGCGATCGCTCGCGCTCGGCCAGCAAAGGCGCCAGTTCGCGCGCCAGGTCGGCCTGCTGGCGCTCGATCTGCTGCCGCTTGCGCAGCGTTTCATGGGCCGTGCGGCGCAGCGCATCGGCGGTGTCGACCAGCTGCTTGGCGGCCACAGGCAGCTTCGGTGAGGCAGCATCTGGCTCACCTGCATACGACTTCTTCAGGTAGGAGGTCACCAGGTCGAGCGCATCCGACTCGGCCTGCAACGCATCCTTGCGATCCTCGATCTGACGAATGCCCGCATCCAGCGGATGCCCACTGCAGCGGCCGGTTTCACTTCGCTTTTCCATCAGCACCGACATTTCGCCGATGTGCACAGTGGCATCGGCCGATACCTGCAGGCTTTGAGGGTCCAGACCCGCCGGCAGACACGAGAAGGTGACCGACCGCCCCCCGGCCGCCACACGCGCTGAACGCTCGATGGTGGCGCTGCCCGGGTACACCTTCACCTGAGTGATGCGCGAGTCGGCGCCGCGAGGCAACGGAGGGGCGCCCGCCGAGGGGGCAGCAAAGGCCAGGGGCATCACCGCGGTCATCGCGGCGACGGCAGCAAGGGTCGAAAACGGGTGTTTCAGCAAAGACATGGCAAAGGCTCGGAGTGGTGACTTTGAATACTACGTGCCATGCCGCAAAACGGGGTGAACCGAGGCGAAACTGTTTCGCCTCGGTGCGAGCCGGGATGCCCACGACCCCAACTTCGCTCACGGCCGAAGTGAGCACGGGGCTTGCATTTCGACAGGGTCGATCAATGCAAAGACCAGCCCGAGCCCGCGGGGCTTGCTAAATGGAACGCAAGCCACCGACGATCAACGCGCAACCAGCGGCTTTTCCAGACGCGAGAGCAGCTCGTCGATCACCTTCAACCCCTCGCGTTGCTGGCTCAGCAGCAGCTTGGCGCCGGTGCGCGCGGCCGAGACGGCGCCGCCTTCGAACGACTTGTGCGGCGTGATCTCTTCGACCGACTTCATCTGCGCCAGCTCGGTGGCCACGCTGGTGACGATGCCGCCCAGGGCTGCAAGCGCCAGCGGTTGCGCGTCGAAGTTGCCGGTGGCCAGGTCCTGGCTCGACACACGCAGGGCCTCGGCCTCGCCGAGCGCGTCTTCCAGCGCATCGGCCAGCAAGGTCTGCGCCTCCCAGGCCGGCACATGCACAGCCAGCGAGCGCACCAGCAAGGCGCCGATCTGCTGCAGCTCGGCGCCGTTGGCTTGCTCGATCGGGCGCAACACCAGCTCTTCGAACAATGGAAAGCGCGACAGCTCGTTGACGAGCACAGGGAAACGAAGACAGCGGCGCACCGTCTTCGGCATCAACCAGGTGGCGATGTTCACGTAGTACTGGCGGATGCGGGTGAGCGCATCGGTGTCGGTGCCCGCAGGTGCCTGCAGGCCGGTCAGGCCACCGCCGGCGCCGGTGCCATCGAGGTTGATGTTGATGAAGTGGTGCCAGGTGGAGTCGGTGCTGACGCGCCCGACATTGGCGCGGTGGCCGTCATAGGCCGACACCGCAGCGAACAGCTTGGGCACCAAGGCTTGCTTGCCCGCAAAGCCGTCGCCATGTGAGACGGACATGGCCACGGCCTCGGGCGACACGGTGCCGCCGATCGAATCCTTGGGCCATTCGGTGATGGGCAACGCGGCCACGCTGGGGAACAGACACTCGCCCTCGTGCGGGTGGTCCGGAAACACCTCGATCGCACGCCGAGGGGCCTTGGCCTGCATCAGCGGGTGCGGGTTGCCCACGCCGCCCGTGGTGGTGCGAAAGTTCAGGTACAGGCGCTGAGGGTTCAGGTCCGACTGGTCGGCGAACTCTTCAGTCTCATCCGAGCCCGAGAGGTTGGTGGAGAAACGCGTGGTGCTGCCGGCATTCGGCGGCGTGGACGCGGCCTTCCAGCGGCGCATGCCACGCACACGAAGGATGTCGCCACACAGCGAGGCGCCGAGCGTGTCGTGGTCGCCCGTGGCAAACACGCCGCCGCCGTCCTGCATGAACTTGTTGATCACGGTCACCTGCGGAGCGGGCAAGGTGCTCACGCCTTCTGAACGGGCGCCAAAGAGAAACACCACGTCGTAGCGCGATTTCACCAGCCCCGTGGTGGCATCGTCGAACGCGTAGTTCTTGAGATCAGCGGCCGGATCGTTCACGAGGCTCGCCGTCGTGACGATGGGCGTCATGTTGTGGATCTTGCCGGCCTTGAGCGAATTCACGAACTGCGAGAGACCGAACGCCTGTGCCGAAGAAAAATTCAGCGTGTCCGTGACCACCAGCACCTTGGGTGTGCACTCGCGGTAAAGCGCAAAGAGCTTGTCGGTGTTGAGTGAGGCGACGCGGTCCTGAAACTGAATGATGTCCATTGAGCTACTCCCTGTGGTTTGTGGGCCGCCCGAACGACATTGCTCAGGCGTGCCGTCACCATATTGAAAGTGCGCTGTTTTGGATGTGCCCTTGAAGGGGTGGCTCGGATGGGGGGCAACCCTCTTGGGGCGTTCGTGAGGGGGGGCTGAATTCTTGCGTTTTGCAATTGACCGGATCTGGAAGATCGGCTTGCCTGCGAAGCCCCCCTCGGCTGGAGGGTGAATGCATCACATGCCGCAAGAACAACGTGATCCGGCCCCACTCCCAAGCACAATGCAGCCATGCTTCTGCAGTTGACCAGACAGGACAACGAGGGCCTTTGAACGGATTTTCCCGCTGCTTCAATGGGCTCCATCACGCATCACACCCACCGATCGCCTGAAAGCGGATGTCGCCACAGAGATCCAGAAAGGCGTTGATCTCGCTCTGTCGCACGGCCCATTGCGCACAGGCAAAGGCATGGTGAGCGGCATGCTCGCGCTGGTGCTGGCCAACTTCTGTTGGCTGGCGGTGCTGATGTTCCAGTTCCCCACCTACCTCAGCACACCCAAGGTCAGGGAGTTCCTGAGCTTCGACACCATGCGCATGGTGCTGCTGGCCGCCATGGTGTTGTGCGGCGCATTGGCGCTGACCAACATCATCTTCAAGCGAGTACGCCGTTTGTCGGCCTGGGCGCTGTTCTGGCTGGCGTGTGCCGTGGTGGCTTCGAAACTGGGCGTGAGCGCCACGGGGAACGGGTGGCTGCCGGTGGCGGGTGAGACTCCCACACAAGTGCCCTACCTCGGCATCGACTGGTTCATCTTCGACCTGCTGGCCACCACGCTGCTGTTCACCACCATCGAAAAGCTCAAGCCGCTGCGGCCCGAGATGCCCATCTTCCGCAAGGAATGGCAGACCGACTTCATGTACTTCGTCACGGGCCATTTGCTGGTGGGCCTCACGTTGTTTCTCACCTATGCCGTCTTGTATGGCGTCTCAGGGATGGCCGAGAGCCTGAACCCGGCAAACCAGAACCCCGTGCGCGCCTGGGTGCGCGGCCTGCCGTTCGGTGCGGCATTGCTGCTGCTGATGCTCATCACCGACTTCGCACGGTATTGGCTGCACCGTTTCTATCACGAGACCGCCATCGGCTGGCGCCTGCACTCCATTCACCACAGCGCAGAAAGCATGGACTGGATTTCAGGCAGCCGCACGCATGGCATCGAGACCGTGCTGTCTACCGTGGTGATCCTCGCGCCGGCCTTTCTGCTGGGGTTCTCGCAGAACGTGATCAACCTCTACATCCTGATCGCCGGCGTGCAAGCCGTGTTCAACCATGCCAATGCCTCAGTTCGGCTCGGCCCGCTGCGCTACCTGATCGTGACACCCAACTTCCACCACTGGCATCACAGCCGAGACGCCGAGGCACTCGACCGCTGCTACGCCGCCCACTTCCCTTTCTGGGATCACCTGTTCGGCACCGCCATCCGCTCCACCGACACCGACAAGACCTGGCCTCACGAATACGGCGTGCATGGCGATTACGTGCCGCGCAGCTTCTGGGCGCAGCAGCTGTTTCCGTTCACGTGGTCAGGGCGGTGGACAGACGCGAATGGCGTCGAGCACCGGGAGAACAAGTAGCTGCGCGGCGCTAGGAGCCTGTCGGACTTGGAACGTCGAAAGCGAAAATCGGCCCCAGCGAGGACAGTTTTTGCCGGATTTGCAGGCCCATAGCCCCGCTATGGGACAAAAAGACGGTGAAAAATGG
>JBEGTX010000112.1:0-6356 GCA_041179165.1 Pseudomonadota bacterium | reverse complement strand
GTCCATTTTTCACCGTCTTTTTGTCCCATAGCGGGGCTATGGGCCTGCAAATCCGGCAAAAACTGTCCTCGCTGGGGCCGATTTTCGCTTTCGACGTTCCAAGTCCGACAGGCTCCTAGGTTCCGCCATCGGGCTCGCCGCTGGCTGACGGTGCCCATGGTGGGGCTCACGCTCGCCGGCCTCCTTGGCACGTCGAGCCCCAACCTGTATTCGGGCTATCAGGTGCGCAAGCAGGTGGCGGACGAGCCCCTGCAGCGGGAGATCGTGGCCGACGTCGTCAAGGCGGTGGCCGAGCGGAACGGGCTGGTGTGCCATGACTGCAGGCGACGCACCCAGACCGCCTTCTATGTGGGCAAAGTCGATCTGAGTTATGAGTTCGTCAGCGACACCGCGGTCGACTTCTCGATGCGCTGGCATCCCACCGGCCTGTTCATCAGCGGGGGCGAGAGCGAGCTCGCCGAGCGCATTCGCGGGGAGCTCAAGCGGACGCTCGGCGAGCGCCTCAACGGTCTCGAGTACGTGGAGTCGCTCGACGCGAACCAGCGCGGGCTGCGCATGATTCGCCCGGCCACGCCTCAGCCTGCAGGCGCAGGCGCAGGCTCTGGGCCTGCAGGCAAAGCGCCGGCCTCCGCGGCCAGCGCACCCGTGCGGCGCTGAAGGCCTCGCTCACTCAGACGGTGGCGTCTTCAATGCCGTGCCGCACCGCCAGCAGAAGCGCGCATCCTCGGCATGCCCCTCGGCCGAACACCCGCCGCAGCGCACCAGCAGACCACTGGCACCCCAGCCGCGGCGCTGCGCCGTCATCTCGGCCGACACGATGCCCGTGGGCACGGCCAGCACGCCCCAGCCCATCAGCATCATGGCCGAGGCGATCAAGCGGCCCAGGTCCGTGCGCGGCGTGATGTCGCCAAAGCCCACCGTCGTCATCGTGGTCACCGCCCAGTACATCGACACCGGGATGCTCGTGAACCCATTCGCAGGCCCCTCCACCACGTACATCAGCGTGCCCATCACCAGCACCACCATCAGCACGAACGACAAGAAGACGAGGATCTTGCGGCGGCTGGCGTGCAAGGCGCGGCCGAGCTGCGAGAACTCGGTCATGTAGGCCGTGAGCCGAAAGATGCGGAACATGCGCAGCAGCCGCAGGATGCGCAGGTCGATCAACAGATGCCCTTCGGGCCAGAAGATTGCCAGGTAAGTGGGCAGCACCGACACCAGGTCGATCACGCCGTAGATGCTCCTGGCATAGCGCCACGGCTGGCGCACGCACAGCAACCTCGCGATGTACTCGGCCGTGAACAGCAGCGTGAAGATCCACTCCACCACCGTGAGCCCGAAGCCGTAGCTGTTCACCATCGACTGCATGCTGTCGGCAATCACCACCGCCACACTCAGCAGAATGGCCGCGATGATGACGATGTCGAACAGCTGCCCCTTGCGCGTGTCCGACTCGAAGATCACGGTGTACAGCGAACGCCGCCATCCCGCCTCGGGCTTGCCGAATTCGTGGGGGGAGGCGCTGGGCAGGGCGATGGTGCTGGTGGGCAGGGTCATGGTGTCATTGTGGCTGGAGTGTTCGCCGGTTGTTTTTGCCGGGCTGGCGCTGTCTGTCCGCTGAGATACTCATGTCACGCTTTGAACTGCAGGGCGTGCAGCCAGGAGGAGAGGCCTGGGAATGTGCCCTCTGGAGCAGATCCATCCATCGTTTCTGATTGAACGCGGAGCGGCGGGTTTCATGGTCAAATTTTGTACGGGTATTTCTGCAGACCCTGGCCCATCGCAAGCTCCGGATATGGCCTGCGATGCGCTGCGGTCTACACCACGTTGGGCCGCACAACGAAGCCAAGTCGAACATGAACCCAGTTGAATCTTCTGCCGCATTCGCGTCATTCGCCGCCGCCCGGGGGGGTGAGCATTTCGGACTGCTCACCTCGCCAAGGCCTGGGGTTGATGTTTGACTTTTACCAATCGGCAAAGCCTGTTGGCTGCGATGGTCCCGACGGCGACATGCTTCTTTTCCAGTGGGGAACATATGACTGGGGGACAGGGCTTCATTTCAGCCTGAACATCACTAGGCAGTTCATCGAGGAGAGCCTTCAAGATGACGGCGCAATCAGCCAGATGAGCCTTACCTTCCGCTTCGAGCCCACTGCCGAACTAGAAGCGATCGGCGCAGGAAATCGATGGTGCGACGGTCCGACTGAGTTCAGCATCGTGAGGGGGTTTGTGCTGTCGTCACCGGCATTCTTGGCCGTTGCAGACCGGACCGGTGCCGCAGTTGAACTTGCTCACTCGTATGTATAGGCAGAAGCGGTCCAACCTGTCGCTGCGCTCGCACGTTACCGCAAAGAAGACCCCGGCAGACTTTTAACAGGGAAGAGTAAAACGATGAAACGCATACTGATTGCCGTCCTGGCATGCCTACCCGCGCTGGCTTCATCTCAGCAAGGCTGGACAAGGACAATTCCAGACCAATCTGATTCACAAGAGGTCGACCTCAGCTCGATCACTTCGCAAGGCGATGAGTGGTCTGCTTGGACTCGGAGCCGCTTTGTCATTGCCAGAGAGTTCCCAGCGGGTACAAAGATCGAATCCGGCTCTGTACATCACTTGAAACTGGCAGTTCGATGCAAGCCAGAAGGAATGTCATTCCGGGCGCTGTCGACAAAGCTGGTTGGCCCCAATGGAAACGTCGGGTTCGAAGCCAGCAAGGACCTTGATAAAACTTATCCGCCCATCGACGGAATGGAATACGGCGCATCAGCGCCCGGACTAATCTGTGCAGCAGCGCTCGCCCAGAAGAACGGAAGAAAGATGCCGTGGCCCATGAAGAAGTCTGAGCATCGTTCGTTTGTAAATTCCATGCTGTGATTGCTGCCTCTCTCAAGAAACACCCTCCGAGTAGTTGATTCGCAAAGATGTCTTCATTCCGGTTGAGCCATCGGAGTGATCTGCATGCCGGGTTTCTGGCGCGGTCTGCAGAGCGGTGCAGTGCCTTGCCTTTTGCCTTGGAGTCGTCTCCGCCGCGGGTGGGAAAGTCGATTTCACGGTATCGGTTCAAATGGACGAATTCTGATGGCGGCCCGGAATGGCCCGGGCCGAGAGGCACTGCGCTGTGGTTAAATTCAGCGGGGCTCAGGGTCAGCAGTTCGCAACGGATTTTTGAGCAATCGACCCCTCTGAAACCATGATGGCACCGTTTACCGTGACAGTTCTTTGCGGCATCTTGTTTGGTGCGGTCGCCTTCTTCCTTGTATTTCCGATGGCGGAGCTCATCTCGGATCGGGTCGAACGTGATTGGGCGATCGAGGTCAAAGCCCACGCACTTTCTGTGCAGGACGCGGCTGCACCGGCTCGCCACCCGTACCCACCGCTTCAGAAGCTCGGCTTTGCGATTGTTGCCGTGGCGCTGGCCTTCACCGTGCTGACGCTGTATGGAGCGAATGCAGAAGGAGTTGCCCTGGTGTGCTATTTCTTTGGATTGCTGTTGTTGGCAGCAATCAATGTCAAAAGCACGATGCTGCCGGACGTGGTCACATTTCCGACGTTGTGGCTTGGCCTTCTTTACTACACCTACGCAGGGTCAGGCGCCGAGCACGTCTACGGTGCGGTGGCAGGCTATCTTGTTCCGTTTGGCGTGGCGCTTGCGTTCAAGCTGTCAAAGGGACAGGAGGTCATCGGCCAAGGCGATCTGAAGGCCCTCGCAATGGCAGGCGCCTGGTTTGGCGTCGCAGCCTTGCCATGGATACTGGCCGGCTTTGTCGTCGGCTCTCTGGTTTGGGCTTTGCTCATCAAGCTGCTCGGCAAAATGCTGCAGGGATGGATTTGCACGGGGCCGGCTCATGTGATGGGTTCTGTTGTGGCCCTTCTCGCGGCACGTGCCTTCTGACGCGTCTGAAGATGCTTGAGCCAGAACGGCCTGTGATATTCCAATCGAGAGAAGGTCGTTTTATCAGCCGAACCCAGAGGGCCCTCAAGGCGCTCACCACTGGCCGGGTTCAACAGCCAGCGACCATTCCATTCCAATCCAATCTGATCGAGCTGCACCATGAACCACATCGTCATCACCATCATCAAGTGGCTGTTCCTGGCGGTGGGCGTCGGGCTGCTCGTGCTGGCAGCGAACGTGCCACGCGAGGCCCGCTGGATCCTCGTCGCCTTGGGGCTGGTCTTCGCCTTGATCGGGGGCGGCATCATCGGCTACGGCCACTGGAACGCTAAGAAAGAGGCTCAGCTGCGCGAACACGGCCACCTGGTGCAGGCGGAGTTCCAGCAGGTCGAGTTGAATGAATCACTCGAAGTCAACGGCACCAACCCCTTCCGCATCATCGCGCAGTGGCACGACAAGGCGAACAACCGCTTGTGCATCTTCAAGAGCGCGAACCTCTGGTTCGATCCCACGGCCTTCGTGCAGGGAAGAACGATCCCGGTTGACGTGGACCTCGCCAAGCCGTCGCGGTACCACGTGGACACTTCGTTCTTGCCGACCGTTCATTCCTGATGTCTGTCCATCGCTAGCTCAGGGGGCCAGCTGCGGCAACCCGCGCAAGGCCTTCTATTGAGACGCCCATGTTCAATTGGATCTTGCTTGCGGTGCTGATCTTGTCGCTCTTGGGTGCGGCCGCGTCATACTTTCTGATGATGCTCTGCATCGGTGTGGGCATCAGCGGCATGGGCTGCACCCGAGACGTGATGTTTGAACGCGCGGCTGCAGCGTTCATCGGCATGTTTGCTCTGGCCGCCGCGGTGAAGATCGGGCTCCTCGTGAAAGCCGTTTTGAGACGTTTGAAGCACCGCGCGCCTCGCAAGGCGGCACCCCCTCCCGCCTATGCCTGGACATGCTACGTGTGCCAGTCATCCAATCTGGCGGGCCAGGGCCAATGCTCGGCCTGTGGCAGCGCGTCTGCCTTGACGGCGGCAGAGCTCAAGGATGCCCGAGACCGCTTCGCGAAGTCCGCAGGCAAACCGGTGGATTCACACCCATGACCGAGGGCCTGCGTCGCAAGGGCATCCTGGCCGGCGGGGAGTTCCATGACGTCTGGGCCATGGCCTTGCTTCGATAGCAAGGCATCCAACAGGTGATCAGCAGCCGTGCACCTTGCCGCTCATGGCCCTTGGTGTGATGCCGAACTTGTTGGTACTGTGGCGCTCGCTCGGTCGTCGCCAACCCGTCCATTGAGGGGCGCTCCGCGCGAGAATGCGCCACAGTTCGTCGCACGAGGCCAATCGTTCAAGATGTGGTGGGCGACACCCATCCGCTTCGACTTCAACAAACGCGGTCTGAGCGCGGCGGAGAACCACATGCTCAGCAACACATCCACCAGCAGCTGCCGCTGGCAGATCACACCCTCAGTGCCCGAGCTGCCGCGAAAAGATGTCTCGGTGGAGGTGGGGTTCTTCGTCCCCCGCAAGGCCGAACCTACAATGCGCGCAGCGTTGTCGGTGCAGGCACATGGGTCGGAAGAATGTGACGCTGCTTGCCGGACCACTTTGCAGCTCCGCCGGAGGGTGAAACGCTGCAGTTTCTTTTGAACATCGAGTCACCATGCAGCAAGAAAATCCCTATGCACCCACCGCCGTGTCGCTCAGCGAGCGTGACCACGCCGGCACATCGGTTGCGAGCCATGGTGAATTGGTTTACGCCGGGTTCTGGCGCCGGTTCGGCGCATTCTGGATCGACGCGCTGATCTTTTTGCCCGTGATGGCCATCGCTTATATCCTGAGCGAAAAGACGCGGTTCTTTTACGCGTACTGGTTCATCCCGAGCCTGGCCCTGGGTTTGTTTTTTCACGTGTACCTCGTCACGCGATTTGGCGGAACGCCTGGTAAGTTGGCCCTGAACACCAGGATCGCTTTGGTCGATGGTTCGGCGGTCACCGCCAAGGCGGCGTTCATCCGCCACGCCGTCCAGTTCGTTTTGTCGACGCTGACGTCGGTTGCCTTGGTGCTCGGTTCGATGGCCATGACGGACGACAGGTATTTTTCTCTGGGCTACGTGGCCAGGGTGCAGGAGATCACCGCCAACGCGCCTTTCTGGTACGCGACCGTGACCCTCTTGACGCAGCTGTGGATCTGGAGCGAGTTCGTGTCGATGCTCTTCAATAAGAAGCGGCGCGCCATTCATGACTTCATGGCGGGGACGGTGGTGGTCCGCAAGTGAGTGGTGTCTGCTGATGGGGCTGATGCCATGTGGAGCGGCCCCAGCACACCCGGACATCCTCAGGCCCGCTCGATCTAGGAGCCTGTCGGACTTGGAAAGCGTCGGCTGCAAATCGACCGCAGCGGTCCATTTTTCACCGTCTTTTTGTCCCATAGCGGGGCTATGGGCCTGCAAATCCGGCAAAAACTGTCCT
>JBEGTX010000111.1:0-12993 GCA_041179165.1 Pseudomonadota bacterium | reverse complement strand
GGCGGCATGTCCCCTGAACACAAGCTGGTGGCTGTTCGCGAAGCACAAGCCCGTGGCGAGCGGGTGGGCATGATCGGTGACGGCATCAACGACGCACCGGTGCTGGCCGTGGCCGATATGTCGCTGGCGATGGGCGAGGGCGCACAGATCGCGCGCGCCCAAGCCGATGGCGTGCTGGTGTCGAACGCGCTGCAGGACGTGGTCCATGCGAGGGCGCTGGCTAAGAAAACCTTGGCGGTGATCCGCCAGAACTTTGTGTGGGCCGGGGTGTACAACGCCGCCTGCGTGCCGCTGGCGCTGGCCGGCTTGCTGCCCCCTTGGGCGGCAGGCCTGGGCATGGCGCTGAGTTCGCTGGTGGTGGTGGGCAATTCCCTGCGGCTCTCGCGCTGATCCCCATCACCGATCCCCACCGAACGTCACTGAACAAGCGCCATGGACATCCTCTACCTGCTCATCCCCATGTCAGCCGTTCTCATGCTGGGCGTGCTGGGTGTCTTCGCCTGGGCGCTGCACGGCGGACAGTTCGACGACCTCGAACAACACGGCGAACAGATTGTGAACGCAGCCTCCGATTCGCTTGATACGCATCAAGGCGGCTGATCCCCTGTTGCAGAAGAATCGTTTCGTGCACACGGATGTGCGATGAAACGGGGATCTGATGGCTGGACTTGCAAAGCCTGCACTGCAGGAGAACTACACCGATGACACCGTGCGCGGCTTCGCATTGGCATCGGTGGTGTGGGGCGTTGTCGGGATGGCGGTCGGGGTGCTCATTGCGGCCCTGCTGGCCTTCCCTGACCTCACGGCCGGCATCCCCTGGCTCAGCTACGGACGGCTGCGGCCGCTGCACACCAATGCCGTGATCTTTGCCTTCGGCGGCTGTGCGCTGATGGCCACGAGTTTCCACGTGGTGCAGCGCACCTGCCAGGTGCCTCTGTTCCTGCCTTGGCTGGCCAAGTTCGTGTTCTGGGGCTGGCAGCTGGTCATCGTGGCAGCGGCCATCTCACTGCCGATGGGGTTCACGCAGGGCAAGGAATACGCCGAGCTCGAGTGGCCCATCGACCTGCTGATTGCCGTTGTGTGGGTGGCCTACGCCGTGGTGTTTTTCGGCACCATCGGGCGGCGCCGTGTTCGCCACATCTACGTGGCGAACTGGTTCTTCGGGGCTTTCATCATCGCGGTGGCGGTGCTGCACATCGTCAACAGCGCGGCCATGCCGGTCAGCCTGATGAAGAGCTACTCGGCCTATGCCGGTGTGCAGGATGCGATGGTGCAGTGGTGGTACGGCCACAATGCCGTGGGCTTTTTCCTGACCGCAGGGTTCCTGGGGATGATGTATTACTACATCCCCAAGCAGGCCGAGCGGCCGGTGTATTCGTACCGCCTGTCGATCGTGCACTTCTGGGCGCTGATCTTCACCTACATGTGGGCCGGCCCGCACCACTTGCACTACACCGCGCTGCCCGATTGGGCACAGTCGGTCGGCATGGTGTTCTCGCTCGTGCTGCTGGCCCCGAGCTGGGGCGGCATGATCAACGGGATGATGACCTTGTCGGGCGCATGGCACAAGCTGCGTGACGACGCCATCCTCAAGTTCCTCATCGTGGCACTGTCGTTCTATGGCATGAGCACGTTCGAGGGACCGATGATGTCCATCAAGACCGTGAACGCCTTGTCGCACTACACCGACTGGGGCATTGCCCACGTGCACTCCGGCTCGCTGGGCTGGGTCGGTTTCATCACGATGGGCTCGCTGTACTACCTGATCCCCCGCATGTTCGGCCGCACGACCATGCACAGCGTGCCCGCCATCAACCTGCACTTCTGGATCGCGACGCTGGGCGTGGTGCTCTACATCGCAGCGATGTGGATTGCCGGCGTGATGCAGGGAATGATGTGGCGCGCCGTGAACCCCGATGGCACGCTGGTCTACACCTTCGTGGAAAGCGTCAAGGCCACCTGGCCGTTCTACGTGATCCGCTTGCTGGGCGGGATGCTGTACCTCGGCGGCATGTGCCTGATGGCCTGGAATGTGGTGATGACGATCCGCAATGGGCGGGTGGCGCTGTCGGCCATCCCTTCTGGTCTCCCCGCTGCAAGGCTTTCATCCGTCTCATCGGCCCCGTCGTCGGCTGTTCCCCCACAGCAGGCCCCGGCCTGAGGAGCTTCAATCCATGTCCAACGACAACACTCCCGTCACCGGTCACGAGCGCATCGAGACCAGCAACTTCCTGATGATCGTGCTCATCCTGCTGGTCATCGCAGTGGGCGGCCTGGTCGAGATCGTGCCGCTGTTTTTCCAGCGCTCCACCACCGAAGCCGTGGCCGGGCTCAAGCCCAACACCGCCCTGCAGCTGGTGGGCCGCGACATCTATCTGCGCGAGGGCTGCTTCGGTTGCCACTCGCAGATGATCCGCCCGCTGAGCGCGGAGACGCTGCGCTACGGCCACTACTCGATGGCCGGCGAATTCGTCTACGACCGCCCGTTCCAGTGGGGCAGCAAGCGCACAGGTCCCGACCTGCACCGTGTGGGCGGCAAGTACAGCGACGAGTGGCACCGTTTGCACCTCGAGAGTCCGCGGGACCTCGTGCCCGAGTCGAACATGCCGGCCTACCCCTGGCTGACGAACCGTGTGATCGATGCGGCCAGTGTGCCGCCCCGTCTGGCCGCCATGCAACGGCTCGGCGTGCCCTACACCGACGCCGAGGTGGCCGAGAGCGCACTGGCAGTCAAGGACAAGACCGAGCTGGATGCCCTCGTGGCCTATCTCCAGTCGCTGGGGACGAGTGTCAAGTGATGCGACCTCACGCTGTTTTGCCCATGCCGCTCGCCTCAGCCTTCGGTCTGACGCTCACCGATGTCGTGAAAGAAACCACCTCATGGACCTGAATCTCATCCGCAGCGCTGTCACGCTGTTCAGCTTTTTCATCTTTGTGGTGCTGATGGTGTGGACCTACCGCCCGGCGCGGCGAACCGGCCAGGAGGCGGCCGCGCTGTTGCCCCTGCTCGGCGAGGCCGGCTTCATCGATGAAGGGCGGCACCATGAGTGACTTCTTCTCTGCCGGCTGGTCGATCTACATTGCCGCGGCAACAGTCATCGGGCTGCTCAGTTGCCTTGCCTTGCTGCTCTTCGCGGCACGCCGCCGTGTGATGGCGGGCGACAACACCACGGGTCACGTATGGGACGAGGACCTGCGTGAGCTCAACAACCCGCTGCCGCGTTGGTGGATGTGGTTGTTCGTGCTGACGGTGGTGTTCGCTGTGGGATACCTGGTGCTTTATCCGGGTCTGGGCAGCGCCACCGGCCGGCTGAACTGGACCAGCGCCAATGCCTACCAGCAAGAGCGGGCCACGGCGCAGGCTTTGTCTGCACCGCTTTACCAGGCCTTGGCTGCAAAACCCGTTGAGCTGCTGGCCCGAGACCCTCAGGCCGTGGCGGTGGGCGAGCGCCTGTTCGCCAACAACTGTGCCACCTGCCACGGCTCGGACGCGCGAGGCAGCAAGAGCTTTCCCAACCTGAGCGATGCCGACTGGTTGTGGGGCGGCACCCCCGATCGCATCAAGGAATCGATCACCCTCGGGCGACGGGGTGCGATGCCGCCCATGGCGGCCAGCGTGGGCACATCGACCGATGTCACGAACCTCGCGCTCTACGTGCTGACTCTGTCGGGCTGGCCGAACAACATCCAGGCGCAAGCCGGTCAGGAGAAGTTCGTGGTCTGCGCCAGCTGCCATGGCCGCGACGGCAAGGGCAACCAGGCCATGGGCGCCCCCAACCTGACCGACAAGATCTGGCTGCACGGCCGTGGCAAGGAGGCCGTCATCGCCATGGTGAACGAAGGCAAGACCAACGTGATGCCCGCCCACGAGGCGCGCCTCACACCGGAGCAGATCCACGTGCTGACGGCCTACGTCTGGGGCCTGTCGAACCCGGCAGCAGGCAAGTGAGCCCGCGATGAGCACACCCGGCGAGCCGCGCACCCGCGTCGTGATCCCGATCACGCCCGTGGCGGCCGAGCCCGAGATGGTCTCTCTGTACGAGAAACAGAAGAAGATCTACCCGCGCTCGGTGCACGGCTGGTTCGCGCGCTGGCGATGGACGCTCGTGTGGTTCACGCAGCTGTTGTTCTACGGCCTGCCATGGTTGCCTTGGAACGGCAGGCCGGCGGTGTTGTTCGAGATCGCCTCGCGCCGCTTCTACATCTTCGATCTGGTGCTGTACCCGCAGGACTTCATCTACCTGACGGGCATGCTGGTGTTGTCGGCCTTCGGCCTGTTTTTCTTCACGGCGGTGGCCGGACGACTCTGGTGTGGATACGCTTGCCCGCAGACGGTCTACACCGAGATCTTCATGTGGGTCGAACACCACATCGAGGGCGAGCGCGGTGCGCGCATGAAGCTCGATGCGGGCCCGTGGACGGCGCGCAAGGTCGGGCTCAAGGCCGCCAAGCATGCGGTGTGGATCGCGATCGCCCTGTGGACAGGCTTCACCTTCGTGGGCTACTTCACCCCGATCCACACGCTGTGGGCCGAGGCCTTCACGCTGAGCTTCGGTCCCTGGGAGTGGTTCTGGGTGAACTTCTACGGCTTCGCCACTTATGGCGCTGCCGGGTTCATGCGCGAGCAGGTCTGCAAGTACATGTGCCCCTACGCACGCTTTCAAAGCGCCATGTTCGACCGCGACACCCTGATCGTCAGCTACGACAGCGCACGCGGTGACCCGCGTGGCACACGGGCACGAAGTGCCGATCCCAAGGCGCTCGGCCTGGGCGACTGCATCGACTGCGGGCTGTGCGTTCAGGTGTGCCCGGTGGGCATCGACATCCGCGACGGGCTGCAGTACGAGTGCATCGCCTGCACGGCGTGCATCGACGCCTGTGACGGTGTGATGGACAAGATGCACTACCCGCGAGGGCTCATTCGCTACGCGACCGAGAACAGCCTCGTGCAAGGCCTGAGCCGACCGCAGATGTTCAAGAGGGTGCTGAGGCCGCGCGTGCTGGTCTACGGCGCCTTGCTGGTGGCGATCTCTACGGGCTTTGCGGCCAGCCTGGCCATGCGTTCACCCTTCAAGGTGAACGTGGTGCGCGACCGCATGACCTTGGCCCGCGAGGTCGACGACGGCCAGATCGAGAACCTGTACCGACTGCAGCTCATGAATGCCACCGAGCGGCCCCAGTCGTACCGCATCGGGGTGCAAGGCATCGAGAGCGCGGCGCTGGCCGATGCAAAGGATGTCGAGGTGCTGCCGGCGCAGGCCCGCTGGATCACGGTGGCGGTGCGCGTGGCGCCCGAGGTGGCACAGACCCTGGGCCGAGGCGCCCATCCGATGCAGTTCGAGGTGACGGCGTTGGGGGCCTTGGGTACCGAGACCCGTCACGTGACTGAAGCATCGACTTTCGTGGTGCCGCGCTGAGGCGGCACCGGGCGACATCAACCTGGAGACAGACATGACCAACAACCTGGTGGGGCCGGTACAGCCCTGGTGGCGCATCCGCATGATGTGGGTGGCGCTGGGCGGGCCGGCCGTGGTGGTGGTGGCGGGGTTCGTGACCTTGTTCCTCGCCGTGAACGGCCGCGACATTCCCCTGGCCGAGACGGCCCGGGCCGACACCGGAGGGGCGATCACCCATGTGCCAGCTCACCAGGCGCGCGGCCATGCAGCCACTGCCGGACGCTGAGCCGCTGGCGCCCGACGAGGCGCCTGACGCGATGAGCCCGTTCTGGGCACGAGCGCTGAGGGTGCTTTGGCCGGCGTTCCTGATGTCGGGCGTGCTGGAAGCGCTGCTGTTCGTGGTGGTGGACCCCATGAGCCTGCGCTGGTTCGGACGTGAACCGCTCGACTGGTCGGCGACCGCGGTCTACTCGGTGACCTTCCTGATCATCTGGGCGGTGATGGCCACGTCGGGTGCGCTCACGCAACTGCTGGACGAACCCGGGTCCGGGCTGGGGCGCCGCTGATGCAGTGGCCCCTGGTGCTCGCCGGCCTGGCCATGGGCGTGGCCGCCACGCCGCATTGCGCGGTGATGTGCGGTGCGCCTTGTGCGGCCGTGACGCGGGGAGAGCCAGTTGCTTCAGGCCTGTTTCAGCTGGGGCGGCTGCTGGCCTACATGGCCGCAGGGGCGGTGGCGGCCAGCAGTGTGGCGGTGCTCGGGGCCTGGAGCCAGGCGGCACCTGCGCTGCGGCCCTTGTGGACCTTGCTGCACCTCGGTTTCCTGGCGCTCGGTCTGTGGTGGATGCTCACCGGACGGCAACCGGCCTGGATGCTCCGACGCACCACGAGCAGCGTGACGGTGCGCCTGCACACGCGCCGTCCGCCGCGGTGGCAGGCTGCGTTGGCCGGACTCGCCTGGGTCGCGTGGCCGTGTGCTGCGCTGCAGGGGGCCTTGTTGCTGGCGTCGCTGGGCCAGGACGCGCAGGGCGGGGCGGTGGTGATGGGGGCGTTTGCCTTGGCGTCGATGCCAGGGCTGTTGGTGGCGCCTTGGGCCTGGGCTCGGTGGAGGGCTTGGCGGGGAGATGCTGCCGCCGTGGGGGCTGCGTCAGGGCAGGTGGCGGTGTTCGGGTTCCGTGTGGCGGGGCTGGGGTTGGTGGCGGTGTCGGGCTGGGCGCTCACACACGGCGTCTGGGCGCGGGTGGTGGCGTGGTGTGTGGGCTGACGCATCAGCAGGCGCGACCACCGTTTGATCTTGCGCAACGTGGCGCTCGATGGTGCTGGCTACAGTGAGTGGGCGGCGTTTGTGCGCCCCTCGAATCTCAGCCAGGAGTCACCCATGTCCGCTTCCATCTTCAAATCTGTGGCCTTTGCCATCGTGACCCTGGGGGCCATCGCCGTGCTGGTGGTCGCAGGCATGGCGGAGCAGCCTCATCCTGGACGGATGCCTGAGCAGGCGATTCAGTCCATCCGATAAGTCTGTCCGCGGGAAGCGGACTCACCACAAGGCGGCGATGGCCGATGGCCCGCCACTTGGGCAGAACTTCAGCGCAATTGCAGTGCGTCGTCGCCGAACTCGATGTTCAGCGGCTCGATGAGCAGGCGCTTGGGGCCAGCCTCGATCTGGCCGGCGATGATGGCTTCGACACCCTGGGCCTTGGCCACGGCCACCGTGCGCTCCGCGTCTTCAGCCTTCACGAACAGCGCGAAACCTGCGCCCATGTTGAGCGTGCTGTAGGCCTCGAGGTCGTCTTGCTTGGCGTGTTCCTGGATGAACTTGAGCACGGGTGTGACGGCGGGCACGCTGTGGATGCGGTAGGTGTGCGTGGCCGGGTGGCGCAGCAGCTTGCGCCAGCCATGGCCGGTGATGTTGGCGCAGTAGGTCGGGATGATGCCGGCCTTGTAGAGCGCTTCGGTCACGGGTGAGTACAGCGTGGTCGGGGCCAGCAGGGCGTCGCCGTAGGTCAGGCCGGGGCTGATCTCGGTGAGGTAGCCATTCGGGAGGCGCTCGACGAGCTTGCGGGCCAGGCTCAGGCCGTTGGCGTGGATGCCGCTGGAAGCGAGCAGCACGATCACGTCGCCGGGGGCGAGCTTGTCGCCCACGGAGAGGCGCTCTTTCGGATTGATCAGACCGGTACAGCTGGCGGCGAGGTCGATGCGGCCGTCGGCCACGATGCCGGCCAGGGCCGGGGTTTCTCCGCCGCCCCAGGCCACGCTGCAGATGTCGCAAGCCCGTTTCCAGCCGTCGACCAGAGCCTTGGCGCGCTGGGCATCGCTGAACCACTCGGACCCGCCCGCCGCCCAATAGGCCTGCACCACCAAAGGCGTGGCGCCCACGGTGATGAGGTCGTTGATGGCCATGGCGATGGTGTCTTGCGCGATGCCGTCGTAATAGCTTTTGCCTGTCAGCTCCTTCATCTCGTCGGCCACGAGCGCCTTGGAGCCCAGGCATTCCACGATGGAGGCAATGTAGAACGGGCCGACGTCAACCACATAGGCCGACTCGCCGCGCGAGGCTTCGACTTCGCTGAAGCCGTGGGCCAGCAGGTGGGAGCCGGTTTCCTTGGCGGCGCGCTGGGCAGCGACCTTCAGCGGGTCGATCAGGTCGTAGTTCACGCCGGCCTGTTCGTAGCTGAGGGTGTCCGGGTTGGAGGGCGAGGCGTGCTTGGAGGTCATGGCGGCTGGGGCGGGCAGATGGGCAAAGCGGAGGCCAGGCGCAGGGCAGGGCCCGTTGCGTTGGCTGAAAGCGTGATTATCCGATACGCGGAGGCCCCGGCGTCAGCCGCCCCGTAGAATCACCGGATGTCCTATCTTGTCCTGGCACGAAAATACCGTTCGCGCGACTTCGAATCGCTGGTGGGGCAGGAGCACGTGGTGCAAGCGCTCTCCAATGCGCTCACGCACCAGCGCCTGCATCACGCCTACCTGTTCACCGGCACCCGGGGTGTGGGCAAGACCTCGGTCTCGCGCATTCTCGCCAAGGCGCTCAACTGCACCGGCCCCGACGGCCAGGGTGGCATCACCGCCACGCCCTGCGGCGTGTGCGATGCCTGCCGCGACATCGATTCTGGCCGGTTCGTCGACTACGTGGAGCTCGATGCGGCCTCGAACCGCGGTGTCGAAGAGATCTCGCAGCTGCTCGATCAGGCGGTCTACAAGCCGGTGATGGGGCGCTTCAAGGTCTACATGATCGACGAAGTCCACATGCTGTCGAACACCGCGTTCAACGCGATGCTCAAGACGCTCGAGGAGCCACCCGAGTACCTCAAGTTCGTGCTGGCCACGACCGACCCGCAGAAGGTGCCGCCGACCGTGCTGTCGCGCTGCCTGCAGTTCAACCTGCGTCCGATGGCACCGCAAACCGTGCAGACCCACCTGGCGAGCGTGCTCGTGGCCGAAAAGATCGAGGCTGAACCCGGCGCCTTGCGGCTGCTGTCGCGTGCCGCACGCGGTTCCATGCGCGATGCCTTGTCGCTCACCGACCAGGCCATTGCGTTCGGCGCGGGCAGCCTGAGCGAGGCCGGGGTGCGGCAGATGCTTGGCGCGGTCGACCGCACCCATGCCGTGCGATTGATCGAAGCCTTGTCCGCCGGGGACGGCGCGGGTGTGGTGAATGCGGTCAATGAACTGCGTGGCCTGGGCCTGTCGGCCTCGGGCACGTTGGAAGAACTCGCCGCGCTGCTGCAGCAGATGGCGGTGCTGCAGGCCGTGCCCGATGCGCTGGACGAGAGCGATCCCGATGCGCCTGCCGTGGCTCGCCTGTCGGGGCTGCTGGCTGCCGATGAAACGCAGTTGTTGTACAGCATCGTGCTGCACGGCCGCGCGGAACTGGGCCTGGCGCCCGATGAATACAGCGGGCTCGTGATGGTGCTGCTGCGCATGCTGGCCTTCCGCCCGGCGGGCGCGCCGCGCACGCCTGCACCTCCTCGTCCGGACGGGGCTGGCACCGGGTCTGCTGGACACGGTGGTGGCGCATCGGCAGGCGGGTCCCGCCCCGGGCCAGCGGCTGCTTCGGGTTCCGTGGGTGCCACCGGCGTCGCTGCTGCGCCCGTGCTGGCGACCGCTTCTGCGCGTGCGGCTGAGCCGGTCGTGAGCCAGGCGCCGGCTGCTGTGGCCTCTGCCCCTGTTGCCGCGCCCGTGCCATCGGCGCCGGCCGCTTCAACCGCTGCAAGGCCATCGGTTTCGGCGCCCATGATGCCGCCTCCAGCGGCGCCGTCGATGCCTCGGGATGTCGCTCGTCCTGCTGTGGTGGCGGCGGCCCCTGTGGCGCGGGTTCCGGCCCGCAGTGAAGAACCTCCTGCCTGGGCCGACGAGCCGATCTGGGATGACGAAGTGCCGTCCGAGGCATCGCCTGCGCCTGCATTCGAACGAGGGGCCGAGCCAGTCTTCGATCGCGATGAGCCCATGGCCACGCCGAGCGCACGCACGCTGCGGGCTTCATCGCCCTCGGCACCTGCTTCGCTGCCCGTGGGGCCCTCCTTGATGCCCACCGTGCAAGGCGAACGCTGGGCTGCCGTCGTGGGTGAAATGGTGGCCGCGGGCAGCATCAGTGCGCTGACCCGCGAACTCGCCATGCAGGCCGAGTGCCTGGGCATCGACACCCAGGGCGCGCGTGCCGTGTGGAAGCTGCGCGTGGAGCGCGAGACGCTGCGCGCGCCATCGCAACGCGACAAGCTGCAAGCGGCCCTGGGCGCCTTGCTGCAACAAGAGGTGGTGCTCGAGATCGAATCGGGCGTGGCCACCGATTCACCCGCCTTGCGTGCCAATGCCGAGCGTGTGCGCCGGCAGGCCGATGCCGAACACCTGATTCACAACGACCCTGACGTGCTGGCGCTGATGCAGCAGTTCAAGACGGCGCGCATCGTGCCGGGTTCGGTCAAGTTCCACTGACAGCCTCGCTGTCGTCCCCATTCAGAACTCTTATTTTCAAGGAACACCATCATGATGAAGAACCAACTCGCCGGTCTCATGAAGCAGGCTCAGGCCATGCAAGACAACCTCAAGAAGGCGCAGGACGAACTCGCCACCATCGAGGTCGAAGGCCAATCGGGCGCCGGACTCGTGAAGGTGACCATGACCTGCAAGCACGACGTCAAGCGCGTGGTGATCGACCCCAGCCTGCTGGCCGATGACAAGGACATGCTCGAAGACCTCGTGGCCGCCGCCTTCAACGACGGCATCCGCCGCGCCGAAGAGGTGTCGTCCGAAAAGATGGGCAAGCTCACCGCCGGCATGCCCATGCCCGGCGGCATGAAGTTCCCGTTCTGAACGTCAACCGCTCAGACTGGCACGCCTGTGGCTGAGTCCGCACTCGACACCCTGATCGACGCGCTGCGGCTGTTGCCCGGTGTGGGTCAGAAGTCGGCGCAGCGCATGGCGTTTCACCTGCTGCAGCACGACCGGGGCGCCGCGCAGCGCATCGCGGCCTCGCTGCAGGCCGCGGTGTCCGACGTGCGCCACTGCGACCGCTGTCACACCTTCACCGAAGCGCCCGTGTGCCGCACCTGCCTCGACCCCACGCGTGACCCGAAGCTGCTGTGTGTGGTGGAGACCCCGGCCGATCAGGCTGCCATGGAGCGCACAGGCAGCTACAAGGGCCTG
The DNA here is from genome assembly GCA_041179165.1 of Pseudomonadota bacterium. GTDB lineage: Bacteria > Pseudomonadota > Gammaproteobacteria > Burkholderiales > Burkholderiaceae_C > Rhizobacter. Next base: position 1,960 of record JBEGTX010000111.1, on the reverse strand, counting down.
TACTTCGTGCTGATGGGACACCTGAGCCCGCTCGACGGCATCGGTGTCAACGACATCGGCCTGCACAAGCTGCTCGACCGTGGTGGTGACGGCGAGGTCGAAGAAGTCATCATTGCCACCAACTTCACCGCCGAAGGCGAGGCCACCGCGCATGTGATCACCGAGGTGTTCCGCTCGCGGGGTGTCAGGGTGACCCGCCTCGCGCGGGGCGTGCCCATCGGCAGTGAGCTCGAGTATGTGGACCTGGGCACCATTGCCCATGCGCTGAGCGACCGGCGCTGATCAGCGCAGCCGCTGTTCATTCTCACGCTCGCTTCTCTCCCCTTCATTTCAAGTCAGGAATTCCCATGACCTTCGCTTACTGGTGTGTGCTTGTCGTGGCGCTCCTCCCCATCGCGTGCGCGGGCTTCGCCAAAGGCGGCGCCAAGGGTGCGCCGAAACAAGGTGGCTACGACAACAACAACCCGCGCGAGTGGCTGGCGCGTCAGGAAGGGGTTCGTGCGCGGGCCAATGCCGCGCAGGCCAATGGCTTCGAAGCGCTGCCGTTTTTCATTGGCGGGGTCCTCATCGCCCACCAGGTGCATGCCCCACAACTCCGCATCGACGTGCTGGCGGCCGCGTTTGTGGTCTGCCGCCTGATCTACATCGGCTTGTACCTGTCGGGCCGTGGCAACCTGCGCTCGCTCGTGTGGACCACGGGCTTGCTCATCAACGTGGCCTTGTTCTTCGTCGGGTTGTGAGTTTGATGCAGCACCTGAGGCCGATGCGCGCGGCCCTTGCTGCGAGTGTGCTCTTGGCATGCGGGGCTGCTGCCACCGCGGCCGACAGCACGTGCTATGGCCGGCCGGGCCAGGGCCGCCTTGAAGACGGCGTCGCCTTGCCAGGCAATGGTGTCAACTTCTCGGCCTACAGCAGCCTGGCTGCGGGCCTTGGCCGTACCTACGTGCACAGCACCGTGCGCAATGTGGCGGTGGAGGCTTATGCCGCGCTCGCCACGGCCTTGCCCGGCACGGTGTTCGTCTACGGGGAGACGGGGCGGGAACACGGCGGCCCCATGCGGCCGCACCGCACCCACCAGAACGGCCTGTCCATCGACTTCATGGTGCCTGTGCGCGATGGGGCTGGCCGCTCAGTGCCCCTGCCCACACTGGCCAGCCAGAAGTTCGGTTATGCACTGGAGTTCGATTCGCAGGGCCGCCTGGGCGATCTGCGCATCGACTTCGAGGCGGTGGGGGCCCACCTGGTGGCACTCGACCGCGCGGCGCGTGCGCGCAAGGCCGGCCTCGCGCTGGTGATCTTCGACCCGCGCTACCTGCCCACCTTGATGGCCACGAGCCACGGCCCCTACCTGCAGGCGCGGCTGAAGTTCATGCACGGTCCGGCCTGGGTGCGGCACGACGAGCACTATCACGTGGATTTTGCCGTGCCCTGCTTGAGCCTTTCGGCCTCACCAGCGGCCAAGCGCTGACGCGACGCGAAGCCGCGTCAGCGCCGCCAGGTCAGTGGCCGCGGCCTCGCTTGGCCTTGGCCGCGCTCTTGGCCCCTGCTTTCGCAGGCAGTTTGGCAGCCGACTTGCCCTTGGCCGAGGCCTTCCCGGTGGTTTTCGCACCCGGCTTGCCCTTGACGTTGGCGTTGGCACGGGCTGATTTGGCTGCAGCGTGACGCGGCTCGGCATGCACCCGGCCGTGGTCGGCATGCGAGCGCACTGCGCGTGATCCACGAGCCGCCTTGTTCGGCACATACACGGTGATGTGCTGACCGGCCTTGAACAGTGCCGACACGCTGGTGTCGTTCCATTGCGCAACCTGCGCCGGGCTCACGTTGTAGCGGCGTGCCACTGAGGCCACGCTGTCGCGCCGGCCTGCGCGCAGCGACAGGCGCTTGAGCGGCGGCACGTCGGGGGTGAGGTCCATGACCGCGTTGTCGGCCAGGTGGGATGACACATTGGCCTGAGACGACT
>JBEGTX010000110.1:0-5866 GCA_041179165.1 Pseudomonadota bacterium | reverse complement strand
CACAGGCCGCAGGGGCGGAGCGAGAAAACATCTTTGTTTCTAGAAGCCTGTCGGACTTGGAAAGCGTCGGCGGCAAATCGACCGCAGCGGTCCATTTTTCACCGTCTTTTTGTCCCATAGCTAGGCTATGGGCCTGCAAATCCGGCAAAAACTGTCCTCGCTGGGGCCGATTTTCGCTTTCGACGTTCCAAGTCCGACAGGCTCCTAGAATCGCCGGCTGGTCTCTCTCACTCTGTTGCCTTGCGTTCTCAATGGAATTTTCTGGAGCCCCCATGACCTACCAAGATCTTGACAGCCTCACCCCCTCCCGCCCGTTCACCCGGCGCGACTTCGTGCAGACCGCGGTCGGCAGCGGCTTTGCGGCTGCGGTCTTGCCGGTGACGGCGCAGACCATCCAGACCGACAGCGTGGGCTTGCAGGCGGGGCCGGTCAGCATTGCGGTTGGGGACTTCAAGATGCCCGCCTACCGCGCGGCGCCCGAGGGCAAGACCGGCTTGCCGGTGGTGATCGTGATTTCGGAGATCTTCGGCGTGCACGAGCACATCGCCGACGTGGCGCGGCGTTTCGCCAAGCTCGGTTATCTGGCCATCGCGCCTGAGCTGTTTGTGCGCCAGGGCGATGCCAAGTCCTACACCGACATCCCCAAGCTGCTCAGCGAGGTGGTCAACAAGGCCCCCGATGCGCAGGTGATGGCCGACCTCGACGCCACGGTGGCCTGGGCCAAGGGGCAGGGCGGCGACACCACGCGGCTCGGCGTCACGGGCTTCTGCTGGGGTGGGCGCATCACCTGGCTTTACACCGCCCACAACGCGGCGGTGAAAGCGGGTGTGGCCTGGTACGGGCGCTTCGCGGGTGCCTCCACCGAACGGCAGCCCAAGCACCCGGTGGACGTGGCCGGGCAGCTCAACGGCCCGGTGCTCGGCCTCTACGGCGGAGCCGACACCGGCATCCCGCTTGACACGGTTGATAAGATGCGGGGTGCCTTGGCGGCGGGCAATGCCTCCGCCAAGAAGTCAGAGATCGTTGTCTACCCCGACACCCCCCACGCGTTTCACGCCGATTACCGTCCCAGCTACCGCAAGGCGGAGGCCGACGACGGCTGGAAGCGCTGCGTGGCCTGGTTCAAGGCCCACGGCGTGAGTTGAACGCGGGTGGGCTGAACTCGGCAACGGCCAAGGCCGCGCTCAGCGCGGCTTTTTTTCGTGGGGACCGGCGCACTGTGTTGAACCTGAATGACTGTTGAGCTGGCCCAGGCATGACCTGCCAGTGATCCCCTATGACTCTTTTTTACATCGTGATCGCCACTTTCTCCGGCGGGCTGCTGTCGGTGCTGATCGCGGCGAGCCTGACGGTCGGCGTGCTCAGCAAGATCGTGCACCACCTGGTGAGCCTGTCCACCGGCGTGCTGCTGGGCACGGCGCTGCTGCATGTGCTGCCCGAGGCGTTCGAGAGCAAGGCGAGCCCGCACGCGCTGTTCCTCACGCTGCTTTGCGGGCTGATGTTCTTCTTTTTGCTGGAGAAGGCCGAGCTCTATCGTCACGGTCACCACCATGAGAAGGATGAGCACCACCATCACCACGGCTTCGACCGCCAGCAGGCCGGCCGCGGCGGCTGGACCGTGCTCGTGGGCGACAGCATCCACAACTTCTGCGACGGCATCATCATCGCGGCTGCGTTCCTGACCGACGTCCAGGCGGGCATCGTCGTGTCGACGGCCATCATCGCGCACGAGATTCCGCAGGAGGTGGGCGACTACATCGTGCTGTTGAACGCGGGCTTCTCACGGCGCAAGGCGCTGTTCTACAACGCCATGTCGGGCATGGCCGCCGTGGCCGGTGGCGTGCTGGGCTACTTCGTGGTGGGCCCGTGGGAAACGCTGTTCCCGTACCTGCTGGTGGTGGCGTCGAGCAGCTTCATCTACGTGGCGGTGGCCGACCTGATCCCTCAGCTCCAGCACCGCCTGCCGTTCCGAGACACTCTGGCTCAGATTGCCTGGCTGGGCGCGGGGTTGCTGGTGGTCAAGCTGGTCGTGAGCACGCTGCATTGAGGTTGGCCCCCCAGTCGTGCTCCGCACTCCTGCCCCCGAGGGGCGCCCGCCTGGCGGCCTGGCAGAGCCAGATCCGCGGGCTCTGGGCAATGCGCTTCGCTCTAGATCTTTTATCACCTGCGACCTGCTGTCCTGCCCCCGAGGGGCGCCCGCCTGGCGGCCTGGCAGAGCCAGATCCGCGGGCTCTGGGCAACTTTGCCTTCGGCCGCGTTCAACTCGCGCTGAGCTTTGTCAGGATTGACGGCGCGGAGAGCAGCAGACCACGCTGCCCTTAGCGCACCACCAGCACCGGGATCTTCGTGTGCGTGAGCACCTTCTGCGTTTCACTGCCGAGAAGCAGGGCGGTCACGCCGCGCCGGCCGTGTGACGCCATCACGATCAGGTCGCACGATTGGGCCTGTGCGTGTTCGATGATGGCCTCCCAGGGGTGCAGAGCCTCCACCGTGTAGGTGTCGCAGCTGAGACCGGCTGCCGTGGCGGCGGCTTTCAGTTCGTTCACGCGGGTCGATGCCATGCGCTCTTGTGCGTCGAAGAACTCCTGCGGCGGCGTGGGCTGCATCTCGGAGATGGCGCTGTAGGGGAAGGGCTCTCTCACGCTGAGTGCCACGACGTGGGCATTCAGGGACCGGGCCAGCTCGAGCGCGGCCGTGATCGCCTTGTGGGTGATCTCGGAGCCGTCGGTGGGAACCAGGATGCGGTTGAACATGGTGGACCTCCTGCAGGACAACAGCGGCCCGGGCAGCCTCTGTCTGCTTGCAGGGTAGTCCCAGGCTGCAACCGGGTCAATTGGCAGGTCTTGCAGGGGGCCGATCAAGCGCCGGTTTCTACCGGTCGTGAGGGGTCGGACGACCACTCGCTCCATGAGCCGGGGTACAGCGTGACCGGCCCCAAGCCCGCCGCTTCCATGGCGATCACGTGATGGCAGGCGGTCACGCCGGAGCCGCATTGCAGCACGACCTCGGCGGTTGAGCGGCCTGCCAGCAGCGCATCGAACTCGTCACGCAGTTGCGCGGCAGGTTTGAAGCGGCCGTCGGTCTGCAGGTTGTCCTTGAAAAAGCGGTTCTTGGCACCTGGAATGTGACCGGCCACGCGGTCGAGCGGCTCAATCTCGCCGCGATAGCGCTCACCGGCACGCGCGTCGATGACGAGGTGGCGGCCGAGCTGATCGAGCAGGGTGGGTGCGTCGATGGTGAGCATGGCCGCGGCGCTGCCGGCTGGCTTGGCTGCGGAGGCCGGTGCGGTGGCAGGCACCTCCGTGCTGAGTGAGCCGCCCGCCTTCACCCAGGCATCCACGCCGCCGTCGAGCAGTTGAACGTTCGCATGCCCCATCCAGCGCAGCAGCCACCAGGCCCGTCCGGCAAACATGCCGCCCTGGCGGTCGTACACGACCACACTGCGTTCAGCCGAAATGCCGAGCTGCGACATCCAGCTGGCGTAGTCGTCGCGCGAGCGCAAAGGATGGCGGCCGTTGTGGCCGGTCTTGGCGCCTGACAGGTCGTGGTCGAGGTGCACGTACACCGCGCCCGGAAGGTGGCCTTGCGCGTAAGCCCGTTCACCGGCGCTCGCATCGGCGAGGTCGAAGCTGCAGTCGAGCAGCAACGGCGTGGGATGGGCGGCGCGCAGCGTGGCGGCGCTCACCAGGGGCGACAAGGCGGGCATCGCGAGGGCTCCGAGGGTGCGGTCAGCGTGACGGGCTGGGCCGGGCGTTCAGGGCGCGGTCCACAGCGGCGTGCCGGCCTTCCATTGGCGGGCCAGGGCGGTGACCTCGGCGCGTTCTCGCGCCTTCAACGGACTGCAGATCTCGGCGGGGTCGCTGTGCAGATAGCGAGGCGTAAAGCGGTGCGACAGTTGCGCGAAGTAGCACGCTTGGAGCCTGTTCGGCGCCGGTGCAGCGAGCTCGATGGCAACAAGCAAAGAAAAGGCCGCATGCACCTCTTTCAATGCGGGGCCATGCGCTGCCGCTTGCAACGCCATCGTGCGGGCGAGCGCCACGTCGCGCGGCACGCGCGAGCCATCTTCCAGCAGCAGTGCGTACATCAGAATGGCGGGGGGATAGCCTGACGCGGCCGCCTTCTGCTCCAGGGCGATGGCTTCGGGCTCGAGCGCGGGATCCTGGCGCAACGACAACAAGTTGTACAACTCGTGCTGGGCTGCAGTGTTGCCGCGCTGGGCCGCTTCGCGCAGCCAGGCGAGCGATTCGTTGCTGTTCACACGCCCATACCATTGCGCTGCAAGCAAGTCGCTGCGGGGCACGCCGATGCCGTGCTCGTATGCTCTGGCGATACGCAGGCTGTCGGCATCCTTGGCGCACGGGCCTGGCACAGGTTGCAGCGATGGCGGCAGCTTTTGCAGTTCGGCGCCTTGGTCGTAGCACTCGGCGGCCTGCTGCTTTCGGGCCGCAGCAGGGGCGGCGTTCACGGTCGACAGCGACACCAAAGACAGAAGCATGGCTGTGACGGCACCACGTGCGAAAAGGGAGGCAGGGGTCATGGTGGTGTCAGGTCTCTGTGAGAGGGGCGGGTGAAGTGGGCGCGGCGCGCGTGCGCAACCGGGTGGCGGCCAGTCCGGCACCCACGATGAGGACCATGCCACCCAGCGCCATCAGCGTGACGGGGTCGTCGAACAGCAACGCACCATAGCCGAAAGCGAAGGCGATGCCCAGGTACTGCAAACTCGCGTTGACCAGCGGCCGGCCCGTGGCGTAGGCGCGGGTCATCATGAGCTGGGCGGTGGTGGCCAGCACACCCACCGCGAGCAGCAGGGCCGCACCGCGCCAGGTGTGGTGGCTGAGCCCGCCTTGGGCCAGCGTGAGCACCGCACCCGCCGCCATGCCGCCGAGCGAAAAGTAGAACACGATGCGGTACTCGGGCTCGCCCAGGCGACCGAGCGCCATCACCTGCAGGTAGGCGGTGGCGGCGATCATGCCGGAGATGAGGCCGATGAGCCCGTACCAGAGCTGGTTCTGGTCGATCGTGGGTCGCAGCACCAGGGCCACGCCGGCAAAACCCAGCAGCACGGTGGCAATCAGGCGCGCATCGATGCGCGACGTGCCCAGCATTACGGCACCGCCCAGCAGGAACAGCGCCATCCACACGGACGACATGTAGTTCAGCGTCATGGCCGTGGCGATGGGCAGGTGGCCGATCGAATAGAACCACAGGCTCAGGGCCGTCACGCCACTCAGCGCACGCCAGAAGTGCGCTCCAGGCACTGTGGTGCGCAGCGAGCCGCCACGCCAGAAGGTGAGCACGCCCATCATCACCGCACCCACCCCGCCGCGATAGAACACGATCTCCGCCGTCGGGTAGTGGACCGAGGCCAGCTTCACGCACACCCCCATCGTGGCAAACAGAAACGACGCCACCACCATCAGCACCGACGCCGATGTGGACGATCGCTTCAGGGCCGCCTTGATCATGAAGGGCAGGGGCGCTCTGCCCCACGGGGCCAAAGCGAAGTCGCGGAGCAAGAATCCAGAGCGAAGCGCGCTGCCCAAAGCCAGCGGATCTGGCTCTGCGAGGCCGCCAAGCGGCGTCTTTTGCGGTCGCGGTTCCACGACGCGAACCACAGGCCAAGCGAAGCGAGGCCGATCGATCGAGCAACCACGCGAGATCCGGCTTTGCCGGTCGACGCGTGGGCGCCCCTTGTATGCTTGAACTGAAGCCTACGTTGAGGCACGGTGGGTAGCGGGCAAAGGAGTCTAGGAGCCTGTCGGACTTGGAACGTCGAAAGCGAAAATCGGCCCCAGCGAGGACAGTTTTTGCCGGATTTGCAGGCCCATAGCCCCGCTATGGGACAAAAAGACGGTGAAAAATGGAC
>JBEGTX010000109.1:0-7062 GCA_041179165.1 Pseudomonadota bacterium | reverse complement strand
TGGCGTTGGCCGAGAGCGCGGTGGAGGGCGCCGCCTGCGGGCGCACCTCAGGCGCAGCGGCCGGGCCGGCCGTCACCGAATACGCGTCGCTGGTGGGAGGAGGCCTGGCCGTGTGCACGGCAGGGCGGTGGTCGGCCGGCATGCGTTCGGCCTCAGCCGGCACTGCCTGCGTCACCCCTGGCGCCTACGCCACCGACCCCGCCGACCAGCAAGGCCTCATCTGCCGAGAGGGTGTCTACATGCGCACGGCGGCGCTGCTGTCGAGCTTCGTGCTTGTGCAGACCTTGTCCATCACCCTCACCACCGACGCCGTGGTGGTGCCCAAGCCTACGTGTGCTGCCACCGGAGGCAACGCCGCCCAGGCCCTCATCATCCTCACCGGCAACAACGAAGACGCAGCCTTCCGCGCCCCCAACGTCATCAGCGGCATCAACCGCTATGCACTGGACGACGGCGCCAGCTGGCGCGTCGTGCTCGAGCGCTCGGCCGACGCGTCCATCCTGCCCGGCACGATGATCGCGTCGGTGTACTGCTATTACGGGTGAGAGGTACCGAGGTGACTACGGCTGGGCACCTTACAGCGGGCCAGTGACCAAGTCAGTGTGGTGACGGCCTTGTGTCACGCCCAAGGCAGCGATCGATAGAGCGCCTGCACTCTGACCATGGCTTCGTCAAAGGGCGGAAAATCCCCTTCGACATCAGCCTTGAGGTCGTCGTAGCCTTCGCGCGCCATTTGCACAACAGCGGCGTTTTCCATGGAGTGACGGGCCGGTTCAATGTCTTTGGAGAGACACGATGGGACCAGCATGGCGTGGATGTTTTCCAACTCGTCGGGCCCCATCGCCGCCACCGAATCCAGCAACAGGCAAATATCGTACACATCCTGGCGCCGATTGCGCCGGCGCATGGGTTGCTGCAGCAGTGAGCGAAGCTTCTCTGCGATCACGTTGTGCAAACTGTAGGCCTGAATTGTTGCGCCACCATCGAGTTGCACCACTTCAACATCGAATACCGCCTCGTTGTAGCTGTAGTCGATTTCAACGACGTGAGGGGAGTTCTTTGCTGCCAATCGCGCCAGCTGGCCGGGATGGCCGCGGTCCGCATAGCCGATTTTCAAAGCGAGGGATTGATGGGTTTTGCCCTCGCCCTTCGGTTGAACCTTGCTGGATTGAAGTCGGCAGATCGTTCCATACGACAGCCTGTCGGCGGTGACAGCGATTTGCTGTTCCAGTTCATCCACCAGTTCCTGTGCCACAGCTGCAGCGTAAGGTGTGGTCGTGGAGAAGTCGAGGTCTCGTGTGTATCGTGAACTTTCATAGCGGATGGCCATCAGCAGACCGCCCTTCATGACCATCTTGGTCTGGAGGCTCTGCGAGCGGCCGATGCTTTCCAGGATGACATGGACCACCTCTCGAAAGTTTCTTTGTCCGTTCGGTGCCTGCCCTACCCAGGCTGCAATGCCCACTTCATTCACAGTGCTGCTCCATCGGCAAGTCCCTCAGGGAACAGGGATGGCACGTTGATCGAGAGCTTCCATGTCTCCGAGTAGAAGGCGGCGTACTCGCTTTTGGGATCCAGCACGCGAGAACCTCCGCGTTGAGTGGCACCCTTCCATCCGTCGATCAACGGATGATGGAGTTTGCAGACCTCATCGAGCAGATAGCCCGCTCGAACCTTTTCGATGGCTTTGCCATGACGGTCCACCTCTTCAACGATGAGTGACAGGTACTGGGCTCCGTGTTCGCGGTAGGTGTCCACGACATGCTGCATGCCGCCACAGTTGTCAGGCTCGCGCAGCATGTCCAGGAAGGTTCGCCCGAGCATGGCAATCCTCACTGAAGGTGACTTGATGACCTTGAACGCCCCTCGGCTGGAACGACGCAACCATTCGACACGCACACCATCCACCCGTTCGAAGGGCACCAAGCGCAGCGCAGGGAGTTTGGCAAGGCGATGTGCCTCCAGGTGCTCGCCCAGGTCTCGCGTCATCTTGGCTGCGGCTTGCTCTTTCCACTCCTTGTCCGGCGGAGTTGTCAGGTAAAGAATCTTCGAAAAGCGACCTGTGATGCCATGAAATTCCATGGCGCTCAGGTGCGTCACATGAGCGAAGGGGTCCATGGCGCAGGCGGCCTCCATGGGCAGCGAGGTGGAATGGCCGAACAACTGAAAGGCCGTGCCTGACTTGAAGTCTTTGTGCGGACTCAGCAGCCGGAAAGCCTCCAGCCGCGTGAGAACTTTGGTGTACAGGGCCCCTGCGATCTTGGCCTCTATGCTGGCGCTTTCTGCACTGAGTAGCACACCCAGTTCGTAGTCGGTGACGATGGGGCGCTCCCAGGTCGTCAGGCGATCTGCGACACGTTCTGCCAGTGCATTGGCAGTTGTCAGGTTGTTTGTGGTGTCAGTCAATTGAAGTAGACTCAGCGTCCTAAGGACGCTGAGTCTACTTCAATTACTAAAACCTGAAAATTCTTGGATTTGACTTTTTGTCGGCACCAGCTTAGGCTTCGTCCTTAGGACGAAGCCTAAGCTGGTGCCAGTGAGTGATCAACTTCACCAACGCATCAGCTTGTAGGTTGTGCGGTGGTTCTGACGGTGACGGCCACTGGCCATGGGCCGCAGCCGGTGTGGCGAGCAGCCCGTCGTTCTTCCGAACACGGCGGGCGTCGGACTCAAATTGATGTTTTTCGCTGCCGGCGGCCTCAATGACGCTCTGCTCGCTCTTGCGGAGTGGCGTGGCGTGACAATCGTTTGTCTTGAGGCACGTTCGGCTTCGCGCGGCGGTCAACGCTCCCGCAACGCGTAGGCCTTGGCTTTCAGTACGGGCTTCAGCAGGTAAGACAGCACCGTCTTCTGCCCGGTCAGCACATCCACTTCGGCCGTCATGCCCGGGATGATGGGCAGCTTCTCGCTGAAGTTGGCGCGGGTGGTGCGCACGCGCACCAGGTAGAAGGCGTTGCCTTTTTCATCGACGATGGTGTCGGGGCTGATGTTTTCGACCTGGGCTTCGAGCCCGCCGTAGATGGAGAAGTCGTAGGCCGTGAACTTCACGGTGGCGCTTTGACCGGGGCGAAGGAAGGCAATGTCTTTCGGGGCCATGCGGGCCTCGAGCACGAGCTTGTCGTCGAGTGGCACGATCTCGACGATGTCTTTGCCGGGTGTGACCACGCCGCCCACGGTGTTGGCCAGCAGACGCTGCACCCGGCCGCGCACGGGTGACTTCACTTGCGATTTGTTCACCCGGTCAGTGAGTGCCACTGCGCCTTCGTTCAGCGCGTTGAGCTTGCCCACGACCTCGGCCAGCTCCTTGCGGGCTTCGTTGCGGAAGGCGAATTCGGTTTCCTGCACCTTGCGCTGCGCTTCGCCGATCGAGGCTTGCACGCGGGCGATCTGCGCCGAGGCCTGTTCCGACTCGCCACGTGAGCGCGAGATGTCGCGGTCGAGGCGGAGGATTTCCACTTCTGATACCGCCCCCGAGGCCAGCAAAGGTTTGGTCTTGGCCAGTTCTTGCTGGCCGAGGTCGAGAGCCCGCTCGGCCGAGGCCTTGCGTGAGCGCATCTCGCTCAGTTCTTGCTGGCGCTGCTGCAGCTGTTGACCGTTGAGCGACAACAGGTTGGCGAGTTCGGAGCGCTTGGCCTGGTAGAGCTCAAGCTCGCCTTGCAGGATGCGCTGCTCTTCGGGGTCGGCACCGACGGGTGGCGGCTGGAAGGTGGAGTCTTCGGCCAGCGCGCGCAGGCGGGCCTGGCGGGCCCGCAATGCAAACCCTTGCGCCGCGCTTTCGCGCACGCCTGATGTCGCGCGCGTCTCGTCGATTTTCAGCAGCATCTGGCCGGCCTCGACCACCTGGCCTTCTTGCACCAGGATCTCCGACACCACGCCGCCATCGAGCGACTGAACCACCTGCAGCTGGCGCGACGGAATCACCCGTGCATCGCCGCGGGTGACCTCATCGACCTTGGCCAGACCTGCCCACAGCAGCAGCAAGGCCACGATGATGACGGCCGCGCGCACGATGCTCTGCGCCCGGTGCGTCTTCTGGCGCGACATCAGTGAATCGGCTTCGAACTCGAAGTTGCGGAACCCTGCGCGGTTGGCTTCTTCGTCGGCCACGCCGCTGCCCAGCAGGCGGCGGGTGAGGGGCTCCATGACCTTGCGGATGGCTTCGAGCGGCAGCAGCACGGCACGGCCGAGGCCACCGAGCGCGCGGTGCGTGTTGCCCGCGCCGGATGGCGGCGCAGCGGCCTTGGCTGGCTTGGCCGGTGCGACAGGCGCACTCGCCTTGGGCGCGACGGGCGCTGGCTTGAGGCTGTGCGGATCGCTCATGCGGCTCGCGCAATGCGCCCCGTGCTGAGTGCTTCCATGATGCGGTCGCGCGGGCCGTCAGCCACCACCTTGCCACCGTCAATCACGATCACACGGCTCACCATGGACAGCAGCGAGGTGCGGTGCGTGACCAGCACCACGGTCTTGTTCTCGGCAAAGCGGCCGATGTTGTGGGTGATTTGGCTCTCGGTGGAGAAGTCCATTGCGCTGGTGGGTTCATCGAGCAGAAGGATGGGCGCGTTGTGCAGCACCGCGCGCGCCAGGCCTACGCTCTGGCGTTGCCCGCCCGACAGCGACTCCCCGCGCTCGCCCACGGGCATGTCGAAGCCTCGCGGGTGGCGGTTGATGAAGCTCGTCATGGCGGCCAGTTCGGCGGCGGCCACCACCGCGCTGTCGTCGGCGTAGGGCAGGCCGAAGGTGATGTTGTCTCGCAGCGTGCCGTAGAAGAGGTTCACGTCTTGCGACACGTAGCCCACGTTGCGGCGAACGTCGGCTGGGTCGAGCTGGCGCAGGTCGATGCCGTCGAGCAGCACGGCCCCTTCGGTGGGTTGGTACAGGCCGAGGATCAGCCGCTCGATGGTCGACTTGCCCGAGCCCACGCGCCCAATCAAGGCCACCCGTTCACCGGCGGCGATCTTGAAGCTCAGGCCGTCGAGGGCCGAGTCTTCGCGGCCGGGGTAGGCGAACTTGACGTTGCGGAACTCGATGTCGCCGCGCAGTTGAGGGCGCTGGATGAAGCTCTCACCCGCAGGCCGCTCCACCGGTTTTTCCATGATCTTGTCGAGCGACTCCATGGCCGTGCGCGCACCCTGGTATTGCATCAGCAGGCCCACGATTTGTCCGGCGGGCGACAGTGCCCGCGACGACAGCATCGAGACAGCAATGAGTGCACCCATGGTCAGCTCGCGCTGGCCGATCAGGTACACGCCCACCACCACGGTGGCCACTGTCACCGCCTGTGTGAGCCAGCCCGTGCCGTAGCTGGCCGACGACGACAGCGCGCGCATGCGCACGCCGGTGCGCGCCAGGAACACGTTGGCCCGCTCCCACTTGGCCTGGATGACACTCTCAGCCCCGAGTGACTTGATGGTCTCGATGCCGGTCAGGCTTTCGATGAGCGTGGCGTTGCGCTGCGCCGAGGCCTGGTAGGTGGTCTGCGACAGCTCGTGCAGCCGGTGCTGCAGCGTGTAGCCCATGATCAGGATGATGGCGAAGGCCACCATCACCGGCACGGCCAACCACGGAGAGATCCAGGCCATCACCACCACGAACAGCAGTGCAAAGGGCAGGTCGATGAGGGCGGTGACGGTGCCCGAGGCAATGAAGTCTCGCACCTGCTCGAAGCCGCGCAGGTTGGAGGCGAACGAGCCCACCGACTCCGGACGGTTCTCGAGCCGCATGCCGAGTACTTTTTCCATCAGCCGGGCCGAGATCTGCACGTCGATGCGGGCGCTGGCCTCGTCGACGAAATGGCTGCGCAAGAGGCGCATGAACAGATCGCCGCACATGATGAGCACCACACCAATGGCGAGGGTCCACAGTGTTTCGGTGGCGTTGTTGGGCACCACGCGGTCGTAAACGTTCATCGTGAACATCGGGAACGCGAGCGCAAAGAAGTTCACCAGCAGGGCGGCCCAGAGCACATCGCGGTACACGAAGCGCTGCTCCAGCACCGCGCCCCAGAACCAGTGCTTCTGCCTCAGCTTGCGCACCTCAGGCGTGCGGGCATCGAAGCGGAAATGCGGCCGCACGAACAGCACCACGCCGGTGAAGCGTGCCGCGAGCTCCGTGCGCGACAGGCTCACCGAGCCCTGTGCTGTCTCGGGCAGCAGCACGCGGGCCTGTGAGCCGTCGGCCGACCAGCCCATCAGCACGCAGGCTCGGTCGTCTTTCAGCACCAGGATGGCGGGCAGGGCGGCGGTGTCGACGGACTCCAGCGGCAAGCGCTGCAGTTTGGCCGACATGCCGGCGCGCGCCGCCGCGCGTTGCGCAAGCTCGAGCGTGAGCCGGCCCTTGCCGTTGACACCGAGCGGCAGGCCTGCCGACAGCGAAGCACGCGAGGCACTCTGGCCATGCAACCGGCACAGCTCGACCAGGCAGTCGAGCAGCGGGTCGGGATGAATGAGGTCTTCACGCAGCCGCTGTGTGGCAGCCTCTGGGGCAACATGCACGACCTGGGGGGCACCCGGTGGCACACCAGCATGCCCACCCGAGGGGGCCGGACCGGTCGATGGAGGAGGTGCGCCTGTGTTTGACATTGTTGAGGATGAATGCTCAGGTGATATCGGCACAAAGCAACCCGTATTGACCCCGGCGGGCATTGTCGAAATGATACGCCAGGGTTTCTTTCACGGTTCGAAAGGCCAGGAGGTCCCAAGGAATGTCGGCCTCGGCAAACAGCTGGGCCTCGATGGTCTCGGGGCCGGGCGCGAAGTCGATGTCGAGCAGCCGCGCGCGGTAGAACAGATGCACCTGCCCGATGTGCGGCACGCAAAGCAGCGAACACAGCCCTTGCAGTTCGACCCGTGCGCCCGCCTCTTCGGTGGTTTCACGCACGGCGCCTTGCTCGGTGGTTTCGCCGATCTCCATGAAGCCGCCGGGCAGCGTCCACAGTCCGAAACGGGGTTCGATGTTGCGCCGGCACAGCAGGACCTTGTTTTCCCAAACGGGCAAGGTGCCCACCACCAGCAGCGGGTTCTCGTAGTGGATGGCACCGCACGCCGCGCACATCGCGCGTTCGAT
>JBEGTX010000108.1:0-13217 GCA_041179165.1 Pseudomonadota bacterium | reverse complement strand
AGGACAGTTTTTGCCGGATTTGCAGGCCCATAGCCCCGCTATGGGACAAAAAGACGGTGAAAAATGGACCGCTGCGGTCGATTTGCAGCCGACGCTTTCCAAGTCCGACAGGCTCCTAGGTGAAAGCCCCAGTCCGAACCGGTGCCGTGCGCATGAAACACTCGCAGCCTTTGTTGACGGCTGAAGTCCCTGGCCGCCGTTCTGTCTATCCACCACGGGCGCGCCATGCAAGTTTCACCGGTCAATTTCAAGACGCTCGCCTATGTGCTGGAGGTCGAAGGCTTCGATGCCGAGGCCGCTCTGAAGCGCTGCGGCTTCGGCAGCATCGACGAACTCGATGACCACGGCCCCTGGCTGCCGGCCGAACGCTTCGACGCCCTGATGGCCGCGGCCATCGAGGTCACGGGCGACCCCTGCTTCGGTCTCATCGCCGGCAAGAGCAAGGGCCTGATGCGCTATGTGGCACTCATGCAAGTGACGCTGGTCGCGCCCACGCTGAGGGTGGTGATCGACAACATCAGCCGCTATGGGCCGCTGTTTCTCGACCGCTCCGAGTTGTGGCTGGTCGAGCACGGCGGCCGGGCCTTCATTGCCGTGGAACCGGTGGTCGACAACGGCCTCAGCGGCCACTTTCGCACCGAGCTCGTCGCCACGAGTGCCTTCCAGGCCGTGCGCTTCGCACGCGGGAGTCTCGATGACATCCTGGCCGTCGAGTTCCCACACGACTGCCCGCCGGGGCAGGCCGCCCGCTACGCAGCCACCTTCGGCCCCAACGTTCGTTTCGGCGCGCGGCGCTGCGCGGTGGAGTTCAACCCTCGCCTGCTCGATGCGCCCTTGCAGACCCACGACCCGGTCGCGTACATGGCCGCGCGATCTCAGGCGGAGTCGGCACTCGCCGCCCAGCGCGCCGGGCTCGATGTGGGTGAGCGTGTGCGCCGCTGGCTGCTCACCACCTTGCCGCACCAGCCGTCTCTGCAAGAGACCGCCGAGCAGCTCAAGATGACCGAGCGCAGCCTGCGCCGTCAGCTGAACGCGCTCGGCCTGAGTTACGCCGAGTTGAGCCAGCAGTGCCAGCAGCTCATCGCCAAGCACCTGCTGGCAGACCGCGCGCTGCCCATCAAACAGGTGGCCGACCAGCTGGGATTTTCGTCGGTCACCAGTTTCCATCGGGCCTTCCGGCGATGGACCGACATGACACCTCTTGCATGGCGCGCCCGCGATGGGGGCGAGACCCTCAGGGAAGACCCCGTCGTGCCCAGTCAATAGATTGGTCGTCACGGTCATAGATCCCTGCGGCCTCGCTCCCTAGCATTCGTCCTCCAACAAACTCCACAGGAGGACAAGATGACGGAGACAAGACGCGCATTCGGTCAACGGGTGCTCAGCACCGCTGCCGCATTGGGACTCAACACGGTGACGGCCGCAGGCATCACCGGGCGCACCGTCGCGTTGGGTGGCCTGGCCACCGCAGTGGCGCAATCCTCGCAAGCGGCCGCGGCCTCGCGAGAGCGCGTTCGCGCGCTGGTGGTAGGCACAGGCTATGGCGGCGCTGTCGCGGCCCTGCGCCTGGCCGAAAAGGGCATTCCCGTGACCATGCTCGAGATGGGCAAGCTCTGGAACCAGCCGGGGTCCGACGGCAAGATCTTCTGCAGCAACGAGCATCCTGACGAGCGTGCGATGTGGTTTTCGACCAAGGCCGCGGCCGTGGTCACGAGCTTTGGCGGGCAGCCCGTGAACCGCACGGTGCCGTACGGCGCCGGTGTGCTGGCGCTCAAGAGCTTCCCCGGCATGGACGTGTACCTGGGCCGTGGTGTGGGCGGGGGTTCGCTGGTCAACATGGCCATGCTGATCACACCGCTGCGCGAGGTGCTCAGCGAGGTGATGCCGAGCGGCTTCGCGGTCGATGACTTCCTGCTGCGCCACTACCCGAAGGCCCGCACCAAGCTGAAGTCCAACACCATCCGTGCGGCCTACTTCGAGTCGAGCCCATACCACCAGTACGCGCGCACGCTGCGCGCCAACCTGTCGAAGGCCGGCTTCACCACCGACTTGCTGCCCTCCGGCTACGACTACGCCTACATGGAGAAGGAAGAAGCCGGAACCGTGCCCAAATCGGCCTTGGGCAACGAGGGCGGCTTCGGCAACAACCACGGCAAGAGCAGTCTCGACAAGAACTACATCGCAGACGCCGTGGGCACCGGCAAGGTGACCATCCGTGCGATGACCAGCGTCAAGAAGATCACCCGCGCGCTCGACAGGACCTACGTCGTCACGGTCGAAGAGATCGATCTGGTCGGCAACATCCTTCGCCGCTACGAGATCGCTTGCGACCACCTGTTCCTCGCAGGCGGCAGCGTGGGCACGACCGAGATGCTGGTGCGCGCCCGCCAGACCGGCACACTCCCGCGTCTCAACAGCGCCATCGGCACCAAGTGGAGCGCGAACGGCGACATCTTCGTGTGCCGCACCAACACGCCGGAGAACCCGGTGGGGCTGCAGCAGTCCATCGTGCCGGCCTCGGGCTTTCGCACCCGCGACCAGAACAACAAGCCGCTGTTCTCGATGAACCTGCCACTGCCCTTCCCGTTCGAGTCGGGCATCAGCATGAGCATCGTGATGCCACGCAACCCGGAGACCGGCAGCTTCAGCTACAACGCATCCACCGACAGCGCCGTGCTCAACTGGACCACGCAGAACACCCCGGCCGTGAACAGCGCGAAGTTCATCTTCGATAAGGTCAACAGCGCCAACGGCACCCAGTACCGCAACGACCTGTTCAGTGGCAAGGTGTTCTCGGACGCGGCCACCTACCACCCGGTCGGCGGATGCCCGCTCGGCAAAGCCACCGACCTGTACGGGCGCGTGCTCGGCTACGACAAGCTCTACATCATCGACGGCTCACTGATCCCGGGCGCCCTGGCCGCCAACCCGGCCCTCACGGTCGCGGCGCTGGCCGAACGCAACATGGAGAACATCCTGTCGCGTGATTTTTAGACTCCCACGGTCAGGCCCCACGGCCTGACCAGCCGCGCAGAAGGACCACGGACTTTGAAAAGGAGCCGGGCAACGAGGGAGCGTTGCCCCCCGTTTGCATCAGATCTCGCGGTGCCAACGCCTCAAGCGCTGCGGTCACCTCGACGCTGGGAAAGCCATATGGCATGGGCATGGTCTCGGCCGCATTCACCACCGAAGGCACCAGAAGAAAGCCGACCAGACATGCCAGCAGACACGGAATGAAGGCGAGACGCCACAAGAGCATGCGGCGAGGCATCTCCCTGGCGGACGTGAAGAGATCTCTCATGAGGTCGGGGGCCGGATCGGGAGAAATGGCATGATGTCTTTGGGTCAGCGCGGCGAATATGCGGAGCAATCAGCAGCTTTCGTACCCGATCAGACCCACGGCGCGCGGTCGAGGCACGGCCGCATCACAACCGGGTGAAATTGCCTTGCTCTGTACGATTGTCAGCAGTCCACATGGCGCACGCCGTGCAAGCTGTTGATCTTCAAACACGCCATCGCATCGCCTTCGAACACGCTTCGGCGCGCTATGCTCGCCGCTCCTACAACCTATTTCTTCGGTGGCCTGAATCCTTTTCGGACCTTCCCCTCTCCTTGCCTATGATGCCGGTCGTGGGACGGGCGCCTGAGGAGAGAAGATGTTCTATCGCAAGAATGTGGGCCCCAAGGAGCGCTTCGCGCGGTTCATCGGCGGGGCCGTGATGGCCGGTGCAGCGTTCGTGTGGCTCGGCTTCACGCCGCTGGGCTGGCTGGTGGCAGCCGGCGGGGTGACAGGGGTGTTGACCGGCATGGTCGGGTTCTGTCCGGCCTGCGCGCTGGTGAGCCGCCGACTCGACGAGACCCCGCGGTGAGCACCCTCGACGGCACCGTGTTCGCCGCCGCCCAGGGCGGCGACCGGGCAGCGCTGGCGCAGGTGCTGTGCGTTCTCCAACCCGACATCCGGCGCTATGCGCGCCGCCAATGCCACCACAGCTCGGCCATCGAAGACGTGGTGCAGGAAGCACTCATCGTGCTGTACCGCCGCGTGGGCACGGTGCGCGATCCACTGGCCCTTGCGGGGTGGATCTTCCGCACGGTGACCCGTCTGTGCATGGTGCAGGTGCTGGGGCTCATCCGCGACGCGCAGGCCCTGACCGACCGGCACGAAGCCGAACACTTCGCACACATCCCGGCCGACGAGCTCCGGCACGATCTGGTGCGGGCGCTGGCGTCTCTGCCGACGATGTACCGCGAGGTCATCCTGCTGCGCGACATGGAGCAGCTGACCATCAGCGAGGTGTCGGTGCGCCTGGGCATCACGCGCGAAGCGGCCAAGAGCCGCATCCATCGCGGGCGGGCGTTGATGCGCGAGTACCTGAGCCCCAGCGGTCCCTGACCCGTCCAGGAGATCCCGTCGCAGTGACCTTCTGCGCGAGCAGGCCGTAGACTACAGGGTTCTCCTGAAGCGCCACGCCCATGAAACTGGTCAAGCAAACGGCAGGCTACCTGGCCTCCGTCGTCATCGCATTTGCCCTCATCGGCGTGATCCTGCAAAACGGTTCGGTGTCGCCGCCCTCCGGCCTGTCGCTGCCCTCCGGCTTGTCGCAGACCGCAGCGCAGCTCACCGCTCCTGGCGGAGCCATGCCCGCAGCGGCAGACCCCACAGGTTGGTTCGATGCGATGCAGGCGAATCTGGCCCACCCGCTGAGCCGGCTGTTCGTGCAGCTGCTGGTCATCATCGCCGCGGCACGCCTTGCCGGCAGTGCGTTCACACGCTTCGGCCTGCCCGGGGTGGTAGGAGAGATGACGGCCGGCATCCTGCTCGGGCCGTCGCTGCTCGGCCACCTCGCCCCTGCCGCGTTCGGCTTCGTGTTTCCGGCCGATTCGCTCGGCTCGCTCAAATTGTTCAGCCAGATCGGCATCTGCCTGTTCATGTTCGCGGTGGGCATGGAGCTCAAGGCCGAGCACCTGCGGCACAAGGTGGGGGCCGCGGTGGCGGTCAGCCATGCCAGCATCCTCGCGCCCTTTCTGCTGGGTGTGTTGTTGGCGAGTGTGCTGTTCGATTCGATGGCCGGGCCGAACGCCACCTTCCGCGGCTTTGCGCTGTTCATGGGCATCTCGCTGAGCATCACGGCGTTTCCGGTGCTCGCGCGCATCCTGCAGGAACGCGGCCTCACGGCCACCCCGCTCGGCAGCACCGCCATTGCGTGTGCCGCTGTCGACGACGTCACCGCCTGGAGCATCATGGCCTTCGTGGTGGCCCTGTCACGCTCGGCCAGCCTCGGCGGCGCCGCACTCACGCTGGTGCTGGCGCTCGTTTTCGTGGCGTTCATGCTGTTCGTCGTGAAGCGCGCGCTGCCCCGCCTGCTTGACGTGAACGCCATCGAGCCCAGCAGCGCGACGCTCGCGAGTGTGGTCTGCCTGCTGCTGGCCTCGAGCCTGTGCACCGAACTGCTGGGCATCCATGCGCTCTTCGGCGCCTTCCTGGCGGGCGCCGTGATGCCCGACGTCAACGACTTCCGCGAGCAGCTGCGCGTGCGGGTCGAAAAATTCAGCGGCGTGCTGCTGCTCCCTCTGTTCTTCGCCTTCACCGGCCTGCGCACCGAGATCGGTTTGCTCGAGGGCTTGAACGACTGGCTGCTGTGCCTGGGCATCATTGCGCTCGCCACCGTCGGCAAGCTGGGCGCGAGCGCCGTGGCGGCGCGCTTGACCGGCATGCCCTGGCGAGAGTCGCTGCAACTCGGCGCATTGATGAACACGCGCGGCCTGATGGAGCTGATCGCGCTGAACATCGGCTACGACCTGGGCATCCTGTCGCCACGCATCTTCACGATGCTCGTCATCATGGCGCTGGCCACGACCTTCATGACCGGGCCGTTGCTGAGCTTGTTTCAGCGGCGTCTGCCGCGCGCGGTGCGCGCAGCGCCCGAGGCTTGACCGAGCCGCTGCACGCTTCTTTCCCGCAGCGGCGGGTGAGCACACTCCTCAGTTTGCAGGATGCGGCCACGCACCATCGGCATACAGTTCCAGCCACGTGACATGGCGGGCACGCATGGCAGACGGTGGTGCAACCTCGGTCTGACCGGCGCAAACGGGGACACTGGAAAATGACGCGCAGCGGAATCTCAAGATGTTTGGCGGCCAGGTGCTTGATCGCTCTCACCGCCTTTGCGCTCGCAGGATGTCCGGAGGACAACAGCGACCAAGTCACCACCACGCCACCCGACGGTCCGCTGACGGCAACGCTGTCGGCCGACAGCACGGACCCCGATGGCGACACGCTGAATCACACATGGCATGTCACTGCAGGGACCCTGTCAGCCCGCACGGGCCGCACCGTCAAATGGACCGTGCCGTCGGGCGGCGGCCTCCACTTCGCTTACCTGACGGTGTCGGATGGGCGGGGCGCCTATGTCGAGCGGACCCTCGCGTTGGAACTCGGCACCCCGACCGGCCCGCCCACCGTGACCAGCCCGCGGCCGGCGATGTACGCCGTTGCGGACAGAGACCACTTCGACGGCGCCAACCTGCGTGCCACCCTGTCCATCACCCGCAATTTCTTGCCCTCTGGGAAGCCGCGCCGGATCTACCTGCCCGCCGAGCCTGTTCGCCTGACGGCTGAAGCGCTTCCCGACGACCCCAACCTCGAAGAATATGCCGTCGAGGAACGCTCAGACGCGCACGGTGAAGTGGTCTTCCCGAAATTGCCAGTCGGCACCTGGCGCGACACCGAACAAAACACGTTGAGCACCGGTACGACGTCGCTTTGGCAGAAGACGCGGCCGCCTGCGCGCCCTGATGAATTTCGTCTGCACGGCCATGTCTCACTCAGAGAGGGCGTTCTGTGCGGCATGTTCAGCAACTACAAGCGCATGGCGGTGACGGCCAAGGTCCGCTACAGCGGCCTCGAAACCACGGTCAACGCGTATGGTGACTATGCGCTCAGAATCCCGGCCGGCACCACCCTCGATCCGACCATGACAGTCCAGTGCGAGTCCATGAGCGCCGAGGTGCCCGTGCCGCTCGCGCGGCTCGTGAACCCGAGCAATCTGGTGGAGACCTCGGTCACACTGGCCAACAGCGCGCCATCGGTGTCGGCCGTCCACGCCGTGGCCAATGGCGTCGAGGTCGGCGCCACAGTCGCTGACGCGCTGTCGGCACCCTCCAACAATTTTGCAAGAGCCGATCACTTTCTGACCTACAAAGGCGTCGACACGGCAGACAGCGCTTGCAACTACTACCGCGCCATTGGAGCAACACCGAGTTGCGGAGCCTATGGTGCCATCCCGCCTGAAGCCATTCAGTTCGACGAGTGGCGGCGCATCCGCAAGCTCGCGCCCTACGACAGTGTCAATCGGGAGTTCAGGGCCACCTATGTGAACCGCGTCGACCTGAACCTGGTGCGCGACATGCATGCGGTGAAGAATGGCAGTGAAGACTACGCCTTCTATGTCTGCAACTACCCCAAACCCAAGAGCAGCGCTCAAGCCGATGTCGACGCTGCCATCGCGGATGCACGCGCCGGCAAGAACCTGGTGGCCTGCGTGGCGATGGACTACGCCGTCACGCAGGGCACTAACTTCAACCGGAAGTCGTCTGCCTACCGTGCGTTCACCAAGTTCTACGTGTTCGGACCGGGCGGCAACCTCATTTCATCGGTGAACCTGGACGGCCGGGGTGAGAAGTTCGTTCCGGGCGCGTGCGTGGTCTGCCACGGCGGATCGTCGTATGCCGGCCGGTTTCCTGCGAGTACGTTCCCCATTCAACACGACACGAATGGCCCGTCTGCCGCCATAGGCGCCCGCTTCCTTCCCTTCGACCTCGGGAACTACCAATTCGCATCTCGATTCGACTTGAGCAAGTCGTGGCAGCAAGGGGCGCTGAAGCAGTTGAATTTCCTGGTGCGAGACATCGAGAACGACTTCGCCTTCGAGCCACCGTCTCAGCCAGGGCCTCCCCTGCCGGTGACGCCAACACCGGCCATGCGGCTGATTGACGGTTGGTATGCGGGCAAGCCGAACCGCGATGAAGCGAGCGAGCTGGACGAGTTCTATCTGCCACCGGCGTGGACCGACACGGGGACCCTCACCTCCAACTCCAGGAACCCCGGAACCGCACCCAGCTTCTACCTTCAGATCGTGGCCCGCACCTGCAGGACATGCCACGTGGCACTGCCCAGTGCAGATTGGGACACCCGCGCCATTCCCCGATCAGACCCGCACGTCTGCGGTGGATCAAGCGACCTGCACCTCAACGGAAAGATGGCCAACTCGAAGGTCACCTTCGACGAGCTCTGGCTGTCGGTGGCTCAATCAACCGATCGCCGGGCGATGATGGACGCGCACCTGGGCTGCGGTGTGGGGGGCGTGGGCATCAGCGCCCCCTTCCCCAACCCCTGAACCCAGCTCAGAGACGTTTTTCAGCCGCGATCTGATCAAAGGGCAAGAACAGGCCATCCTGCAGGCGCTTGATCCACCATCCCCTCAAGCGGGGAAGACCCCTTCTGCCCGAGCCTGAGCGCCGGGTTTCCAGCGCCCCTCCAGTTGGGAGCCCCGGAACACCTCGACGGCCACGTTGCCCAGGCGCACACCGCCGCGGCGGCGCTCGATGAAGTCGTGCCCGATGAGGCCTTGCGACACGGCCTCTTCGAACTGCTTGCGCAGCCGGAAGATCTGGATGTTGAGGTGGGCCTTGTCGAGCCGCAGCATGTCGACCAGCGAGTCGAAATCGATCCAGCCCTGCGCGTGGGGGTCGAAGCCCGCTTCGGCATCCTGCAACCGCTGGCGGGCCAGCATCAGCAGCAGGTAGTGATGGTTGCGCTCGCCCAGGTCGATCGCCAGAGAGCCGCGAGTGAGCGACAGGCGAATGTGTTCTTCGTCGAGACTCGCCTCGAACTTCATGCAAGTGAAGCCTGAAGGCACGAGCGTGGACTGCAATTCGGCCAGGCAGACGAGCCGCCAGACGTCCTGGTCAATCTGCACGAGGTCGCCCCCGGCAAGCGCCTTGGGGCCGTCGCTAGTCTCCTGCAACCATGGCCCGTTCGAGCTGCGGTAGATGCAGACGAGGGGAGACTCTTCATTGGGAAGGACCTGGAAGTCCTGCAAGGCGATCACCGGCAGGCCGGCGGACACCGGCAGCAGCATGTCGGCCGGGGCAGAAACGTCGGTCACCACCCAGGCGGGCGCGTCCGGCATGCCGAAGCGAATCTCATCCCCCAGACGCAGGGCGACCACCTGGTTTCGAGCGAGTGGCTCTCCGTTGATGAAGCTGCCGTTTCGGCTTTGGTCGGTGAGCGTCCAATGGGGCGCGCTCCAGCGGGCGGTGGCATGAATCAGCGACACCTTCTCATCGGGCAGATTGCAGTCTGCGTGCTGGAGCGAGCGCCCGAAGACGTGGTACGGCTTGAGGACGTGGGGAGCGCCCGTCGTCGGGTCGGTCAGGATCGCCATGGCGGAAGGCCTTCTCTGCGGGATGCGGGGAACTGGTACCGATTATCGGTCCGTGCCGAGGCACTGAGAAGCGTGACGCTGGATCTCTTGGGTGCTCGGCCAGGCGCGTGCGACGTCGCCTTGGTAATCGCCCGTAATGCCGGGTAATGGTGTGCTGAAGCCCGAATTGAGACAGTTCGTTTGCGGGCTGAAACGAACCGCACCAAGCACAGCAGCGACAGCAACGACGCACATCGCATCATTCGACAACACCGGCCCACCCAACGGGCCAGACAAGGGAAAACACACCATGGCCACCGACATGTTCATCAAGATTGGCGACATCAAGGGCGAATCGAAGGACGCCACGCACAAGGACTCGATCGACATCCTGGCGTGGAGCTGGGGCCTGAGCCAGAGCGGCAACGCGCACCTGGGTGCCGGTGCTGGTGCCGGCAAGGTTGCCGTTCAGGACTTGTCGCTCACGAAGTACGTGGACGCGAGTTCCACCGCCCTGATGATGTCCGCTTGCAAAGGCACCCACGTGAAGGAAGCCAAGCTCACGGTGCGCAAGGCAGGCGACTCGCCGCTCGAGTACATCCTCATCACCATGTCGGACGTGCTGATCTCGTCCGTTACCACCGGCGGCAGCGGCGGAGAAGACCGGCTGACCGAGAACATCTCGCTGAACTTCGCCAAGTTCAAGATCGAGTACACGACCCAGGCCGACACGGGTGGCAAGGGCGTGACGAGCACCGCGGCGTGGGACATCCCCGCCAACAAGGCGACTTGAGCGATTCCGTTCAAGCATTCTCAGGGACCTGATCGGGGTCCTGTTTCAGTCCATCCACACGGAGTTTTCATCATGCCAATTGACGTCACTTCAAGAACCTACGCCACCGCAGGTGACCGCGCCGCCAATGCCGCCAACGGCGAAGGAGAGCGCACGGGCCGCCAGCGCTCTGGCTCGACCCACCGCCACTATCGTTCAGGCAGCGTCGAGCGGGTGCACTGGCACAACAATGCCCACGGCGGGAGCCAGTTCGAACACACCCTCGGTGGCGTGGACCGGAATGGCGTGGCGTGGGGCGCTCAGCCGCCAGGGGGCTACGTTCGCTGAAGCGGGTGCGTCACGCGGCGCGAGCGGGCCGGTGCTGCCAAACAGCCGACGCTTGGCGCGCCGCCGAATGACTGGCGTCGTGAAGACGCCAGTTGTGCCTACAGTCCGGCTTGATCGGCCTCAGAGCGTCACGCCCACAGCCTTCAGGGTGAACGCTCGCGCGACTTGGCAATCGCCCTGCTTTCCTTCTTGAGCGCCTTGGACACCGGGCACACCGCCTGCACGAAGCCGGACAGCGTGCTCGCCAGCGTGTCAGGCTGCAGGCTGTAGAACACGAACTGCCCCCGCTTCTCGGACTTCACGAGCCCCGCCCCCTCCAGGATCTTCAGGTGCTTGGACAGCGAAGGTTTGGTCATGGCAAACCGGCTCGCGATGTCACCGGCCGACAGCTCGGCCTCAGACAGGTACGCCAGGATTTTCCGTCGGGGGGTAGAGGCCAGGGCCTCGAAGATTTTGTCCACGCCGCATTCTAGCGACGAGCCTGCAATTGCGCTAATTAGGCATTTAGCCAATTAGCTAATCAGTGATGTATGATGGATTGGGAGCCCAGCCGCCATGTCCGATTCATCCACCCCCACCGTCTACTACAACAGCGCCTGCCCCGTGTGCAATGCCGGCGTGTGCAGCATGAGGGAGCGCTTGGCCGACGACGCCATGCACTGGGTCGATGTCCACGAACATCCCGAGGTGCTTGAACCCCTGGGGCTCGAACTCGAAGACGTGCGCGAGCGGCTTCACGTGGTGGGCCGCGATGGTGCCATGGTGCAAGGCTTCGACGCTCTGGTCGAAGCCTGGTCCCACCTGCCCCGCTGGGGATGGACCGCAACGCCCCTGCGCTGGCGTGCCGTTCGCCCGCTGGGCCGACTTCTCTACAACGCGTTCGCCCGCCAGCTCTTCCGCTGGAACCGGCGGCGTGGTCACTGGTAACGACAAGGAGCCTTTCATGACACACACCAACTTCGACCCCGCCGAACTGGCCCGCTTCGAGTCGCTGGCCAGCCGATGGTGGAACCCTGATTCGGAGTTCTGGCCGCTGCATCAGATCAACCCGGTCCGACTGGCGTGGATCGACAAGCTCGTGCCACTGGCGGGACAACGCGTGCTCGACGTCGGGTGTGGCGGCGGCATCCTGTCGGAATCGATGGCGCGGCGCGGCGCTCAGGTGCTGGGCATCGACCTCGCAGAAAATCCACTTCAGGTGGCCGCGCTCCATGCGCGCCAGACCGGCGTGTCGCTCGACTACCGCGCCATCGCTGCCGAGAGTCTGGCTGCGACCGAACGCGACACATTCGATGTGATCACCTGCATGGAGATGCTGGAGCACGTGCCCGACCCGGCCCAGGTGATCGCGGCCTGCGCCAGCATGGTCAAGCCAGGGGGCTGGGTGTTCTTCTCGACCATCAACCGCACGCCCCTCGCCTGGCTGATCGCCATCTTCGGGGCGGAACGGGTGATGCGCATGCTGCCCGTCGGCACACACGACTACAAGAAGTTCATCCGGCCCGCCGAGCTGATCGCCCATGCCGAACACGCCGGCCTGCAACTCGTGACAAAGCGCGGCCTGGGGTACAACCCGCTCGTTCGGCGCTTTCGGCTGCACGGCTTCCTGGGGGTGGGCTACCTGCTGGCGATGCGGCGGCCTGTGGCTCCTGCATCACTGGAGACAACGAACCACGCTTGACACCTCAGCATGCTGGTTGTATTGTGCAACTTATAAGGCCACACCATCAAACCAACGGCGAAGGTGTCGTGATGAAAAACGAATCTCAACATCGCGCCACTCTGGCATCGAAATGCCCATGAATACCGAAACCCCACTCACCCTTGCAGCTCTGCGTGACCGCTTCAACGCAGGCGAGACGTTTTCCTTTCTCTACTTCTGGGGCCACCGCCCCCGGGCCGACGGCAGGGTGTCGAGCAGCTGCTTCAGCCAGTGGTTCGAGTCGCCATTCGAACTGGACGGCGTGCCCTATGCGAGCGCCGAGCATTTCATGATGGCCGAGAAGGCGCGCCTCTTCGGCGATGCGGACACCCTCGCCCGAATCCTGAGCGCCGAGACCCCGATGGCCGCCAAAGCCTTCGGTCGGGAGGTGAAAGACTATGAAGACGCCGCGTGGGAAGCCCATCGTTTCGATGCCGTCGTGAAAGGCAATCTGGCGAAGTTCAGCCAGAACGCGGCCCTGGGCGAGTTTCTTCGGGCCACCGGCTCACAGGTGCTGGTCGAGGCCAGCCCTGTCGACCCGGTGTGGGGCATCGGGCTTTCCAAGGACTCTCCGCTGTCGCAAGACCCGAACACCTGGAAGGGCCTCAATCTGCTGGGGTTTGTGCTGGGCGCTGTGCGCGAACGATTGGCCTGATCGGAATCCGACCCGGCCCTCCGGTCAGCGCTCGTCGCGCAAGGACTTCGCCGCAGTAGCCATGTTGCTGAGCGCAGGAACGACCTCCTCCCACACACGGGTCTAGGAGCCTGGGCGGCAGAAAGAGGGCCAGCAGTCAAGCTTCACCCCGTGGGCTCGAGGTAGCGAGCAAGGTCGAATCCATTGTTATATGATTTGCGTCATACAAAGGAGTCCCGATGAACAAGCCCGACATCGAACAGCGCCCGTCGCCCGAACAAGTAGCCCGAGCCTTCCTGCGTCCACGCCCTCCGACCGAGCCCCGGAGCCCACTGC
>JBEGTX010000107.1:0-3861 GCA_041179165.1 Pseudomonadota bacterium | reverse complement strand
ATGAAATGTGCGGCCCAGGTGCCGGCCGACAAGGCCAGCGCCGACGCCAGCAGCGAGCGCCAGGCGGTGAAGCTGTGGCGCGACGACACGCCGCGCGCGAGATCGAGCGCGACGTAAGCCGCAAACATGGCCATCACTGTGGAGGCGGCCCACAGATCAGCGCCCACCCTCCATTCGAGAAAAGCCTCTTCCATCAAACCCTCACAAGGAAACGCCGGGCGCGGCCCCTGGGGCGCTCAGAAACACGGTCGTTCGTTGGTTATCGGCCTCGCGAGCCCAGGCTTGAGCGCCGTGCCTGAAGCCCTCGAAGGCTTCGTCAGTGCAAAAAGCCGATGTCGCGCCGGCGACGCACCTCGGGCTTGACCCGGTGCTCGGCCTCCAGCTGCGACAGGAACTCGTCGGGCGTGAACACCTCGCCGAGCACATCGACCTGGCGTTTGACCGAGGCGAAGTCGCCGGGGGCCAGCGCTTCGAGCTGCCGCAAGCGGCCGGCCTGCTCAGGCGTGAGCTGCGCGGCATCGCCCGCCAAGGCCTCGACCACGAACATGCGTTCGCGCTGGGGCGCCGTGAGCGGCATGAAGCGGATCTTGAACGTGAAACGGCGCAGCGCCGCTTCGTCGAGGTCTTCGAACAGGTTGGTGGTGCAGATGAACACGCCCGAGAAGCGCTCCATGCCCTGGAGCATCTCGTTGACCTCGCTCACCTCGTAGCTGCGCTCGGCCATGCGGCGGCTGCGCAGGAAGCTGTCGGCCTCGTCGAGCAACAGCACCGCCTGCTCGGACTCGGCTTCTTCGAACATGCGCGCCATGTTCTGCTCGGTCTCACCGACGAACTTGCTGACGAGGTCGGAGGCCTGGCGCACGAGCAGCGGCCGCTTGAGCTGCTGCGCGAGGTGCTCGGCCAACGCAGTTTTGCCGGTACCAGGAGGACCGTGAAAACACAGCGTGCCATAGCCCTTGCGCCCCAACGCTTCGACGATGCGTGGCACCTCGAAACGCGACTCGGTGTTCACGAGACCCAGGTCATACGAGGTGACCACGCGCCTTGCACCGCGCTGGGTTTCAACCGCAGTGCCCAGCGCCTTGTCGGCATTGCCCAGCTGGCGCTCGATGAGGGACTCCATCGGCTGGCCCTGCAGGTCGTCGGCGGCGAGCTTGGCGAACTTCACGGCCGTGCGCACCTGGGCCGGCGTGAGCCCCCGCCGCTCGGCGAGCCGCTCGGCAAAGCCATCGGACACGGTGACCCCGGCAAGCGCCCGCGTGACCAGTGCCTCGCGCGCACCGGGAGGCGGTGACTTGAGTTCGAGGTGGTACTGGAATCGGCGGCGAAACGCCGGGTCGATCTGTTCGATGCGGTTGGTGACCCAGATGACAGGCACCGGGTTGGTCTCGAGAATCTGGTTGACCCAGGCCTTGCCGCTGACACTGCCCGACACCACGCCGTCGCCGGTGTCCATGCGCGCCATGAGCTGCGCCGCATCGGTGGAGATGGGCGGAAAGACGTCTTCCACCTCGTCGAACAGCAGGGCCACCTGTGCACTGGCTTTGAGAAACACCTGGCTGATCTGCAGTGACCGGTAGCGGTCGCGGCCACTGAGGCTGTTGCCGTCGCGGTCGGCGTACTCGACTTCGTAGAGTTCGAGCGCAGCCGCCTGCGCAGCGACCTTGGCGAGTTCGGTTTTGCCTGTGCCGGGCGGACCGTAGAGCAACACGTTGACGCCCGGCTCCTTGCGGGCCACTGCATTGCGCAGCAGCGAGGTGAGCACCTGCTGGTCGTCGCCCACGTAGTGGAAGTCGCTGGGGTTCAGCTCGCTGCGTGCGGCCGGGCGCGTGAAGACCGCCATCAGATCAGACGGGCCTTCGTAGTGGCGCATCAGCACAGGCGGCAATTGCTCGCTCACCTTCATGAGGTCGGCAAGGTCAGTGATGTTGTGCTCAGAGATGAGGTTCTCGACCATGCCGGTGCGCTCGAGTCGCGAGCCCGCGCGCAGCGCCTCGGCCACGTCTTGTTCATTGACACCGGCCACGGCGGCAATCGCCGCATACGCCTCTTGGGCGTTGGACACCTTGAACTCGACCAGCAGGCCGCGCAGGTCACGCTGGTAGCGCGCCAGCGTGCCGTAGAGCAGCAGCGCGCGCTCGGCCGGGTTGAGTTGCAGCAGACCTGCCAGGGCATCGATGTTCTTCTCGACCAGCGTGGATTCTTTCTTCAGGCTGCGGTCGAGCCAGTCGGCTGTGGCGCCGAGCACGGCGAGCAGATCCTTGGGGGCGTCTTTGATGTATTCATCGACATAGAAGAAGAGCGTGCCTTCTTCGTAGGGGCCACCCCAGCCTCCGTGGCGCGCCATGAAGGCGGCATCGGACAAGGCCTCGTGGCCTTTCCAGTGGTCATTGGCCTTGCAGCGCATTTCAAGAAAGGCGCGCAGACGGCCGAGCACATTGGCCGGCCACACCAGATGACGGCCCGTGAGCGAGAGCAGACTGTTCCAGTCACGCCGCAAGTTGAATCGGCCCGGATGGCGCACGGTGAGCGTGAGAACGAATTGCGAGCACATGCGGTCGAGCACCGGGGCTTCTTTGAGTCCGGGGGACAACACCACACGAGCATCTAGGTGACTGGCGGCCATGAGGGGCAACTCCTGGGGGAGAACCGTTGGATGCCATCTTGGCGCACAGCGCACCAGGCGGCAAGCCCTATTGCTGCACTGCGGTCCCCCACGAACCCGGGTTCGGCCTGTGCCGATGCGGGTTGCGCGCCACGCTCGTCGAAGCGCCGCGGGAACAGCCCGATGGATCCGTTGCCATCGCACATGCAGTTCCGGAGGACCCGCGGCGCATGCCGGGGGCTCGGAACCACGTTACCGCAAGCGGCGTGTGGCGAGGGGCTGATTTACATGCTGCGCGTGGTGCAATTCACGGTCATATGCGCGTTCGATGCGCTTCAGCGCGCCGTTGCAACACAAACGCGCTTGGCCAGTGGGGCCAAGGGCCCTCTGGGATGCCGTTTCGCATTCGAGCCTACCGTCGACGACGCACGCCCTGAATGGCTGTGTGCCACCAACCGGTCCCACGAAGCATCGCCTCCCATGCGCGGCGTGAAGCTCGCTCGAACGAGACAGGCTTTCGATCAAGCAACGCAGATATGGAAATCCAGAGCGAAGCGCATTGCCCAGAGCCCGCGGATCTGGCTTTGCCAGGCCGCCAGGCGGGCGCCCCTTGGGGGCTGAGCCCGGACTCAAACAGTCCAGTGGACTGTTTGTGCCTGGCGAGGAGCTGAGCCTATGGCTCAGCGCGGCTGGCAGAGCAGGAGCGCAGCGCCTGGGGGGCCTAGTGAAGTATGACGGGGTGCTGCATCAAGCTCGTGTAGCGCTCGATGTAATCGTCCATCTCCTCTTCGGAGGGCGAGGTTTCCATCATGGCGGTGACGCCGTCCTTGAAGGACTCGGCCATCGCACCCTCGATGAAGATTTCCTTGCGAGCGAACTTGTCGACGATCTCGTAGCCGCCGCGCAGCATCTGCTCCGGGCCGAGTTCTTCGATTTCTCGGTGGGGCAGGTCGAATTGCACGACCACGAAGTTGTCAGAGTTGTAGACCATCTGCATGAAGCACTCCTGTAAGGACCACGGCCCGTTCACAGCAAAGAACTTGTTCTGACTCCCGAACGGAGCCATTCACTCCTACCTCGGGTTGTTATCGCAACTTTCAAGCCAGTTTGTAGCCTTTCTGAATGACAACTGCCCGCTGGCGACGGTTTGTTCACGAAGGTGGATGCGTTTCACGCAGCAAAAGTTCCAAGGTGTCGCCGTCGCTGGTGAGCCGCGCCCGCACGGGAAGGTAGTGCTGCTTGGGGTCGAGCCACAC
>JBEGTX010000106.1:0-7414 GCA_041179165.1 Pseudomonadota bacterium | reverse complement strand
AGTGACACGGCGCACGGGAGGTCGCAGCCTGGAGCAGATCGCGGAGGAGCTGCGGAGGTGGGTGCGACGGCGATTGAGGGCGGTGCAACTCAAGCAATGGAAGCGCGGCCCGAAGATCTACCAAGAACTGCGTCGGCTGGGGGCCACGCCGGAGAGGGCGGCTCAAGTTGCCGGGAACGCTCAACGATGGTGGCGCAACAGCACAGACTGCGTTCACTCGATCCTGACCGTGACGTACTTCGACCGCCTTGGAGTCCCGAAATTCTCCTGACCTCAACTTCTCGAACCGCCCGGTGCGGACCCGCATGCCGGGTGGTGTGGGAGGGGTCCGGTCTGTGATGACCGGCCCCTATCCCGATTTCGTGTGGCTGTCTGAGCGCAGCGGCGAAGCCGCGTAGCGAGTTCCACACGACCCCCTCGAAGGCCGGGCGACTCAGCTTCCCCGAAGGGGCGACGCTCACAGGCCGCAGTCCTTTGGGTTACCTTTGGGACGCCAAAGGTGACTCGCCTGCCGGGGCGAAATCCCGGCGCGGCAGGGCCATGAACAAACCGGTCAGCGTTCAGCCCAAAAAACCGACGAAGGTGCGTCGAAGCAGGAGCACAAGCAGCTGCACATCGGACCTGTGGACCCCGTCCTGCGGCGGGGAGACCGAGCGTTGAGTGCGTTCGGCGCGCCTGAAGCAAAGAACGGCGCCCCTAGGAGCCTGTCGGACTTGGAAAGCGTCGGCTGCAAATCGACCGCAGCGGTCCATTTTTCACCGTCTTTTTTTTGTCCCATAGCGGGGCTATGGGCCTGCAAATCCGGCAAAAACTGTCCTCGCTGGGGCCGATTTTCGCTTTCGACGTTCCAAGTCCGACAGGCTCCTAGTGCTTCCAGGTCAGATAAAGCCGCAGGTCAAACTCGAACTGATGGTACCGAGGCTCCATGTGCTCACACAGCTGGTAGAACGCACGGTCGTGATCACGCTCCTTCAGGTGCGCCAGTTCATGCACCACGATCATCTTCAGGAACTCGGGCGGCGTGTCCTTGAACAGGCTTGCCACCCGGATCTCGCGCTTCGACTTGAGCTTGGTGCCCTGCACGCGAGACACCGTCGTGTGCGTGCCAAGCGCGTGCTGAATGACCTTCAGCTTGTTGTCGAACATCACCTTGGACAGCGGCTGCGCATTGCGAAGAAAGCGCTGCTTGAGCTCCAGCGTGTAGTCGTACAGGGCCGTGTCGCTGCGCACCGCATGCGTGAGCGGGTATCGCTCACCGAGCACCTCGCCCAGGCGCTGCTGCTCGATCAGCTCACGCACCTTGGCCAGCACCTCCGGCGCGTAGCCGTTCAAGTACTTGAGGACAGGGGCAGCCGGTGCAAGAGCGGGAGCAGGAGCAGGAGCAGGAGACATGACGGACAGCCGGTGAAAACCGCAGCGCGGGCGCCGCATCGTACCCCCCGAAGCAAACGGGTGTGACCCGCCGTTGACGCAGGCACAATACCTGAGCTTGATGAGTGGTCTATAGGGGTCAACGAACCCAATCACGCCATGCAGTCAGGCGTTCATCACACCCACAATCAACACGTTCCGGAGGGAAACATGTCTTTGCGTCTTTTGCTGGCCACCCTGGCCGTCAGCCTCGGCTTCCTTGTGACACCCGCCCACGCCAAGAAGGGCGGCATCATCAACACCGGCGACGAAATGTTCGAAGTGGCCGACCTGCCGGCCGCACTCGCGCCGCCCGGGCTCAGCTCGCCGATCAAGATCGGCTATCTGTGCAACCGCTTCGGCATCTTCTGGGCCGACGTGTGGACATGGGACTGCAAGCTGGTCGCCATCGAAGGTGAACAAAGCTACAGTGACCTGCCAGCGTCCGTGAGCACGGCCCTGGCCGCCGACCCCGCCTTTGCAAAGAGCAAGGCCAAGCGCGGCTTCTGGAACCACTATGGCTTCTGGACCGTGCTGGGTCTGCTGGGCGCATTCATACTGTTCGGCGCGCTCACCAAGAGCAAGGAAACCGACAGCTCGCCCGAAACCCAACCCGCCTGAGGACGCTCGCACAGCCACCATGAAAATACCAAGCCGGCTTCAACCCCTCATCGAAGACGGGCTGATCGACAGCGTCGTCCGTCAGCTGATGAGCGGCAAAGAGGCCATGGTGTTCGTGGTGCGCTGTGGCGACGACACCCGCTGCGCCAAGGTCTACAAGGAAGCCAACAAGCGAAGCTTCCGACAGGCGGTGGACTACACCGAGAACCGCAAGACCAAGAACAGCCGCCAGGCGCGCGCCATGGCCAAGGGCACGAAGTTCGGCCGCGAGTCTCAGGAGGCCGCGTGGCAGAACGCCGAGGTCGATGCGCTGTATCGGCTGGCCGGTGCCGGTGTGCGCGTGCCCAAGCCGCACAACTTCCATGAAGGTGTGCTGCTGATGGAGCTCGTGACCGACCACAACGGTGACGCAGCCCCGCGCCTCAACGACGTGAGCTTCAGTGCCGACGAGGCGCGGCAGCACCACGGCTTTCTCATCCAGCAGGTCGTGCGCATGCTGTGCGCGGGCGTGGTCCACGGCGACTTGTCGGAGTACAACATCCTCGTGGGTTCGGAAGGCCCGGTCATCATCGACCTGCCGCAGGCCATCGACGCCGCCGGCAACAACCACGCGGCGGCCATGCTCGAGCGCGACGTGACCAACCTCAAGAATTACTTCGGCCAGTTCGCACCCGAGCTGCTGGCGACCGACTACGGCCGCGAGATCTGGCGCCTGTACGAACAAGGCAGCCTGCACCCCGAGGTTCAGCTCACCGGCCGCTTCGAGCAGGTCCTGAAGGCCGTGGACCTGGGCGGCGTGATGCGCGAGATCGACGACGCCAAGGCTGAAGAAGCCGCACGTCGCCTGCGCATGCAGACGCCAACCTGACTTCCTCGGGCCGCTCACCAAGCGTGGCGCCCCACCCTTCTTCTCAGCTTCATCGCCCCCATCACCATGACACCCTCGCCCGCCCTCGCCCTCGCCGAAACCCAAGCCTGGATCCAGCGCGCCGTGATCGGTCTCAACCTCTGCCCGTTTGCCAAGGCGGTGAGCGTCAAGAACCAGATCCGCTACGTGCACAGCGATGCCACCGACGAGCAGACGCTGCTCGACACGCTGTGTGCCGAGATGCACTTTCTGGCCGAGGCCAATCCGGAGAAGGTGGACACCACGGTCATCGTTCACCCCCAGGTGCTGGGCGACTTCATCGACTTCAACGACTTTCTCGATGCGGCCGATGCCGCCGTGGAAGAGCTCGGCTACGCCGGCGTGTTGCAGGTGGCGAGCTTTCACCCTGATTTTCAATTCGCCGACACCGACCCGGGCGACGTCACCAACGCCACCAACCGCTCACCCTGGCCCACGCTGCACCTGCTGCGAGAAGAGAGCGTGGACCGTGCCGTGGAAGCCTTCCCCGAGGCCGAAGACATCTTCGAGAACAACATGCGCACGCTGAGTGCGCTGGGCACCGCAGGCTGGACCCAGCTCCAGGCCGACTGCGAGGCCGATGCGCTGGCAGCCACCACCCCAACCACGGGAAAACCCTAGGAGATGGAAAGCCTGCTCCGAGCGGGCGTTCTTGTCGATCCCTCATACCACAAGAGGTTGAACCGCCCCCAATTTGGGTGATTCGCCGGGGCCTGAAAGGAGTAACGTACGACTCCCAGGCTCCTCACGGTGCACATGCCCGACATCCCTGCCTCCGCCCCGCCAGCCGATGCCGTCGACGACATCGGCTGGCGCGTGCGCGGCGCGCAGATGAGCATGTTGTTCGACCAGACCTCGGTCGCCACGCTGGTGGCCACGGTGTTTGCCATGGCGCTGGCCTTGCATCTGCAGGGCAGTGTGTCGTCTGAACTGCTGATCTGGTGGCTCGCGGTGAAGGTCATCGTGGTGCTGCCTCGCATGCTGCACGGCTTCCTGTTCTTGCGCCGCACCGATGACAACCCCGCGTGGATGACCTGGGGCAAGCTCATGCTGTTCATCGACGGCATCGTCTGGGGTTTGGCCGGCATGCTGCTCATGCCAGGCGACGATGTGGCCACCATGACGGTGATCGTGGCCACCCTGGCGGGCGTCTGTGCGGTGGCCGCCTTCGTGCTGCATGTGGAGTGGCAAGCCTGTGTGCTCTACACGGTGCCCGCCTTGTTGCCGGCCGCGGCGTTCATGCTGGTGCGCGGCGATGCGTTCGGTCTGTACGGCGGTTTTGCCATCCTCATCTTCCTGGCCCTGCTGCTGCGCGCCACGCGCCGTTCCGAGCAGCATGTGGTGGAAATGCTCACGCTGCGCTTTGCGAACGAACGGCTGACCCAGGAGTTGTCGAGCGCGCTGGCCTTGGCGCGCGAAGAAAACCGGGCGAAGAACGAATTCGTGGCCAACATGAGCCACGAGTTGCGCACGCCTTTGCACGGCATCCTGGGCATGTCGGCGCTGCTGGTCGATGAGCCCAGCACCTCAGCGCGCCAGCACGGCATGGCCGTGCTGCGACGCTGTGGCGAGCACCTGCTCGGGCTCATCAACAACATCCTCGAGTTCTCGCGCTTCGGTGCCCATGGCATCGACCTGCGTCCGGAGCCCGTGAACGTGTGCGCGCTGGTGGACGAAACCGTGCTCATGTGCAGGCCGTCGGCCGAAGAAAAAGGCCTGGAGCTCGATGTCCACTTCGCGTTCAACGGCCCGTGCTGGCGCCTGGCCGACCCTTTCCGAATGCGCCAGGTGCTGTTCAACCTCATCGGCAATGCCATCAAGTTCACCGACACGGGCCGAGTGAAGGTGAGCCTGTCCAACGGCGCATCAGGCCGGCTGGTGCTGCAGGTGCATGACACCGGCATGGGCATGAGCGAGGTCATGCTGGACCGCATCTTCGAACCCTTCGTGCAAGCCGACAGCTCCAACAGCCGCCGCTTCGGCGGCACGGGCCTGGGCCTGAGCATCACCCGCGGCATCTGCGAGGCCATGAACGGCAGCATCGTGTGCCGCAGCCAAGTGGGCCAGGGCTCGGTGTTCGAGGTCAGCCTGCCTTTGCCCGAGGCTTCGGCGCCACGTGTGGCGGAGCCTCAAGCCACCCCAGCCGAAGCTGAAGACATGGACGAGCTGCACGGCACGGTGCTGCTCGCCGAAGACAACGATGTCAACGCCATCGTGGCCGCGGCCGCGTTGCAGCAGTGCGGCCTCACGGTGGAGCGCGCCGTGAACGGCCTCGAAGTGTTGGAGCGTGTATGCAGCATGGACGGGCGGCCCGATCTCGTGCTGCTCGACTGCCAGATGC
Source organism: Pseudomonadota bacterium (assembly GCA_041179165.1). GTDB lineage: Bacteria > Pseudomonadota > Gammaproteobacteria > Burkholderiales > Burkholderiaceae_C > Rhizobacter. The sequence goes on along the minus strand of JBEGTX010000106.1, from coordinate 2,135 downwards.
CCGAGATGGACGGCTTCGAAGCCGCGCGGCGCATCCGTGCGCACGAGGCCGAACAAGGCCTGCCGCGCATCGCGCTGGTGGCCCTCACCGCCAACGTGTTCGAACAAGACCGGCAGCAGTGCCTGGCCGCCGGCATGGACGACTTTCTGGCCAAGCCCTTCAACAACGAGCAGCTGAGGGGCATGCTGCGCCACCACCTCCCTCACTTCGCCAACGCCACCCAGGCGGCGTGATCGCCCCGTGCGTGCGATCAGGCGTGCGCCATTTCCGCGCGCGGCACCGGTGGCACTTTGCTCAGACGCTGCACGGTGTCGAACAACGCGATGTCCGGGTGGTACGTGCGAAAGACAAACGGATAGTCGGCGTGCCCGCGCTGGCGGCTCTCGGCTTCGGCCGTGACCATGTCGCGCACCAGGATGTGATGCGGCAGATTGCCCGCATGGCGCAGCGGCACCAGTCGGCCGTCGTCGTACACCGGCGCAAAGCCCAGGCTTCGGTACAAGCGCAGCAGCGACGGGCGCGAGCCGGCCATCACGCCGCTGATCTGCATGGCCACGCAGTACAAGTGGCTGGCCTTCACCAGCGCCAGACGCACCGGGCCGCTGTAGCCGGGCATCACGCTCAAGCGCGTGATCTCGGCGAGCAATTGCCCTTGCAAGAACTCGGGCAGCTCCACGCTGTGCTCGATCTGCAGCGACTGCCTCAGGTTGGTCTGGATGCGCAGCGATCCCACGACGTCGCCGGTGTGCTTGTCTTCTGCGATGAGCACCGTGGTGTCGTCCATGCGGTCGATGGGATCGGCCAGCCCGAACGACGCGCCGACCCCCGGCAGATGCCGCCCGTACGACAGCGCCCGCAGCCCTTGCACGCGCAACAGATCGGCATCGGTGCAGACCATGCGCACCGTGAAAGGCAGCCACGCTTCGAGCACCCGCGTGAAGCGCGCTACAGGCGCCGGCACGCTGGCCACACTGGCGTCCAGTGCGCCAAGCACGGAGTCGATCTCGCCAGCCGGTGCCACACTCAGCAGCTGCAGCGGGGGGCGTTCTTCGCTCAGGGCCGGAGCCAGGTGATTCATGAAGCGGTGTCCTTCGACGCGGCAGTCAGAGCCGCGCATGCACATGGTGGGGCCAACGCGGTTTCAACGTCGTAAGCCGGCGTAATTGCAGTATCGAAGCCCCTGCGCATCGGAGGGTAACCCGGCCTTGCGGCAGGCCGGCATCGTCCTACGCAGGCTGTCCCCTGTGGCCGACAGACCCCTGTGCACCGCGAGTTCACAGTGGACCCATCGGAACAGACGCCGTTCACGGCATCTTCGGGTTCCGGTGCCACTCACTTTGAAAGGACTCTTCATGAACAAGGACCAAGTCAAAGGCCGTCTCGACCAGGCCAAGGGCAATGTGAAAGAAGCTGCCGGTAAGGCAGTGGGCAACGACCGTCTGCGCGCAGAAGGCCAGGCCGACCAAGTCACCGGCAAGGTGAAGGCCGGTTTCGGCGATGCGAAGGAAAAGGTCAAGCGCGGCATCGACAAGCTGTGACTGCACTGATCTCGGCCCCTCTCGGCCGATCGCCGGCAATGCGGCGCCCCCAGGGCTCCGCATTGCCGCGCTCGCGTGCTGATTCCACTCCGCAACCCGGCTCGGTTCCGCCCATGCCCTTGCCGCCCGTGGACATTCCGCCGCAGCCGATGCCCGAACCCCCAGCGCCTGACGTGCAGGACCCGCCGGGTCCTTCCACCGATCCTGCCCCCGTGCGGGAGCCTGGTGCGCCTTCTCCAGCCACCTTCCTCAGAACGTGGCAGACCCTTCCACTCGGCGCGCGCGCTCGGCGAGCGCTTCACCTTCGGAGTTTTTCATGATCACCTTCCGTCATTTCCTGTTGTCCTCGGCCGCCCTGGTGGGCGCCTTGGCGCTGTCGGCTTGCTCCAATCCGCTGGGCACGCACCAGCCGCATTTCACAGGCAAGCTGTCGGGCAACCAGGAAGTGCCGGCCACGCCGTCCACCGGCGTGGGCGTGCTAGGAGCCTGTCGGACTTGGAACGTCGAAAGCGAAAATCGGCCCCAGCGAGGACAGTTTTTGCCGGATTTGCAGGCCCATAGCCCCGCTATGGGACAAAAAGACGGTGAAAAATGGAC
>JBEGTX010000105.1:0-16709 GCA_041179165.1 Pseudomonadota bacterium | reverse complement strand
CGTGGCGCTCTTGCCGGCGGTCGGCGCTTCGATCAGCGTCTTGCCGGGGGCCAGTTGCTGCATGCGGTGGAACATGCCGTTGTCGGTGGCGATGATGTACTCGCTGGCTTGGCCCTCGACGACGGCCTTCAACAACTGCGAGGTCGAGCCGACGAGGTCGGCCTGCATCACCACCGCCTGCGGCGACTCGGGATGCACCAGCACCGTCGCCTGCGGATGCTCCTTGCGCAGCAACTCCAACTCCACGCCTTTGAATTCATCGTGGACGATGCAGGCGCCGTTCCACATCAGCATGTCGGCGCCGGTTTCTTCCTGGATGTAGCGCCCCAGGTGGCGATCAGGGGCCCACAAGATCTTGTGGCCTTGCGCCTTCAGGTGCTGCACGATGGCCAGCGCGCAGGAGCTCGTGACCATCCAGTCGGCGCGGGCCTTCACGGCGGCGCTGGTGTTGGCGTACACCACGACCTTGCGGTCGGGGTGGGCGTCGCAGAAGCGGGCGAAGTCGTCGGGGGGGCAGCCGAGGTCGAGCGAGCAGGTGGCGTCGAGGTCGGGCATCAGCACGCGCTTCTCGGGGCTGAGGATCTTGGCGGTCTCGCCCATGAAACGCACGCCTGCGACGATGAGCGTCTGGCTGGCGTGGTCTCGGCCGAAGCGGGCCATCTCGAGCGAGTCGGCCACGCAGCCACCGGTCTCTTGTGCCAGATCTTGCAGGTCGCCGTCCACGTAGTAGTGGGCCACGAGCACCGCGTTGTTGGCTTCCAGCAGCGCCTTGGCGCGGGCCTTCCATTCAGCCCGGCTGGCGGGTGTCTGCGGCTCGGGCACCTTGGCCCAGGCGTGGGCCGTGCAGGTGGCGCCGTCGGCGTCTTGAAGGGGATAGTCGAACAACACTTGGCTCATGGCTTGAAACTTCGCAGACAGCAGGGGACTGCGTGATGCCAATGGTAGCCGAGCGCCCGTGACACAACCGGCGCGGGTGATTCCTCAAGCCCGATGCCGAGTGTCAGGCCAGGTTTTGCTCGGCTTCCATCAGCTTGTAGCGGGCCAGGGCCAGGTTGGTCTTTTGTTTGTCGAGCACGGCAAACAGGAACAAGCCCTTGTGGTGCGAGACCGTGCGCATCACATGGTGGCGCATGCCGGCGCTCGTGATGATCTCGTCGATCTCGTCGGTCATGCCCATCTGGCGCGCAGCCTGCTGGTGGGCGCGCAGCACTTGGGTGGCGCCAGCGGCAGCGAGTTCGAGGACGAGGCTGTCGTCGGTGGCGTGGCGGGCAAGCATCATGCCGGTGCTGGTGTCGACGATGGCGCCACCGATGAGCCCGTCGATGCTGGCCATGCTGTTGATGGCCTGCTGCGCAGCGTGAAAGCTCAGGGTGGGCCCGACCGGCGGCGTGGATGAAGCCACCGGCAGTGAGGTGACGGTGGCCACACGCGCCATCGGCAGCTCGGCCTGCGGTGCCAGCGTTGCATGCGGCACCGGATCTTCTTCAGGCGAGAGCTCGGCGTCGTCGGGCAGCTCCGTGGCCTGGCCGGTGGCGACCAGTGCTTGCTCGGCTTCGGCGGCGTGAAGGTCGGCCACCTTGATGGGGAAATCTTCGAGGCCGTGCGGCGCGTTCACTGGCGTGGGCTTGAAAGTCGGAACCGACTTCACCCGGTTCCACATGCCCAGCAGCGCATTCCACACAGCGGAGGCGCTGGTGAGCGACTCATTGAGCACCTGCACCCGCAGGCGCTGCGGCCAGTCGATCATGGCGATCTTGTTGGCGATCCACACCGCGTTGGGCGGCAGCATGAACAGCAGCGTGGGGCAGCGCCACTCCGGTTCGCCCACTGAGGTGTGCAGCGAGCGCAGCATGTCGTCGATGGCGTGGGGCGACATGGCACCCACGATCACGGCCGTGAGGTGGCTGCGCTCCATCAGGGCCACGGGAATGGCCGCGTTGTCGCCACCAGGGGCGCGCACATCGGCGTGGTAGATGCGCAGCGCGTCTTCGTTGCGGCGCTCGAGCGTGGTTCGCTCGATCACGGCCAGCGTGCGCAGCGTGCCTTGTTCGCGCAGGTGCAGCCGCTCCACCGGGCGGCCGCTCGCATCCGACAACGCCTTGATGACACCTGAGGCCCACACGCCGGTCGGGTCGAGGATGGCGATGAGGCGGTTGGCCGTGTCGAGGTCAGCGCGAGTGGATGCGAAATGATTTCGGATGGCTTGGGCGGGCGAGCCCGACACCACGAGGTCGCTCAGGTGGCGATCGACCATCTGGCCGTTGTCATTCACCTCGGTGGCTGTGCTCTCCATGATGGCGGTGGCCGCGAAGCCTTGCGTCTCGTCATCGGCATCGGTATCGCGGCCGTGGCTGCGGATGGCGCGCAGGTCGCCGAACAGGGAAGTGAGCATGAGGGATCTCCTGGCAACTCGGGGGAGGCAACGCCGGCAGGGATGTACAGGCGCGAGGCGGTTGCGGGTGTGCATCCAAGTCTAAATAGGAAGGTACTCGATCACCACGTGACGAGTGAAACGAATCGTTGATTCAAGGTTGCCAAGATGGGCTTGGCGCCAATATCCATCGAAGTGGGGGGTAGACGCGCCCGCTGGAATCAGATGAAGAACCTGCTTGGAGGGGCGCCCACTGAACGCCGAACCATCGCAGTGAATGCACTCGGGCTCGCATACCCCAGCTCGGCCGAAATGACGGCCATGGGCACCTTGCGCGCCGCCATCGACAAGGCTTTTGCCAGCAGCACCTGCTGGCGCCATTGGAGGAAGGTGGTCTGCAGTTCGCTGCGAAAGAGCCGGGCCACGGTGCGCGGGCTGGCACCGGCGCTTTGCGCCAGGTTGTCGAGGGTGCTCCAGCGGGCCGGATCGTCGAGCACGGCCTCGCACAGCGAGAGCAGCCGCTTGTCGTGGGGCAGGTCCACGCCCAGCGGCACGGGCTGCGCGTGCCGCAGTTCGTCGAGCACCAGTGCACTCAAGTGGTGTTCGCGTTCGCTCGCCTGGTTCTGTCCGGGGTCGGCCGTGAGGTGCATCACCAGTTCGCGCAGCAGGCTCGACACCTCGATGACTCGGCACAGGTGCCAAGGGGAGTCGGCGCGGGAAGGGGTTTCCGGGCCGCAGCGCTCAGCGTCCTGATAAAGGTAGAGCGTGCGCAGTTCGGCCGCTTCGACCACCGTGACCGCGTGGTCCACGCCGGGCGGAATCCACACGGCACGCGAGGGCGGCACGATGTAGGTGCTGCGCGCAGTCGTGAGCCGAACGACGCCCGTGATCGAAAACGCCAGCTGCCCCCAGGGGTGCCGGTGAGAGGCGACCTCGGTGTCGGTTTCCAGGTGGCGGCTCTTTGCGCGCACGGGCCGCTCTGCGGTGGGCGCGTACTGCTGCGGGTCGACCGGGGGCACGCTGGCCCGGCGGCGCATGCGGGCCGCTGAAGTGGCACCTGACGAAGTGGAGGAGGTCATTTGTCGTCTTCTCGATAGAAATTGACAAGTTATCGTAACCCGGACGGTGCGTGCCCGCCTAGAGTCGCTCATTGCTTTTGCGAGTTGTTCCTCGCCTGCCGACAGCGCCCTCATTCTTGATTCCGATGACACCTATTTCCTCCATCGCACCCACTGCGCCGCCTAGCGTGCCGTTGGCACAGGACGCCCGCACCATCGGCCTCATCGGCCTGGCCCACGGTTCGTCGCACTTCTTCCATTTGATGCTGCCGCCGCTGTTCCCCGTCTTCATCAAGGAGTTCGGCCTGACCTATGTGGACCTTGGTCTGCTGGTGTCGTTGTTCTTTCTGATTTCGGGTGTGGGGCAGGCATTGGCCGGTTTCCTCGTCGACCGCGTCGGCGCGCGGCCGGTGATGTTTGCGGCGCTGGGTTGCTTCGTGCTGGGGGCCATTGCCACAGCGACGGCCCAGGGCTACACCGGTCTGGTCATCGGCGCTGCGCTGGCGGGGCTGGGCAACGCACCGTTCCACCCGGTCGACTTCACCATCCTGAACAAGCGGGTGTCCCCGGCGCGTCTGGGCCACGGCTTTGCAGTGCATGGCATCGCAGGCAACCTGGGCTGGGCGGCCGCTCCTGTGTTCCTTGTCGGACTGACGGCCTTCACCGGCTCCTGGCGCTGTGCATCGGCGGCAATGGGTGTGTGGGCGCTGTTCGTCATCACGCTGTTGTGGTTCAACCGAGATGCCATCGACGACCGCCAAGGTGCCTGGGCATCGACCCCTGCGGCGCAAGCGGCCCTGGAGACCGAGCACCCGATGGCCTTCCTGCGGCTGCCCTCGGTCTGGCTCTGCTTTTCATTCTTCTTCTTCTCGACCTGCGCCCTGAGTGCGATCCAGAGCTTTGCCAGTCCGGCACTCAACAACATGTACGGCATGGTCGACCGCCAGACGGTGTTCGTCGTCACCGGCTTCATGCTGTTCGGTGCGGCCGGCATGGTGGTAGGGGGCTTTCTGGCGGCGCGCGCAGAGCGGCTCGAACGCATCATCGGTGTGTGCCTGATGGGCTCGGCGCTGCTGTTGTTTCTTGTGGGAACCGGCGCGTTGCCCGGGACGCTCGCCGTGTGGGTGGCTGCTGTCGCAGGTTTCGGGACCGGCTTGGCCGGGCCGTCGCGCGACATGCTCATCAAGCGTGCCGCTCCGCCGGGCGCCACCGGGCGTGTGTACGGCACGGTGTACTCCGGCCTCGACCTGGGCTTTGCAATGGCCGCGCCCTTGTTCGGCGCGATGGTCGACCGCCATGTGCCGCACCAGGTGTTCTATGGGGCTGCCGCCGCCCTGGCACTCGGGGTGGTGTCGGCCTCGGCGGTGGGCATCGGGGTGGCGCGGTCGAAGCGGCGTGCGGAGATGAATGCGCGCCTGACTCCTGCCGTGTGATCGCTGGCGGAGGGCCCCGGTTCTGGCGCTGAAACCAGCACCTGCGCACGGTGGCAGCTGCTCGCGCTTGCCTACAATGGCGCGGTGCAGCACACCGGGCTTGTCATGCAGTCTGGTGCGTTGATTTTCCATCTCCGCTTCGACAAGGTGATCCCCCATGAGCTCAACCGCTTCCACCTCGCCGGCCTTCGCCACCTGCGACCTGTGCGACGCCCACAAAAACAGCACCGACGACAGCTTTCGTGTGCTGCCGCCCGTGTTCCATGACTACGGCCAGCGCCGCAAGTTTGCCGGCCCCGTGAGCACGGTGAAGTGCTTCGAGGACAACTCGCTCGTCAAGGCCGCGCTCGACGAGCCCGGCCTGGGCCGTGTGCTGGTGGTCGACGGCGGCGCCTCGCTGCGCCGCGCCCTGGTGGGCGGCAACATCGGTGCGGCAGCAGCCAAGAACGGCTGGGCAGGGGTGGTGGTCGACGGCTGCGTGCGCGATTCAGCTGAACTCGCCGAGTGCGACGTCGGCATCCGCGCATTGGCGCTGATGCCGTGGCCCACCGAAAAGCGCAACGAGGGCCAGCGCGATGTGCCGGTGCTGGTGCAGGGTGTGCGGGTGCGCGCCGGTGACTGGCTCTACGCCGACGAAGACGGCATTGTGGTGATGGTGCCCCCCAGTCGCTGACGCTCCTGCCCCCAAGGGGCGCCCACGGGTCGACCGGCAGAGCCGGATCTCGCGTGGTTGCTTGATTGGGCGGCTGCGCTTGGTTTGCTTTTGCTTTCGCTCATCGGAAAGTTGCGTTGGGGTCAGTCGCTCGACGACGACGAGCCGCTGTCACACGAGCTGTCGGAGCTCGACGGCGAACAGGTGTCGTTCGACGACCAAGCGTCCGAGCTGGCGAACGACACCGGCAGTGTGGACGCGTGCTCGACCGAGGCCGAGCTGGTGTAGTCGGGGCGCTCCGGTTGCGAGCGCGCGGTGTAGTCGCGTTGCACCGGCCGGTCGGGGCCATCGGCAAACAAGGTGTTGCGGCCGGTGCGGTCGCGGCGCCAGCGGGCGAGTTCTTCCCGCCGCTTGCGCTCGCGGGCGGCACCGAGGAGCCACCAGATGCCCAGCAGGATGGCAGCGCCAATGAGACCGAAGATCCAGTTCGTCATGGTGAAGGAGAGGGCGGGCAAACCCGAGTGCCGCGCTCACGCTGCGGCGATGCGGTTCAGCATACCGCATGGCAAGGGGTTTTTCCGGCTCACCTGGTGAGCCAGCCAGCACGTACCATCGGCTCGACTGACGCGCCGATGCCCCAAGGCGTCTGAGCGTTGTTGCGTTGTTCTTGCGTTGTTCTTGCGTTGCCCTTGCATAGTTTTTGATGACCCGCCTCCTCGTCCACTCCCACCGCCTGAATCGTCCTCGCTGATGCCCACCGACATTCAGCCCGGCCTGCTCGTGCTCCATGGCAACCGCTCCGAGTTGCTGCGCGAGGCCGTGTTCGAGTGGATCGAACGTCAGCCGCTGGCGCCGCTCGAAGAAGAGGTCTTCCTCGTGCAAAGCAACGGTGTGGCCGAGTGGCTCAAGATGGCCCTGGCCGAGCGCCAGGGCATTTGTGCGGCGAGCCGGGTTGAGCTGCCGGCGCGTTTTCTGTGGCGCAGCTTTCGCCAAGCGCTGGGCCGCGCCGAGGTGCCTGCCCAGTCCCCGCTCGACAAGGCTGCACTCACCTGGCGTCTGATGCACCTGCTGCCCGAGTGCGCAGGCGAGGCCGTGTTCGAACCGCTCAACGGTTTTCTGCGCGCGGGTGATGCCGTGCGGCGCCTGCAACTGTGTGATCGCCTGGCCGGGCTGTACGACCAGTACCAGGTCTACCGCAGTGACTGGCTGGCCGAGTGGGAGCGGGGCCGCGATGTCATCACGTCTTTGAACGGCCAGGCCTTGCCCTTGCCCGAAGGACAACGCTGGCAGGCCGCCTTGTGGCGCAAACTGCTCGACCCGCTCGACGACCGCCAGCGGCTCGCCCTGCGGCCACGCCTGCACCAGCGGTTCATCGATGCCATGGCGTCGGGCCGGCCGCTGGCCGCGCCGGTCGCACGCCGCGTGGTGTTGTTCGGCATGTCGCACCTGCCGTTGCAAACCCTGCAGGCGCTGGCCGCGTTGGCGAGTCGCTCGCAGGTGCTGCTGGCCGTGCCCAACCCGTGCCAATACCACTGGGCCGACATCGTGCCTGGCCGCGAGCTGCTGCAGATGGCCCGCCACCGTCATCCGCACCGCCTGGGCCATGACCTCGCCACCGTGCCGGTCGAAGACCTGCACGTGCATGCCCACCCGCTGCTTGCTGCATGGGGGCGGCAGGGCAGTGACTTCGTGCGCCAGCTCGATGCCTTCGACGACGCGCTCAGTGCGCAGCAGCGCTTTGCCATCCCCAAGGTCGACCTGTTCGACGATGGGCCGGGGCTGCATCTGCTGGGTCAGGTGCAGGCGCACATCCGCGACCTGCTGCCGCTGGCCGAGCACCCGCGTGCAGCATTGGCGCCCGACGACCGCTCCATCGTCTTCCACATGGCCCACAGCGCGCAGCGCGAGGTCGAGGTGCTGCACGACCAGCTGCTGGCGCTGCTCGCCGCACCGCCTGGCGGGCAGCCTCTGCGGCCGAGGGACATCGTGGTGATGGTGCCGGACATCGACACCGTCGCCCCGGCCATCCGTGCGGTCTTCGGCCAGTACCCGCGCAGCGACGCGCGCTTCATTCCCTTCGACATCGCCGACGTCAGCGACCGCGGCCACAACCCGCTGGTCGTGGCCGCCGAGTGGCTGCTGCAGCTGCCGCTTCAGCGCTGCCGCCTCACCGACATCCGCGACCTGCTCGACGTGCCGGCCATCGCGGCGCGGGTGGGTCTTGAGCCCGACCAGCTGCCCCAGCTGGCCGACTGGATGGCTGGTGCCGGTGTGCGCTGGGGGCTGAACGCCGAGCAGCGCTCCGACCTCGGTCTGGCCGCCTGTGGCGAGCAGAACACCTGGCTCTTCGGCCTGCAGCGCATGCTGCTCGGCTATGCGAGCGGCGCGGTGGACTCGGGCGCCGGCTTCGATGGCATCGAGCCCTACACCGAGGTGGGCGGGCTCGATGCCGGCATGGCCGGCTCGCTGGCCGCGCTGTTCGACGGCCTGCTGGGCTGGTGGAAAGACGCGAGCGGTGCCTTCACGCCGGTGCAGTGGGCACAGCGGGCCCGCAGCCTGTTGAGCGGCCTCTTCGCACCCACCGACGAACACGAGCGGCTCAGCCTCGGCCTGCTGCACGAGGCGCTCACGAACTGGCTCGACACCTGCGACACGGCCGGCTTCGACGAGGCCTTGCCACTGGCCGCTTTTCGCGAGGCCTGGCTGCAGGGGCTCGACGAGCCCACTCTGGGTCGGCGATTTCTCGGTGGCGGCGTCACCTTCTGCACTCTGATGCCCATGCGCTCCATCCCCTTCGAGGTGGTGTGCCTGCTGGGCATGAACGATGGCGACTATCCGCGTGCCGCCGTGCGCAGTGACTTCGACCTGATGACGCTGCCCGGCCAGTCGCGACCCGGTGACCGCTCGCGGCGCGACGACGACCGCCAACTGCTGCTCGAGGCGGTGCTGTCGGCACGCCGTGTGCTGTACCTGAGCTGGACCGGCCGCAACGTGCGCGACAACACCGAGTTGCCGCCGTCGGTGCTGGTGTCGCAGTTGCGCGAGTACCTGGGGGCCGGCTGGCCTGAAGGTGTGCTGGCCGAGCGCACCACCGAACACCCGCTGCAGCCCTTCAGCCGCCGCTACTTCGAGGGCCCCGTCAGCGACGCGCAGCAGACCAACGACCCTCTGTTCACCTTTGCCCGCGAATGGCAGGCGGCACACCGGCCCTCGGGCGGCGCCATGGAAGCGAGCTTGTTCGATGAGGCCGAGACCGAACTCAGCGAGCCCCTCACGGTGGCGCGCCTCACGCGCTTCCTCGCCAACCCGGTGAAAGACTTTTTCCGCCAACGGCTCGACGTCGTGTTCTCCGATGCCGGTGCGTCGCCGCCCGACGAAGAGTCGTTTGCGCTCGATGCCTTGCAGCAGTACGGCATCGTGCGCGAGCTGGTCGAGGCCTTCGATGTGGACGATGCGCGCACGGTGACCGAGCTGGTCCACAGTCGCTTGCTCGCGTTGCAGCGGGAAGGCCGTCTGCCCATGGGTGCGTTTGCCGAACGCGCCCGCGAGACCCTTGCGGCAGAAGTCGCCCCCATGCTCACCGCTTGGCGTGACCTGCACCGGCAGGTCCCGCTGGTCGCGGCGGCCCAGCCGCTGCGTCACGAACATGGCGGTGTGGTGCTGGACGACTGGCTCGCAGCGAACGAGTCACCCGTCGGCCTGCAGCTCGTGCTCGACATCGAGCCCAGCCGCTTGCTGGCCGGCAAGAAACGAACGCTGCGCCTGGAGCGCCTCATCGGCCCGTGGGTGAAGATGCTCGCCGCGAGCGTCTGTGGCGTCGATGCCCAGGGCGTGCTGGTGGGGCGTGACGCCCACGTGTCGTACCACGGACTGCCTCAGGACGAAGCCACCGAAGCACTCGACGACTTGCTTCTGGCCTGGCAAGAAGGCATGCGCGGGCCGCTGCCTGTGGCCTGCAAAACGGCACTGGCCCATGTAGCGGACCGGGATGCCGCAGGCACGTACGAGGGCGGCTTCAAGCTGTCGGGTGAAGTGGGAGAGCCTTGTCTGGCGCGCATCTATCCCGACTTCGAGGCCTTGAGCGACGACGGCCGCTTCGAAGCGCTCGCCGACCGCCTGTACCGTCCCATGGCGGAGTGGGCTGCCACCCATGTCGAAGTGCATCCTCTGGGCGAGGGCCTCTTCGATGGCGACAGTGACCGAGAAGCCGGCGATGCGGAGGGCCTCGATGACTGAGCCGCTCAACGTCATGCGCCTGCCCTTGTGGGGCAGCCACCTGATCGAAGCCAGCGCCGGCACAGGTAAAACCTGGACCATCGCTGCGCTCTATCTGCGCCTTGTGCTCGGCGCGGGCGAGGAGGGCGCGGCTTTCTCCCGCCCGCTGTCGCCCGCAGAGATTCTGGTGCTCACGTTCACGCGCGCCGCCACGCGCGAGCTGTCCGACCGCATCCGCGAACGGCTGATCGAAGCGGCCCGCTGCTTCCGCGGCCAGGCCTTGCCCGATTCACGCGACACCGTCTTGCCTGCACTGCTCGCAGCGTTCCCCGAAGGCCCGGCCCGCGCCACGGCCGCCTGGCGGCTTGCCGCCGCGGCCGAGGCCATGGACGACGCCTCGGTTCACACCATCGACGCCTGGTGCCAGCGCATGCTGCGCGAGCACGCGTTCGACAGCGGCAGCCTGTTCAAGGAAGAGCTGCTGGCCGATGAAGGCGCGCTGTTCGACGAAGCCGCTCACGATTATTGGCGCCAGCAGCTCTACCCGCTGCAAGGCGAGGTGCTGGACGCTGCGTTGAAGGTGTGGCCGAGTGTCGAAGCCCTGGTGCGGCAGACGCGAGACGTGTTGCGCCATGGCGCGGCAGCCCTGCCGCACGACCCGATGGCTGACGCGGAGGCGCTGGGTGAGTTGGTGACGCGTTTGTCAGCCCAGCGCGCAGCGGAGCTTGGGTCGCTCAAAGAAGGCTGGGTCCAGCGCGCCGATGACTTGCGTGCCTGGTTGCAAGGATTGGTCGATGCCAAACCCTGTGGTGTCAGCAAGAGCAAGATTCAACCGCGCTTCTTCAATGCATGGTGCGACAAGCTCGCCGCATGGGCTCAGGATCCGAGCCTCGAGCAGCCCGGATTGACCGACAGCGCCCGCCATCGCCTCACCACGGAAGGCATGCTCGAAGCTGCCAATCCCGGTTTCGACCTGGTGATGCCTACTGCGCTGAACGCGCTGGTCGGCACACTCGATGCCCTTGATCACCTGGTTCCGCCGGCCGCAGGCTTGCGAGCCCATGCAGCCAGGCAGGTATCGCGCAGGGTGGCGCAGCTGAAGGCGCAGCACGGCGTATACGGCTTCGCCGACATGCTGGAGCGACTCGATGCGGCGCTCGAAGGCGCTGATGCGGCAGAAGACGATGGTGGGTTGCCGAACCGTGCAAGCCGCTTGCGTGAGCGCATCGTCACGCAGTACCCGGTCGCCCTGATCGACGAGTTCCAGGACACCTCGCCGCTGCAGTCGCGCATCTTCGACAAGCTCTACCGCATCGAGCGCAATGACCCCGAAACAGGGCTGCTGCTGATTGGTGACCCCAAACAATCGATCTACGGTTTCCGTGGCGCCGACATCTACAGCTACCTCACCGCCCGTCGCGCCACCCAAGGCCGGCACCATGTGCTCGAGACCAACCACCGCTCCACGCAAGACCTGGTGGCGGCGGTGAACCACCTGTTCGGCCAGGCCGAGCTGAGGGCGGGCGAGGGCGCTTTCCTGTTGCGGCGCCACGAGCACGACAACCCACTGCCGTTCTCTGCCGTGAAGGCCCGCGGGCGTGAGGCCGTGCTGGTGCACAGCGCCGTCGGCCACGCAGCAGGCCATGTCGATGCGAGCGAACCTGTCGCCCCCATCACCATCTGCCACGAGCTGGACCTGCTCGACCAGCGCAGCAGCCAGCGCGCGTTCGCCGCGCGCTGCGCCGAGCAGATCGTCGTGTGGCTGAACGATGCAGGCGCGGGGTTCGAGGCCGCAGGCCAACCGTTCCACCGGCTGCGCCCGGCCGACATCGCCGTGCTCGTGCGCACAGGGCGCGAGGCCGAGGCGGTGCGGCGCGAGCTGCGGCGCCGCGGTGTCGCCTCGGTCTACCTGTCCGACAAAGACTCGGTGTTTGCGAGCCGAGAAGCACTCGACCTGCTGCGCTGGGTGCGTGCAGTGGCCTCGCCGCGCGACAGCCGCCTCGTGCGGGCCGCATTGGCCACGGCCACCGTGGGCCTGTCGCTGGCCGAGCTCATGCTGCTGGCCGACGACGATGAAGCCTTCGACAAGCGCAGCGAGCAGCTCCGCCAGCTGCATGCCGTGTGGCAGAGCCAGGGTGTGCTCACCATGCTGCGCCAGACGCTGCACCTGTTGTCATTGCCATCACGCTGGATGGCCGAGCCCGATGGCGAACGCCGCCTCACCAACTTTCTGCACCTGGCCGAGCTGCTGCAGAACGCGAGCCGCCAGTTCGACACCGAGCAGGCGCTGCTGCGCTGGCTGGAACTGCGGGTCGAAGAGGGCAGAGAGGGCAGCGCCAGCGGCGACGACCAGATCGTGCGCCTGGAAAGCGATGCCGACCTGGTGAAGGTGGTCACCGTGCACAAGTCCAAAGGGCTCGAGTACCCGGTGGTGCTGCTGCCTTTCGTGAACAGCGTGCGCACGGTCAAGAAGAAAGACCTCAGTGTGCTCAGCCTGGTGGACGACAGTGGTCAGCGCCGCCTGCACCTGCACGTCACCGAAGCGGGCGTGACACAGGCCGACAAGGAGCGCCTGCGCGAAGACCTGCGCCTCCTCTACGTGGCGCTCACGCGGGCGCGGCATGCGCTGTGGCTGGGACTGGGCGCAGTCAAGAACGGCAACTCGCATGAGTCGCGCCTGGCGTCGAGTGCGATCGGCCAGGTGTTGTCTGGCGGGGCGTCGTTGAAAGACGGTGCACTGCTGCAGGCCTTGCAGGGTCTGGCGGCGCCGGGCTCGGGCATTCACCTCGAGGCGGCCGACGAGCGCCCGAACATCACCCCGCTGAAGCCACAGCAAGACGACACGCTGCTTCGCGAGGCCCCTCCGTTCGACGCCGACTTCGAGCGCCGCTGGTCCATCGGTAGCTTCTCGGCCCTGGTGCGCAACATCGTGCACACACCCTTGCCGCTGTTGCCCTCGATGCGTGAAGACGACCTGCTCGATGGCGCCCAAGACCAGGGGCCCGCTGTATCGAACTTTGCGTCGAACTTCGCATCGTCCAGCCAGGCCTGGCATGCGTTTCCGCGTGGTGCCATGCCGGGCAATTTCCTGCACGACCAGCTCGAGTGGCTGGCGGGTGAGCAGTTCGCCCTCAACGACGTGGAGGCACTCCAGGCGCAGCTGCTGCGGCGCTGCGAGCGCCAGGGCTGGGGACACCGTGGCGCCGAGGTCGTGGCCTGGCTGCGCGAGGTCGTGAGCCGGCCGCTCGCGCCCCTCGGCGCTGCGCTCGACGGTGTGGGCACGCTGCTGCCTGAGATGGAGTTCTGGTTGCCCAGCCAGCACCTGAAAGCCGCTGACGTGGACCGCCTCTGCCGCGAGCACCTGTTGCACGGCGTCGCGCGCCCGCCGCTGCCGCAGCGCGAACTGCACGGCATGCTGATGGGGTTTGCCGACCTGGTGTTCTTGCACGACGGTCGCTACTGGGTGCTCGACTACAAGTCCAACCACTTGGGCGCGCGAGATGCCGACTACCACCAGGGTGCCCTTGAAGCCTCGATGGCCCAGCACCGCTACGACGTGCAGGCCGGGCTGTACATGCTGGCCTTGCACCGTTTGCTGAAGGTGCGTCTGGGCGCAGGCTATCGGCCCGAGCAGCACCTCGGTGGCGCGCTGTACCTGTTTCTGCGTGGCGTGAACGGCCCGCAGAACGGGTGCTATCACGTGCAGCCCGATGCCGAGTTTCTGGAGGCGCTCGACCAGGCGCTCGGTGTGCGGGAGGACGTGTCGCCATGAAGGGCATCCAACTCGATGTGTTCAACGATCTGCCTCTTGAAGACGAGCCAGGGATGCCCCCGGCAGGCCCGCTCGCTCCCTTGCTCGACGAGCTGAAGGTCTGGTGCGAGACCGGCTGGATTCGCCACCTCGATGCCGCGTTCCCGCGGTTCTTGCGCGAGCTCGAACCCGACACGCCCGATGCCGTGTTGCTGGCCGCCGCCATGCTGGTGCACCTCGAAGGCCGCGGCCACACCTGCCTCGTGCTGGCAGAACTCATCCGCCATCCGGACAGGCTGCTCGGCTGGGCGCCGCCGGCGATGGCCGCGTGGCACGCGCGGCTCGCGGCCTTGCCCACGGACCCCGCCGAATGGACCACGTTGCTGCAACACAGCCGCCTCATTGGCGTGCCGGGCGCGGCCGACCTGCACAACGAGCCCATGGTGTTCGATGGCGAGCGCCTCTACCTGCGCCGCTACTGGGGTTATGAGCGCCATGTGGCCGTGCAACTGCGCTTGCGCACCGCGGTGGCCGACGTGGTGGATGCGCAGGCGCTGCAGCAGGTGCTGTCGCCCTTGTTCGGCAGCGCGACGCCGCAGGCCTCGTTCGATTGGCAGCAGGCCGCTTGCGCCGTGGCGTTGCGCGGTCGGCTGTCCATCATCACCGGCGGGCCGGGCACGGGCAAGACCTACACCGCCGCGCGTCTGCTCGCGGCGCTGTACGCGATGGACCCTGATCCGGCTCGTCTGCGCGTGGCCCTGGCCGCGCCCACCGGCAAGGCGGCGGCGCGGCTCAAGCAGTCCATCGACCAGGCCTTGCAGGCCTTGGCGCCACCCTCGGGCGAAGCTTCTCCGTTGATGGCGTGGGCCTCTCACCTGGGCGCGGCGCGCACGCTGCACTCGCTGCTGGGCGCACGACCCGGTACGCGCCGCTTTGCACGGGACAGTCTGCACCCCCTGGAGGTCGATGTGCTCATCGTCGACGAGGCCTCGATGGTCCACCTGGAGATGATGTCGGCGCTGCTCGACGCGCTGCCACCCACCGCGCGGCTTGTGCTTCTGGGCGACAAGGACCAGCTCTCGTCGGTCGAGGCCGGTGCGGTCCTGGGCGACCTGTGCCGCGATGCCGAACACGGCCGATACGCGCCGGCCACGCGAGACTTCATCGAAGCCGCCACCGGACAGCGGCTGCCCGACGTGTTCGTGTCGAACGGCTCACCGCTGGCACAGCAGACGGTGATGCTGCGCGAGAGCCGCCGGTTTGGCGGACCCATCGGCCAGTTGGCCCTGGCCATCAACCGCGGCGACGCCGAGGCCGCGGGTGCCTTGCTCGCCTCGACGGAGACCTCGCCCGTGGTGATGGCGATGAACAAGCCGTCGCCCGCAGCGCTTGTCCGTCTGGCCATCGAAGGCCGCCCTGGTGCCGAAGGCGGCTACCGATCGGCGCTGCACCTGCTGCGCGAAGGGCCGGCCGACGACGAGCACGAGGCCTGGGTGCGACGTGTGCTCACTGCCTTCGAGCGCTTCCGCCTGCTGTGCGCCGTGCGCGAAGGCGAGTGGGGTGTGGCGGGGCTCAACGCCGCCGTCGAGCGCGGCCTCATCGACGCTGGGCTCCTCGTGAAACGCGGCGACTGGTACGAAGGCCGGCCAGTGATGGTGACGCGCAACGACGCCGCCCTGGGCGTCTTCAATGGCGACATCGGCATGACGTTCCGCTCGCCCACGGGTGGGCCCTTGAGAGCCTATTTCCTCGAAGGGCCCGAGCTCAAGTCGGTGGCCGCGAGCCGCCTGCCCGACGTGGAAACCGCTTGGGCGATGACGGTGCACAAGTCGCAAGGCTCGGAGTTCGAGCACACGGTGCTGGTGCTGCCCGAAGATCCCAGCCGCGTGCTGACCCGTGAGCTGGTCTACACCGGTGTGACCCGCGCCCGACAGGCGTTCACGCTGGTGTCGGGCCGCGAACGCGCCTTTGCAGAGGCGCTGGCCGAGCAGACACACCGGGCCAGCGGCCTGCTTCAAGCCCTGCAGCGCGAGGACGACACGCCACGCGAGTGAGTGAGCCCGCACCCGTTGAACGCGGGTCGTTTCGGCGCCTTTCCTGAAGGCGGTTGCACCAGGCGGCGGCCTAGCATCAGCGCATGCACACGACCTCCAGCCCACCCTCGGTGTCCCATCAGGCGCTTGTCGAAGAAGACCTGCTGGCCGGCAAGCACTTCGTCCTTCATGCACGGCCCGACCTGGCAGAACAGATCCGGCCGCTCTGCACCTTCGAGACGCACGCTGCCGTGCCCTACCCATTCAAGCTGATCGTGCGCATGCAGCTCACGCACCGCGCGTTCATGGGGCGCGATGACGATGTGGACCTGGCCGAGTCCACCTCCATTCAGTACGCGCTCACCTGGAACCGGGTCATCAACGTGGTGTCGGGCCGGCTGGCCGCGGCCTTTCGCCAGCGGGCCTTGCCCGAGGATTGCGTGTTCTCGCGCATCGCCGAGTCGCCCCACCAGACTTACTACTTCGCGCACCAGACGGTGGTGCAGGGCGTGCCCATCCAAGGCTATTGGGTGAGCCGTGACCAGCATGCCGCCACCGACGAAGCCCTGCTGGTCATCCAGCCGGTTGTGGTCGACCTCGCGACCGGGCTGCGTTGCAGGCACCGTCTGCCGGAGTACCTGGCCGTGCCCCTGCGCGACAGCTGGGACGAGGCGATGGAAGCCTCCGCCTGGGAAAACGCCCGCGCCTTCGATGCCGACAAGGCCGCTGCGCTGGTGGTGCAGTTCAAGCGCGTGCTGGCGCAGTGGGAGCCCGTGGTGGCGCTCGTCTACGCCGCGCTCACGGGGCCGGGTCGGCGCGCGTGCGAGCAGGCATCGGCCGCGGCCCCCATCAACGACATGGGCGTTCGGCAGATCGTGCTGGGTCTCGACAACGGCGAGTTGTCGGCCCTGGCCGGATGACACGCCGCAGGACATGCCACAGGACATGCCACAGGACACGCGGGTCGCACGCGTCGTGTGCGGCAGGCGCCCGCCTGATGACGGGCGCTGGCTGGTCAGCAGGCCATCACGCTTCAACCGCTCCCGAGAGCCACGGCTGGACAAAGGCGAACCAGGCCCCCACCAGGCACACCACCACACTGAACACATACAGACGGAGCGACGTCTTGCGTGTGCGCAGGCAAGCGCTTCGAAGCGCAGGGTTCGTGGGGCAGGGCGCGCTGCGGTTGCGCCATT
>JBEGTX010000104.1:0-13575 GCA_041179165.1 Pseudomonadota bacterium | reverse complement strand
CAAAGTGCACGGCGTGCTGTCCGGTGCCGCTGCCGATCTCGAGCACACGCTGCACATGGGCGAAGCGTGTGCGCAGCACGTCCAGGATGGGCCCCTGGTTGCGGTCGCAGGCGGGCGAGTGGATGAGGGCGCTCATGGGGCGGTCTGCAAGCTCAGCGTGTTTGACGGTGCCACCAGCTGAGCTGGTCGAATGTCTGATAACCAAGCCTTGGGTACACCGGCGCGCCTTGTTCGCTGGCCTGCAGGTTCACGGCGGTGGCACCTTGCTCGAAGCAGGCGTTGGTGACCCAGGCCGTGCACAGGCTGGCGAGGCCGAGGCGCTGGGCCTTGAGCGACGTGGACACCCAGTAGATTCCTGAAGCCCTCCCGGTGTGGATGGCCAGCGCCGTGGCCACCGGCTCGCCCGCACGGTAGGCCACCACGCCAGTCAGGGCGGAGTCCAGCAGGCGCTGGGGATGCTCGAACAGCACCTGCGCTTCGCGCTCAGGCAAACCCAGCGAGCCGTAGGCTTCGATCACGACCTTCAGCGCGTCGTTCACGTGCTTGGCCGTCGTGTAGCGCTCGAGCGAGATGCCCTCGCGCGCGGTGGGCATGGGCACCTGCGCCGTAACGATCATGCAGGGCGAACTGCTGGGCGGGGTCTGTGCGGGGTCCTCCGCCAGGAAGGCTTCGAGGTCGGCATCGACCGATCGGCGGGTGTACATGGTGAAGCCGCGCCCGTGACTGCGGAAGAAATCAGTCGCGCGTTGCAGCGCTTCGTCGGGCGGCAGGTTCCGGTCCACCCGCACGGCGCAGTTGATGTAGGCGATGGGCAGCTTGGTCGCGCCGGCCAGCATCAGCAGGCCGTCTCGCTCTTCCAGCTGGCTGGGCTCTTGCCAGCCAGCATGCACACGGAGCACGTCGATCAGGTTGGCATCGGCCTGGGCGTGGAGTGCGGCCAGTAGGGTGTCGGGCGTGGTCATCGTCAACGTCTCGGAGGAGGTGTTCGTGGAAGGAGAGGGCCAGGTCAAGACGATCAGGAGGCGGCTTTGGCAGGCAGCTCGCTGCTGGCTTCAGGGCTGGCGGTGTCGTTCACGCTGCGGCCGTCCCAACCCACACGCTGCTGCCGGTGCGCGGCTTCTTCGCGCTCCTTGGCCCACAGCTGCTCGAGCTGCTGGCGGCCTTGCTTGGCCACGGCAATGAGCTTGTCTTCGTCTTTCTGGTGCGGGGCCATGGCCTCGAGCAACTCGATGCTGTGACGCCGAAAGCGCATGGCCAGCGTGCGCGCTTGGTGGCGCTCGAGGCCCATCAGCTCGAGCACGCTGCGCGCGCTCATCAGGGCCGAGTCGAGCGTCTCGCGCTCGATGAGCGTGACGCCGCGTTCGCGCAGGCCGTAGTAGTGCGTCACGTTGCGTGCGCGGGCCACGATCTTCAGGTGCGGGAAGTGCTGCCGCACCATGTCGACCACCTTCAGGCTTTGCTCGACATCATCGATGGCCAGCACGAGGATGCGCGCGCGTTCGGCGCCGGCATGGCGCATCAGGTCGAGCCGAGTGGCGTCGCCGTAGAAGGCCACCGAGCCGAACTTGCGGATGCCCTCGACCTGTTCGGCGTCGTGGTCGAGCACCGTGGTGCCGATGCCGTTGGCCAGCAGCAGCCGTCCGATGATCTGGCCGTAGCGGCCGAAGCCCGCGATGATGACGGGTGCGTCTTGTGGCGCATCGATCTCCTTGAGCTTGCCCTTCTTTTCGCGCGCCAGCAGCGGAATCCACCAGCGGTCGGCCGCCACCAGCAGCAAGGGCGTGAACAACATCGAGATGGCCACCGCGGCCACCAGCAGCGACGACGTTTGCTCGCTGATGACCTTGGCCTGCTGCGCGTTCTGGAACACCACGAATCCGAACTCGCCCCCTTGGGCCAGCAGGATGATGAAGATGGGACGCTCCGGCCGCGGCAGCTTCATGGCGCGGCCCATGGCCCACAGCACAGCCGCCTTCACCGCCAGAAAGCCGAACACGATGCCCGCAATCAGCAGCGGTTGGCGCAGCACCACGGCGAAGTCGATGCTCATGCCCACGGCGATAAAAAAGAGGCCGAGCAAGAGGCCCTTGAAGGGCTCGATGTCGGTCTCGAGCTCGTGGCGGTATTCGCTCTCGGCCAGCAGCACGCCAGCGAGGAAGGCGCCGAGGGCCATCGAGAGCCCCACGAACTGCATCAGCGAGGCTGTGGCCACCACCACCAGCAGCGATGCCGCGGTGAAGATTTCGGGTGTGTCGCTGCGCGCAATCCACCGCAGCGCGGGGCGCAACAGCAGCCGCCCGCCGAACACGATGGCGGCCACCATGCCGATGGCCTTGCCGGCCACGAGCCAGCCCGACGCGGCACCCGGCGCATCATTGCCGGCCACGGCCAGCAGGGGAATGAGCGCCAGCACGGGAATGGCCGCAATGTCTTGCAGCAGGGCCACGCTCAGCAGGCTTTGTCCGCCCGAGGTGGCCATCAGGTTGCGCTCGTTGAGCACACCCAGGCCGATGGCGGTCGACGACAGCGCCAGCCCGAGCCCCGCCACGAGTGCGAGTTGCCAGGGCACGCCGAGCGCCACCGCCAGCGCCATCAACAACAAGGTCGAGCCGAACATCTGCGCACTGCCCCAGCCGAAGATGGGCTTTCGCAGCGCCCACAGGCGGCGCGGTTCCAGTTCCAGACCCACGAGAAAGAGCATGAGCACCACGCCGAACTCTGCGAAGTGGAGAATGTCTTTCGTGTCGGTCACGAGGCGCATGCCCCAGGGGCCGATGGCGATGCCGGCGGCCAGGTAGCCGATGATGGAGCCGAGCCCGAGCTTCTTGGCCAGGGGCACGGCCAGAACGGCCGCGGCGAGGTAGACGAGGCTGCCGCTCAGCCAGTTGCTGTGTTCCATCAGCCCCCCCGCACCAGGGCATCGGCCGGGCGGGCCGTGAACGGCACGTCGCAGACCACGCATTCGGGCAACTCGTCCATCTCAGGCCAGTCGGGGTAGGCACGCAGCCGCTGCACCAGCATGTCGGCGCGCTCGGCCACATCGGCCTCGCTCACGTGGTTGGCGCCGTGCACGACCATGGGCGGCAGAAAACGCATGCCGCACAGCGCGGCCGTCTGCTCATAGGCGGGCAAGAAGGCGTCGAACGAATAGCGGTTGTAGTTGTCGGGGCTGTAGCTGGTTTCGGGCCCGCCCGTGGACGTGACCAGCCACAGGTCCTTGCCCTGCAGCGCGTGGCCGCCGGGCCCATAGGCCCAGCCGAAGGTCAGCACCTCGTCGAGCCAGAGCTTCATGAGCGGGGGCATGTGGTACCAATAGATGGGGTGCTGCCACACCACCAGCTTGACCTCGGCGAGCGCCGCCTGTTCGGCGGCCGTGTCGATGAGGTAGTCGGGGTACAAGGAATACAGGTCGCGCACGGCCACGCGCTTCACGCCGGTGGCGGCTTCCATCAGGGCGCGGGTGATCTTGGACTGCTCCATGTGCGGGTGGGCAGTGATGACGAGGATGTCGGCGGGGGCGGTCATGGCAGTCGCTGGTAAGTCTTGATGGTCGCCCATGCAGGCACCCCGTTAACATAACCGCAAACAGACATTGCAGGAGACTTGCATGCCGGTGATCGTGGTGGCCAATCCCAAAGGTGGCGTCGGTAAGAGCACGCTGTCGACCCAGGTGGCGGGGTACCTCGCCCACCAGGGCCATGCCGTCATGCTGGGCGACATCGACCGCCAGCAGTCGTCGCGCACCTGGCTGGCGCTTCGCCCGGCCCACCTGCCGGCCATCACGGGCTGGGATGTGGACGCCAACGAGGTGGTGCGCCCCCCCAAGGGCACGACCCATGTGGTGCTTGACACCCCGGCCGGGCTCACCGGCAAGCGCCTCGACGCGGTGATGAAGATCGCCGACAAGCTCCTCGTGCCGCTACAGCCCAGCGTGTTCGACATCCACGCCACCCACGCCTTCTTGCAAGAGCTGTCCGCCCACAAGCGGGCCGACAAGGTGAGCGTGGGCCTGGTCGGCATGCGCACGAAAGACGGCACGCTGTCGGCCGATCATCTGCGCAGTTTCCTCGGCACACTCGATTTCCCCGTCGTGGGCCAGCTGCGTGACACCCAGAACTATGTGCACCTCGCAGCCCGGGGCCTGAGCCTTTGGGACGTGGCGCCGAGCAGGGTCGAGCGGGATGTTGAACAATGGCAGCCTCTGACGACTTGGATCACCGCATGAAGACTTTCGACAAAATCACCGACCTGCAAGCGCTGGTCGGCCAGGAACTGGGCGTGAGCGACTGGGTCACGATCGACCAGAACCGCATCAACCTGTTCGCCGAGGCCACGGGCGACCACCAGTGGATCCACCTCGACCCGGTGCGCGCTGCGGCAGGCCCGTTCGGCACCACCATCGCCCACGGCTTTCTCACGCTGAGCCTGCTGCCCGAACTCACCGCCGCCGCCTTCACGGTGAGCGACACGCGCATGGGCGTCAACTACGGGCTCAACAAGGTGCGTTTTCCCGCGCCGGTGCCCGTGGACAGCCGCCTGCGCGGCCGCTTCAAGCTCATTTCGTACGAGCCGCTCGAGGGCGGCGCCCAGATCACCATCGAGTCCACGATGGAGCGCGAAGGCTCGGCCAAGCCCGTGTGCGTAGCCGAATCGCTGTCACGGCGGTACTGGTAACCTTGTCACCCGCCCGGTTCCCCCTTCGGAGGGGTGAGCCGGGCTCGGCATCGCGCGTACGATGGCCGGTCAGACAACGCTCAAAGGAATTCCATGAAAGTGCTGCTGGTCGATGACCATCCGCTGATCCTTTCTGCCTTGCAAACCGTCATTCAAGGCCTGGGCGACCATGTCACCGTGGTGGGCGCAGGCAGTGCCCGTGCCGCCCGCGAAACCCTGCAGACCGATTCCAACTTCGACCTCGTGCTGCTCGACCTGCAGCTGGGCGATGCCGATGGCTTCGACCTGCTGGTGGAATTCCGCGCCGCCTACCCGGCGCTGCCGGTGGTGGTCGTGTCGGCCTCCGACCGTGCCAGCGACGTCATCCGCTCCATCGACCTGGGGGCCATGGGTTTCGTGCCCAAGCGCAGCTCCAACGACATCCTCTTCGACGCCCTGCACATGGTGATGTCGGGCGGCATCTACGTGCCCCCGATGAACATCGGCAGCTCGGCCGATGCGCCCCGGGGCGTGAGCGACCGCCGCTCGTCCGACCCGCTGCAGGTCGTGTCACGCGAGGCCGGCGACAGCGCCTTCCAGACGCAGGCCAGCTTGGCTTCGCTCGGCCTCACGCCGCGCCAGACCGATGTGCTCGCGCTGCTGCTGCAAGGCAACCCCAACAAGCTCATTGCACGTGAGCTCGGCCTGTCGGTCGAAACCGTCAAGGACCACGTGGCCGCTGTGCTGCGTGCCCTCGGCGTGAGCTCGCGCACCCAGGCCGTGCTGGCCGTCAGCCAGATGAGCCAGAAGCACGGTGGCTTCTCCACCTGGCGCAACAGCAACCCGCGCTGAGCGCCACCTGCCGATGACGAGTTTCCCTGCCGCAGCACCGTCGACCGATTCTCCCTCTGCGCTGGTGGCACCGGTCGGCGTGTCCACGGCAGCGCCTGGGGCAGCCGCGGCCCATCCCGCGGCCGTTTCACTGAACGTGCAGGCCACGGCCGAGCGGGTGTCCAGCCTGTACAGCTACCTGCCGACCACGCTCGCCGGCAACGTGGCGGGTGCGGTGGTCATCGGCCTGCTCTACTGGCGACAGGCGCCCAACAAGGTGCTGTTCGGCTGGTTCGCGCTGTTCGGCATCCTGCTGCTGGTGCGCCTGTTCATGCTGGTGCGCTTCAGCGCTCAGAACCCCAAAGAGATCGAGCCCCTGCTGCGATGGCACCTTGGCTGGACCAGCACCACGCTCATCTCGGGGGGGCTGTGGGGCGCGGCTGCATGGATCTTCTACGGCTACGGGCAGTCGACCGAGCAGATCGGCCTGCTGCTCACGGTCTACAGTTTTTGTGTCGCGGCCGTGCCGATTTTTTCTCCGCAGCGAATCGCCTTCACGGGCTTTGCGTTTCTCTGTTTCATTCCGATGGTGGTGCGCGTGGGTTTGCCTGGCACATTCGACAGTCTTGTTCTCGCGGGGGTGCTGCTCACCATCTTCGGTCTCACCGTGCTGCTGGCACGCAACTACCGCATGGCGTTCGACAACGTGCTGCAGTTGAAGGTGCGGGCCGACCAGCTCAGCCTGCAATTGCGCGCCGAGAAGTCCGCGGCCGATCAGGCCCGCCAGCAGGCTGAGGTGGCCAACCGCGCCAAGACCCAGTTCTTCGCCGCCGCCAGCCACGACCTGCGCCAGCCGCTGCATGCCATGGGCCTGTTCGCCGAGGCGCTTCGCCAACGCAGCCACGATGAAGAAGTCATCCACCTGGTGACCAGCATCAACGGCTCGGTCGATGCCCTCGAAGGCCTGTTCTCCGAGCTGCTCGACATCACCAAGATCGACACCGGGGGCGTGGAGACCAACCCCGAGCACTTCAATGTGGGCGACATCTTCCGCAAGCTGCGGCTGCACTTCGAACCCACCGCTTTCGAGAAGGGCCTGGCCCTGCGCTTCCGCGGTGCCGGACAGAACGCCTATGCCGACCCGGTGCTGGTGGAGCGCATCCTGCGCAACCTGGTGTCCAACGCCATCCGCTACACGAACGACGGCACCGTGCTGGTGAGCTGCCGCAAGCGCGGCAACCACCTGCTGCTGCAGGTGTGGGACACCGGCGTTGGCGTGCGTGAGCGCGAGCAAGAGCGCATCTTCGAAGAGTTCTACCAGGTGCCCTACAGCGAGCAGCTGTCTCCACAGCAGCGCAAGGGGCTGGGCCTGGGTCTGGCCATCGTCAAGCGCCTGGCCGGCCTGATCGAGGCGCCGCTGTCGCTGCGCTCCGAGCCGGGCCGCGGCACCGTGTTCACCTTGCAGGTGCCGCTGGGCAAGGTGTCGCGCGCGCCGATGCCGTCACTGTCTGGCAAGGCACCACTCGGTCTCACGCTGGACCACAAGTTCATCGTGGTGGTCGAAGACGAACCTGCCGTGCGCGGTGGTCTCGAGGTGCTGCTCAAGGGCTGGGGCGCGAGTGTCATCTCGTTCGAGACGGTGGCGGCCAGCAGCGCCTGGGCCATGGCGGCCGACCTCGACACGCAGGTGCCCGATCTCCTCATCGTCGACTACCGCCTGGAGCAGGGCCGCACGGGCGTCGATGCCATCCAGGTGCTGCGTCAGCGGTTCGGCTCGGTCCCGGCGATCATGGTCACGGGGTCCACCATGTCTGGCCATGAGCACGAGGCGCAGACGCATGATTTCCATCTGCTCGTGAAGCCTGTGGTGCCCAACAAGCTGCGGGCGATGATCGGGTTCAAGCTGGGGGTTCGGGCGGCGGTTTGATCTGTTGGCAGCTTTGCTCAGCCTGCCATTGCAGACAAGCGTGCGTGCGACTGGTCAAGGGATCACCTGCCCACAACAGCCAGCAGGGCCTTGGGGTTCGTACTTGCGATGGCGAGCAAGGTGCGCGCAGCGCCGCTGGGTTGCTTTCGACCTTGCTCCCAGCCTTGCAGCGTTCGAACCGAGACGCCCATGAGCGCTGCAAACTGGGATTGAGACAACCCCGTTTTTTCTCGCGCTTCGATCACGGGTGAACTCACCACGTGAACCTGCCGGGCTTTCATTTCTTTCACGGATTGCAGCAATTCAGCCGCAAGGTTGCGTTTGGCTTCGTAGGCAGCCAGTCCGGCGTCGGTCAGGGGCTTATTCTTCGAGGGCACGGCGGATCTCCTTCAATACGGGGCCAGTGAGATTGTCTGTCTTCGCCTTGGCGTACAGCGTCAGCAAGACGATTTCATCGTCGACGGTGCGAGTGAAGTAGATCACTCGAACACCGCCGGACTTGCCCGGTCCAGCACGACGCCAACGGACCTTGCGAATGCCACCTGATTCAGGAATGACATCTCCCGCAGTTGGACGCGCTGCAATGTAGGCTGCGAAGGCACCCCTCTCTTCTTCTGTCCAATACAGAGGCCATTGACGCTGGAAGAGAAGGATCTCAACCACAGTGAGCATCGATGAACTGTACTCCCTGGGAGTACATGGTGTCCAGGCTTCGCTTGAGGCCCTCCGCCTGGCCCCGACCTGACCTCAGAACTCCAGGTTGTCGATCAGCCTCGTGTTGCCCAGGCGGGCTGCGCCCAAGGCGACCAGTGGGCTGCCGGAATTGATCGCTTCAGGCGCCAGCAGGTCTTCGCGGCGGCGCACGGTGAGGTAGTCGGGCTTCCAGCCTCGTGCGGTCAGTGCGGCGAGGGCTTGTTGCTCCAGGTCGGCCAAGGGCAGCAGGCCTGCGCGGTAGCCGTCGGCCAACTGGCGCAGGCTGTGCGACAAGGCGGTGGCCTCAGTCCGCTCGGCAGGGCTGAGGTAGCCGTTGCGTGACGAGAGGGCGAGGCCGTCTTCGGCGCGGCAGGTGCTGCCGGCTTCGATGGTGATGGGCAGGGCAAACTGCCGCACCATGTGGCGGATGACCATCAGCTGCTGGTAATCCTTCTGGCCGAACACGGCCACGCGCGGCTGCACGCACTGGAAGAGCTTCATCACGACGGTTGCGACACCGGTGAAGAAACCAGGGCGGAAATGGCCTTCCAGGATACCGGCTAGTGCGGGGTCGGGTTCGACCTTGAAGGTCTGCGGCTGCGGGTAGAGCTCGGCTTCGTCAGGGGCGAAGATGAGGTCGCAGCCTGCTGCCTTGAGCTGTTCGCTGTCTTGCGCGAGCGTGCGTGGGTAGCGGTCGAAGTCTTCGTTGGGGCCGAACTGCAGGCGGTTCACGAAAATGCTCGCGACCACCGGCAGGCCGTGGGCGCGCGCCTGGCGCACCAGTGCCAGATGGCCCTCGTGCAGGTTGCCCATCGTGGGCACGAAAGCGCAGGTGCCCGGGCCCGGCAGGGCGGCGCGCAGCGCGTCGATGGTGTGGAGCGTCTGCATGGCGGCCTCGATGAAAAAGTAGAACTCGACAACGAACTCAGTAGCCGTGCAGCGTGGCGTCAGGAAACGCGCGGGACTTCACGTCGGTGACGTAGCGGCCCACGGCCTCGGCGATGGAGGTCGAGCCTTCCATGAAGTTGCGCACGAAACGTGGCAGCTTGCCGTGGGTGACGCCCAGCATGTCGTGCAGCACGAGCACCTGGCCGGCGCAGTCGGGGCCGGCACCAATGCCGATGGTGGCCATGGCGCAGGCCTGCGTGATCTCTTTGGCCACGGTGGAGGGCACGAGTTCAAGCACGGCCATGGCCGCGCCGGCATCCGACTGTTCGCGTGCGTGCTGCTTCAGCAGTGCGGCGCTGTCGTCGGTGCGGCCCTGGATGCGGTAGCCGCCGAGCGCATGCACTGACTGCGGCGTGAGGCCCAGGTGGCCGCACACCGGCACGCCGCGCTCGACCAGAAAGCGCACGGTCTCGTTGGTCCAGCCGCCGCCTTCGAGCTTCACCATGTGGGCACCCGCCTGCATGAGGGCCACCGAGCTGCGCAGCGCCTGCTCGGGCGACTCGTGATAGCTGCCGTAGGGCAGGTCGCCGACGATCCAGCAGCGGGTGTTGGCGCGGGCCACGGCCCGAACGTGATACGCCATCTGCTCGAGCGTGACGGGCACGGTGGTGGACTCACCTTGCACCACCATGCCGAGCGAGTCGCCCACGAGAATGCAGTCGACACCGGCGGCGTCGCACACGCGCGCAAAGCTGGCGTCGTAGCTGGTGAGCATGACGATGGGCTCGCGGGCGGCCTGCATCTCGCGCAGGCGGTGCAGGGTCATGGCCTTGCGCACCGGGGCGGCGTGGCTGCTCATGACGTCTTCATGCCCAGCTTGTTGAGCAGGTCACGGTCGGCCTGCACATCGGGGTTGCCGGTGGTGAGCAGCTTGTCGCCGTAGAAGATGGAGTTGGCGCCGGCCAGGAAACACAGGGTCTGGATGGCTTCGCCCAAAGCCTGGCGGCCGGCCGACAGGCGCACGCGCGAGGTCGGCATCGTGATGCGTGCGACGGCGATGGTGCGCACGAAGTCGAGCGGGTCGATGGGCGTGCCGCCATTGAGCGGCGTGCCTTCGACTTGCACCAGGTTGTTGATGGGCACCGACTCGGGGTACGGATCGAGGTTGGCGAGCGCGGCAATGAGGCCGGCGCGTTGCGTGGGTGTCTCGCCCAGGCCGACGATGCCGCCTGAGCACACCTTCACGCCGGCATTGCGCACCTTGTGCAGCGTGTCGAGGCGGTCTTCGAACTGGCGGGTGCTGATGATGTCGCCGTACTTGTCGGGCGCGGTGTCGATGTTGTGGTTGTAGTAGTCGAGGCCGGCTTCTTGCAGCGCTTCTGCATGGCCTTCATCGAGCATGCCCAGCGTGGCGCAGGTCTCCAGACCCAGGCCTTTCACGGCGCTGATGAGCTCGGCCACTTTTTCGATGTCGCGGTCTTTCGGGCTGCGCCAGGCGGCGCCCATGCAAAAGCGCGTGGCACCAGCCTCTTGCGCGCGGCGGGCCGCGTCGAGCACGGCCTCCATGCCCATCAGCTTGCTGGCTTCGACGCCGGTGTCGTAGCGCGCGGCCTGCGGGCAGTATGAGCAGTCTTCAGGGCAGCCGCCGGTCTTGATGGACAGCAGCGTGGACAGCTGCACGTCGGTGGCGCTGAAGTGCTCGCGGTGCACGGTCTGCGCGCGGAACATCAGGTCGGGGAAGGGCAGCGCGAACAAGGCCTCGATCTCGGCCACCGACCAGCGCTCGGCCACCGGGGCGGCGGGAACAGGGGCTGAGCGGGGATGAAGGCGAACGGCGGTTTCTTGCATGGCGGGCTTTGCCGTGAGGCTTTGCAGGTGAATGGGGCGCAGTCTAACCAAGCCGGGGCTGGAAGACACGAATGGTGGGATATCAGGCGCTCTGGTAGGCCAATCGCACGTAGATGGGGGCGAAGGCCTCGGCCTGGGTGACTTCGAGCAGGTGCTCGCGCGAGAGCTCGAGCATGGCGATGAAGGTGACCACGAGCACCTGGGGGCCGCGGCTCACATCGAACAGCTCTTCGAACATCGCGAAGCGGCGCCCTTGCAGGCGCTTGAGCACGATGCTCATGTGCTCGCGCACGCTGAGTTGCTCGCGGGTGATGGTGTGGTGTTTGTTGAGGTTGGCGCGTTTGAGGATGTCGAGCCAGGCCACACGCAGCT
Source organism: Pseudomonadota bacterium (assembly GCA_041179165.1). Lineage (GTDB taxonomy): Bacteria > Pseudomonadota > Gammaproteobacteria > Burkholderiales > Burkholderiaceae_C > Rhizobacter. Next base: position 2,363 of record JBEGTX010000104.1, on the reverse strand, counting down.
CGTCGGCATCGACGTCGGGGAAGCGGGTCGTCATCGATTGCTCGATGGTGACCTGAGCCTTGAGGAAGTCGCGGCCGATGACGGGCATGGCGTCGATGCGTGCCGCGGCGAGCTTCATGCGCTCGTATTCGAGCAGGCGGCGCACCAGCTCGGCGCGCGGGTCTTCAGGCTCGGCGCCTTCGGCCACCTTCTTGGGCGGCAGCAGCATGCGCGATTTGATCTCGATCAGCATGGCCGCCATCAGCAGGTACTCGCTGGCCAGCTCGAGGTTGGTCTTGCGGATCTGATCGACGTAGGCCAGGTACTGGCGTGTCACGCTGGCCAGCGGAATGTCGAGGATGTTGAAGTTCTGCTTGCGGATCAGGTAGAGCAGCAGATCGAGCGGGCCCTCGAAAGCCTCGAGGAAGATGGCCAGGGCATCCGGCGGGATGTACAGGTCCGTCGGCATGGTGAACAGCGGCTCGCCGTACAGGCGCGCCACGGCCACGTTGTCGACCACGCGGGGCGACACCGCATCCGGCGCGTCTGGCACCTGCTGGGCGACTTCATCCATGAGCTGGGAAGAGCTGGGAATAGCTGGGAAAGGGAGGTGGGGCGAGGCGGAGCTCAGCCCTTGGTCTGGTACACGTAGGCCTGCTGAGGCACGCGGGCGTCGCTGTACTCGGCCTGGCTGGTGCGGTCGAGCGGCTTGTCCCACAGCAGCGCACGGCCTTGGCGCTGCTCGGCTTCGAGCGACGGTTTTTGGGCCTTGAGCGTCTCAATGAACGAGGTGACGTCGGACTTGTAGGGCTTCCAGAACAAAGGCATGGTGACGGGGGGCCGGTCTCAGGCCGATCAGGACAGTGGTCGCATTTTACCGGGGTTGGGCGGCCTGCGCCGAACCGTTGCCCCGATAGATGCGCGGGCAGGCAACCCGTCGGGATGCCGCGAGGGCGATCCCCCGGCGCTCAGGGCTCGATGCGTTTGATGGTTTCGGCCAGTTTCAGGAACTGGCTGGACTCGCCCGCCAGACTGCGGGCCAGCTCGTCGAGCAGGCCGGAGGTGACCGCGGCCGCACCGAACTTGGCCGTCACGGTTTCAAGGCCGTCGAGGTTCAACAGCTGAAAGCTCACCCGGGCGTTGTCGTGGTCGGGCACCATCTTCACCTGCACGACGATATCGGCCACAAACTTGAAAGCCACATGTTGCAAGCGGCCGTTGCTCTGGTCGCGCCGGGTTTCGGTGTCGGGCGTGATGCCAGCCTGGCGAAGGCGCGCTTCGAGGCGCTCGATCTCGGGCGGGAAATCCTTCGACATCGTCATGAGGGTGCCTGAGCGCTGCATGCCGTGCATCACCACGAAGTCATGGACCTCATCGCTGCGAAGCTGCTTGCGACGCGCATCAACCCGGAATTCGCCCCGCGACAGGCCCTCGATGGGCGTGCGGCTGTCGAGCGAAAAACGCTGTTTGGGCTTGAGTTGCAGCACGTTGAGCTGCGGCGCCAGTTCCACGAAGTACTGCAGCACGCCTTTGCACGCCACTTCGGTGAGCGCCGTGTTGCGGTCGAGGGCGGCGATGTCGACGTGGTTCTGCGTCTTGACGGCTTCCGCCTGACGCTTGAGTTCGTCCAGAAATCCCATGGTGATCTTCCCTGATCGATGTGGCCTTTGGGCCGATTTTCGGGCAAGCATACTGCAGCGGTCTTTCAGCAAGCCGGCAAGGAGGACGCCCCGCCCATGTCAGCGGGGCAGAATGGCGGGCAGGCCCAGAGCCTTTCGACCTTCGATTGTTTTCACTCCACTTGCTGCCAGCGCCATGCACCTGATCCGAACCGCCATTGCCCTGCTGATCCCGCTGACGGCCGCCTCGGGCTGCTGCATGTACACGACGGCCAACTTTGCCGTGGCCAACTCCACCCCTGAGCCGGTCCGGCTGACCTACGCCCTTCGTGGCGCGCGCGATTGCACCTCTGCCGACAGACAAGGGATCGTGCCGCGGTTGGCCTCGGTACAGCGTTTGTCCACCATCGGCGACTCGACGGTGGTGTCCGAATACAGGTGCGACCCGCAGAGCCTGCAGATCACGCTGACCTTGGCCTCTGGTCAAGGCGTGTCCTTGTTTCGGGATTCGCCTGTGGTCGATTGCACGGGTGGACCGAGAGATCCAGTGTCATCTCTGACGGTAGCGGTCGGCAGCGATGTCATTTCCGCCACAGGCAAGCAGGTTCGCGCACTCTTCACAAGGCGCAGCAGTGAGCTTTATGTGCTGGAGCTGGGCCAACGCTAGGAGCCTGTCGGACTTGGAACGTCGAAAGCGAAAATCGGCCCCAGCGAGGACAGTTTTTGCCGGATTTGCAGGCCCATAGCCCCGCTATGGGACAAAAA
>JBEGTX010000103.1:0-5013 GCA_041179165.1 Pseudomonadota bacterium | reverse complement strand
CCAAGCCAGCAAGATGAGCCGACTGGCGCAACTGGCCCCCGACCTGATCGAGAGCATCGCCCTGGGACGCCTTGAGGTGGGCGTCAGCCAGTTGCTGCGCGGCAAGTTGTCGGCGTCCTGGCTGGCGCAACGTGAGGCACTGGTGGCAGGCTCGCGCTGACATCCGTGCCGCACGGTCACGCCGCCGCAGGGCGGTTTTTTTTGTGCCTTCGCTGTCTCGGTCGCGCGCTCCCGAGCAGACGAAGATGCAAACCGATGGCCCGCAAACCCGCGCCGATACACGACTTCGGGCCTTGAATGCTCAAGAGGGCAGCAGAGAACAGAGAGAGAAAAACGGCGGAATGCGCGCCCGGAACGGCGACTTCGGGAGGGGTGTGCTCAAGAGGCCAAGGCGCGAAACCGCGCCAACACTGGCGTTCCGGGCAAAAAAAATCCCAACCGATAAGGGTTGGGATTTCAAATTATGGTGGAGCCGGCGGGAATCGAACCCGCGTCCGCAAGCCATTGCCGGGCAGTTCTACATGCGTAGCTGTCTGATTTGGATTTAAGGACCCTGATCGCGCAGCAGCACGCTATCAAGACCCCGAGTCACTGAATTTGATCCTGTGATGAGTAACCCACCTCAGGACGAGCCAATGTGAATGACTTCGCAGCTCTTGGGTTACCCCTCAAGCCCGGCCCATCGGCCAACCGTTGCGAAGCTCACCGGTGTTAAGCGGCGAGGGCGTACGTAGAGTCGTTCGCAGTTACTTTTTTTCCAGTGGTTTAACGAGCGAACTGGTGCTCGGCATGCCCTGTTCCAACTCCGCACCCGCGTCGAAGCCAGGTCGGCCCCTGGTGATGCGTAGTTTAGGTCATTCCGAGCAGTTGCAAGAGCTGAAGGGGCTCTTTAATGAGGTGATCGGCACCCCATTCGGAAATGTGTTCACCTTCACCCAGGTATCCCCAGCCGGCAGCGACCGTTCGCATGCCCGCAGCGCGGCCAGCTTGCACGTCGCGCAGGTCGTCGCCCACGTAGATGCAATCGCTGGGTGCCACGTTCATCAGGCGCGCCGCTTCAAGCAAGGGCGCCGGATGCGGCTTGGCATGAGGTGTGGTGTCGCCGCTCACGACCGCGCCTGCACGAGTCTTGAGCTCGAGTGCCTTCACGACAGGCTCGGTGAAGCGCATGGCCTTGTTGGTCACGATGCCCCACGGCATATGGCGCGCTTCGAGCGCTGCAAGCATCGGCACGCAGTCAGGAAACAGGCGGGTGAGACGTGTCATGCGTCCTTCGTAGAGGGACAGGAACTCGGTGCGCAGCGCGTCGAAGTCGGCGTCTTCAAGGCCGACTTCGAGCGCCACCTTGATCATGCCGCGGGCGCCAGCGCCCACCATCGGACGGAAACGTTCATACGCCACAGGCGCCAGGCCACGCGCAGCGCGCAGGTCATTGCCCGCACCGGCCAAGTCGGGGGCGCTGTCGATGAGCGTGCCGTCCAGATCGAACAACACGGCCTTCACGCCGATGAGGCTCGGCGTGCTCACGCGGGGCGCCTGCAGGCGAACAGGTAGTTGACGCTGGTGTCGGCCGACAACCAGTAGCGGCTGGTGAGCGGGTTGTACTCGAGCCCCCGCGTGCCTTCGAGTGTCAGCTCGGCGTCGCGGCACCACGAGGCCAGCTCGTTCGGGCGGATGAACTTGGCGTATTCATGGGTGCCGCGCGGCAGCATGTTCAGCACGTACTCTGCACCCACGATGGCAAAGAGAAAGGACTTGGCGCTGCGGTTGATGGTGGAGAAAAACACCCAGCCGCCCGGCTTGACCAGCGCGGCGCAGGCGCGAACGATGGACGACGGATCGGGCACGTGCTCCAGCATTTCCATGCAGGTGACCACATCGAACTGGGCGGGCTGTTCTTCGGCCAGCGTTTCCGCGGCAATTTCCCGGTAGTCCACCGAGGGTGTACCAGCCTCCATCGCGTGGAGTTGGGCCACCTTGAGCGATTTGCCGGCGAGGTCGATGCCCAGCACCTGCGCACCCTTGCGGGCCATGGCATCAGACAGGATGCCGCCACCACACCCCACGTCCACGACCCGCTTGCCTTTGAGGCGTGCGAGGCCGTCGATCCACTCGAGGCGCAACGGATTGATCTGATGAAGGGGACGGAACTCGCTGTCGGTGTCCCACCAGCGGTGGGCCAGCTCGCTGAATTTCGCGAGCTCTTGGGGGTCAGCATTGATCATGACGTGATGGTAGCGAACTCAGGACGAAGATGCTGGTGAGGCGGTGAATTGAGTATGCGTGCGGGCCGTCGACGGTCGGCAAAAGGCGCAATGAGGGCGCCTAGGCGGGTACTGTTTAAACTCGTGTGGAGCCGCACCCCATACTGAGCTCATCACATCCCACGCGAGGGGTGGACGCCTTGGACGTGGCGCCATCCGGATGGAATCGACCCGGCCTCCCTGTTCGGCCAGAAACCGGACACAGGAACCCTGCACAGAAATCGGACGCAGAAACGAAAAACCCCGCCGAAGCGGGGTTTGTACTCGGTAGCGGCGCACGAGGCGCCTGCCAGCGATTACTTGCGGGTACGCGTACCGACGACTTCGATTTCGACGCGGCGATTCTTTGCCTTGCCGTCCTTGGTCTTGTTGTCAGCGACTGGCTGCTTTTCGCCCTTGCCTTCGCTGTAAACACGGTTGGCTTCAACACCCTTGCTCACCAGGTACTTCTTGACCGACTCGGCGCGCGAGACAGACAGCTTCTGGTTGTAGGCGTCGGAGCCATCGGAGTCGGTGTGACCGACAGCGATGATGACTTCAAGGTTCACGTCCTTGGTCTTGGAGACCAGGTCGTCGAGCTTTTCCTTGGCATCTGGCTTCAGGACCGACTTCGCGACGTCAAAGAAGGCGTCAGCGGCGAAGGTGACCTTTTCGCTCACAGGAGCGACCGGAACCGGCACGACCACTGGGGGTTTCACTGGCGTCACCGCTGGTGGTGTCACCGGTGCCACTGGAGGAGCGACCGGAGGTGCCATTGGAGCAGCAGCCACTGGAGCACCATCACAACCCTTGGTGGCGTTGCCTGGAGCCCAGAAATTATCGCGCCAGCATTGTTGGCCCGTACCGTTTTTCCACGGCAGACCAGAGCTGTTGACCCAGTTTTGGGCAAATGCACCGGATGCGGAAACGGCGAGAGCGGCCGATGCGAAGAGCGATGCAACTTTATTCAGTTTCTTCATGATTCTCCTCTCAAGGAAAGGTGCAGTAAGTCTGCAAAACGTCCAAACCGGAATCGGAAATTATTTGGCGACCCCTCGATTTCTCAAGCGCTCACCACCGACGGCGGATTGTGCCATGTGGGTTTTGTTCGAACCCGATTTTGGTCTGCTCCCGAACGCTTGTCAGGTGGTGTGTTGCGCCAGTGCGACAAGGGTTCTCCAGGCGGGATGTTGTCCTGCACGGGGTCGAGCCAGATTCCATTGACAAGAATCTACCAGACGAGCGAGACACCAGGCTCGGCGCTTGCCTCAGGCTTGAAAACCACCCTTGCCGCCCCAGGCCTGTCGACGCCACGGTGTCACATGGTCGAGCCGAACACGGCGTGAAAGCCCAATCGGCCGCCACAGCGGCCCCCTCTCGTACCCCACGCACCGGTCCATGCGTGAAGGCTCGCCGGTACGCAGGACACCTCGGCGACCCGCATGCGGGACCGTCCTTCGAGGGAGGACCAGAGGAGCGTGATCGCTAGACTAGAATCGTCGATTGCGCACGCAGGCCCGCCAGCGCCTGCCTTGACCGACTTTTCCGCCCACACCGAATGACCGAGTTCGCCAAGGAAACCCTGCCCATCAGCCTCGAAGAGGAGATGCGGCGCTCGTACCTTGATTACGCCATGAGCGTGATTGTGGGTCGGGCACTCCCCGATGCCCGTGACGGCCTGAAGCCCGTGCACCGGCGTGTGCTGTTCGCCATGCACGAGTTGAACAACGACTGGAACCGGCCTTACAAGAAGTCGGCCCGTATCGTCGGTGACGTGATCGGCAAATACCATCCGCACGGCGACCAGTCGGTGTACGACACCGCGGTGCGCATGGCGCAAGAGTTCTCGCTGCGCCACATGCTCGTCGACGGCCAAGGCAACTTCGGCTCGATCGACGGCGACAACGCTGCCGCCATGCGGTACACCGAAATCCGCTTGTCGAAAATCGCCCACGAAATGCTGGCCGACCTCGACAAGGAAACGGTCGACTTCGGCCCCAACTACGACGGCTCCGAGCGCGAGCCGCTGGTGCTGCCGAGCCGCCTGCCCAACCTGCTGGTCAACGGCTCGGGCGGCATTGCGGTCGGCATGGCCACCAACATTCCGCCGCACAACCTCAACGAGGTGGTGGACGCCTGCCTGCACTCGCTCAAGAACCCGGACTGTTCCATCGACGAGCTGATGGAGATCATCCCGGCGCCGGACTTCCCCACGGGCGGCATCATCTACGGCATCAACGGCGTCAAGGACGGCTACCGCACCGGCCGCGGCCGCGTCGTGATGCGCGCCAAGTGCCATTTCGAGGACATCGACAAGGGCCAGCGTCAGTCGATCATCGTTGACGAGCTGCCCTACCAGGTCAATAAGAAGTCGCTGCAGGAGCGCATCGCCGAGCTGGTGCACGAGAAGAAGCTTGAAGGCATCAGCCACATCCAGGACGAGAGCGACAAGTCCGGCATGCGGGTCGTGATCGAGCTCAAGCGCGGCGAGGTGCCCGAGGTCGTGCTCAACAACCTCTACAAGCAGACCCAGCTGCAGGACTCGTTCGGCATCAACATGGTCGCGCTGATCGACGGCCAGCCGAAGCTCTGCAACCTCAAGGACCTGATCTCGATCTTTCTCGAGCACCGGCGCGAGGTCGTGACCCGGCGCACCGTGTACGCCCTGCGCAAGGCGCGCGAGCGCGGCCACGTGCTCGAAGGCCTGGCGGTGGCGCTGGCCAACATCGACGAGTTCATCCAGATCATCAAGACCTCGCCGACCCCGCCG
>JBEGTX010000102.1:0-6367 GCA_041179165.1 Pseudomonadota bacterium | reverse complement strand
TGCGCAACGAGGCGATGGACCACGTGCTGCTGTTCGGCCCGCCCGGGCTGGGCAAGACCACGCTGAGCCACATCATCGCCAACGAGCTCGGTGTGAACCTGCGGCAGACCTCGGGCCCGGTGCTCGAGAAGCCGAAAGACCTGGCCGCCATCCTGACCAACCTGGAGCGCAACGACGTGCTCTTCATCGACGAGATCCACCGGCTCTCGCCCGTCGTTGAAGAAATCCTCTACCCGGCGCTCGAGGACTACCAGATCGACATCATGATCGGCGAGGGCCCTGCTGCGCGTTCGATCAAGCTCGACCTGCAGCCGTTCACGCTGGTGGGTGCCACCACGCGCGCCGGGATGCTGACCAATCCGCTGCGCGACCGCTTCGGCATCGTGGCGCGGCTGGAGTTCTACACGCCCGAAGAACTCGCGCGCATCGTGCACCGCTCGGCCGGGCTTCTCAAGGTGCCCACCGATGACGAAGGTGCGTTCGAGATCGCGCGCCGGTCTCGTGGCACACCTCGCATTGCCAACCGCCTGCTGCGCCGGGTGCGCGACTATGCCGATGTCAAAGGCGACGGCCGCATCAGCAAGGCGCTGGCCGACAAGGCGCTGGCGATGCTGGATGTCGACCCGAAGGGCTTCGACGTGATGGACCGCAAGCTGCTGGAGGCGGTGATCCACCGCTTCAATGGCGGCCCGGTCGGGCTCGACAACGTGGCGGCCGCCATTGGCGAAGAGCGCGACACCATCGAGGATGTGATCGAGCCCTACCTGATTCAGCAAGGCTTCTTGCAGCGCACGCCGCGCGGGCGCATTGCCACGCTGTCGGCCTATCGCCACTTGGGTGTCACCCCGCCCAACAGCCCCGACGACCTGTTCGAGGCATGAGCCTGCCCGAGCCGAGCATCGCCTTCAACCCGGGCCCGCCCGGCCGGTGGTGGCAACGCTTCGGCGTGGCGGTGCTGCTGGCTGCGCTGCTGGCGGCTGTGCTCATTCAAACGGCCCACGCACCCCGCACGGCCTGGATGCTGGCCGCGGCCGCGCTGGCCGTGATGGTGCCGCTGCTGGGCTTTCTGGCGCGCCAGGCCATGGACCGCCGCACGGTGCTCGCGCTGAGCGGCGACGGTGTGGCGTCGCCCCATCTGCTGCGGCCCGTTGGCTGGGACGAGATTGCAGACGTGCGGCTCGAGCAGCGCCACGGCCACGCCTTCATCACGCTGCAGTTGCACGACGGCCTGCCCCGCGCTCAGCGTGCGCCGCGCTGGTTGGGCCAAGGCGATGCGAGCGTGGCCATCGTGCCGCTGCGGCTGTTGACGCGGGCCGATCAGGAGGCCGCGTTCTCCACCCTTGGTCAACGGCTGCGCGACCTGCCCTCGCGTGGCAGCCTGGGCGATGTGCCCGGGGTGCTGGCCCACCGCCAGCACCATGCCTTCGAAGACCGCCTCACACTGGCCACGCCGGTGCCTTGGGGGCTCTACCTCGTGGTACTGCTCAACGTGGGCGTGTGGACAGCCAATGTGCTGAGTGGCGTGCGGCCGATGTCGCCCACACCGGCCAGCCTGTTCGCCTGGGGCGCCAACTCGGCCTGGGCCGTGCAGATCGACGGCGAGGTGTGGCGGCTGATCACCGCGCCCTTCTTGCATGGCGGCCTCACGCACCTGGCCTTCAACATGCTGGGCCTGTGGTCGGCCGGCCGGCTGCTGTGCCGTTGGTATGGCAACCGACAGTTTCTGCTCGTGTACCTCGGCGCGGCCTTGGTGGGCAGTGCGCTCAGCCTGCATTTCGCGTCACAGAACAACGTGGCCGTGGGGGCATCGGGCGCGGTGTTCGGGGTGCTGGGTGCGGTGCTCGCGAGTGCGCTGCTGCACCGCGAGCGCATTCCGAGCCTGACCTCGCAGAACGTGTTGACCGGCCAGGGGCTGTTTGCCGCGTATGCGCTGGTGCAGGGCTTCGTGGGGCACGGCATCGACAATGCGGCCCATGTGGGCGGGCTGTTGATCGGCGCCGCCCTCGGTGCACTGCTGCGCGGCCCGCTGCAGCACGACACCAGCGCACGGCAGCGTGTGGAGAGTCAGCTCAAAGGGCTGATGCTTGTGGTCAGCGTCACACTCGCTCTGGTGTGGAGCTCACCCGAGCCGCGTGTCGACCAGCGCCGCTTGTTCGAACTGCAGGCCACCTTGCCGCGCCTGCAAGCCGCCGAAGCGGCACTGCAGCGCGACGTCGAGGCGGCGCGGCAAAACAAGATGACGCAGCCCGCGCTGATTCAGGCGATCCGCACACGCCACCTGCCCGCCTACCAAAAATTCGTGGCCGCCTTGGCGCCCTTGAACATGAGCCCCGACGATCCTGCGGGGTCGCAGTTCGCCGACCTGAAGCTGCGCATCGGGCTGCTGGCCGAGGTGCTGCAGCTCGAGGTGCAGATTCACGATGCAGCCCCGGCCGAGCGACTGGTGTTGCAGCAGCGCATGGCCCGGCGCTCGGCTGCGCTGAACGCAGTGTCTGAGCGGGTGAGGAAGCAGCAGGAGCAGGAGCACCGTGCGAAAGAGGGCACAAGCCCAGCGGCTTCAGCGCCTGCAGCATCGGCTGTCACACCGCTGAATGCGGTTGAACGCCCCGCCTCCGACGCACCAGGCCAACGCCCGGGCGCCTCGGCGCCATCCGCTCAGATCAGATGAGGTCTTCGACCGCGAGCCGGTGGTACTTGACCGCCATCGGCGCTTCGAAACGAAGCGCCACCTCGGTCACTTTTTCGGCGAGCTCGTCTTTGGGTGCATAGACCAGCAGCCACTGAAAGCCATCCTGAGCCAGCGCCTGGTAGCGGCGCATCAGCGTGATTTCGTAGCCGAAGCCCGCGATGCTGCTGCTGTTCTCGATCATCTCGTTCATCGTGGCTGCGCCCTCGAGCGCGCCGATGTGCAGGATGTCTTCGTCGGTGAACCCGGCATCGAGCAGGGCGCCGGCCGCCTGCTGGGCCGTGCTGCGGTCGGGCAGCGCCACCATCACGTGGCCGACGGGTTTGAACGTGCCGAGGGACTTGGGCACATCGGCAAGGGTGAGTCGTTTGGACATGACATTCCTCCGAAAGCGTTGAATCGGTCTGGCCAGCATAGGCTTTCGAGGGGGTTTGTCCATCGGACAAAGCCTCGTGCGCCTGTGGTCACCACGCCCGCGCTGGGAAGCTTCAGCGAAGCCCGGCACACACCTCTCGCACACAGGCCCGCAGCCACCGGTGGGCCGGGTCGGCCTGCAGCCGCGGGTGCCAGAACAGCGACACCGTGAACTCGGGCAGCAGCACCGGCAGCGCAAAGCTGTGCATGCCCGCGCGCAGCCGGCCGGTGTGCTGCTCGGGCACGCTGGCGATGAGGTCGGAGCTTCGGGCCAGCGCGATGGCACCCGAAAAGCTCTCGATCACGGTGACCACCTGCCGCGCCAGCCCGGCCTGGTTCAGTGCGTCGTCGATCGGCCCCTGTTCGAGCCCCCGCCGCCAGATGCCGATGTGCCGGCCTTCGGCATAGCGGGCGGCTGTGACCTCCCCCTCGCTGAGCAGGTGGCCCGGGCGCACGACACCGATGAAGCGGTCGCGGTACAAGGCCTGGCCGATGAGCTCAGGGCCCATCTCGCTGCCCGACACGCCCACATCGAGGTCGAGCCGTCCATCGCGCAGGGGCGCGCTGTCGCGGCCCGTCTTGGGCACGAAGTGCAGGCGCACGCCGGGCGCCTCGGCCATCACCCGCTGAAGCAGGTCGGCCCCGAAGTTCTCGACGAATCCTTCCCGCGCGCGCAGCGTGAAGGTGCGCACCAGGGCCTGCAGGTCGAGGTTCTCGAGCGGTCGAAGCACGGCCTCGCCGTCTTGCACCAGTTGCCGCACGCGCTCACGGAGTTCAAGCGCACGTGGGGTGGGCACGAGGCCGCGGCCGGCCCGGACCAGCAACGGGTCGCCCGTGGTTTCTCGCAGCCGCGCGAGCGCCCGGCTCATGGCCGACGGGCTCAAATGCAGGCGCTGGGCGGCCCGCGCGACGCTGCCTTCGTCGAGCAGCACATCGAGCGTGACCAGCAGGTTGAGGTCGGGCACGGACATGGCGCCCACCTTATCACCCACATGGCGTTTGACGCATGAATAAAGTGCAATCACTGCGTCTTCCGCCATGGCTCGTCAACGCCTAGTCTGACGGCATGCCCCATCGGCCCACCGATTCAGACCAGGAGTTCACCGTGATCCCAGCTTCCTTGACCCCGGACACCTCCGGGGATGCCCCGCCCTCCCCCGCGCTGCGCTGGGTGCTCATCAGCCTCTCGCTGTCGACGCTGCTGTCCTCCCTCGGCACCAGCATCGCCAACGTGGGGCTGCCCACCTTCGCCCAGGTGTTCGGGGCCTCGTTTCAGGAGGTGCAGTGGATCGTGCTGGCCTACCTGCTCGCCATCACCACGCTGATCGTGGGTGCCGGGCGGCTGGGCGACCTGGTCGGCCGGCGGCGCTTGCTGCTGGTCGGCATCGGCGTGTTCACGGTGGCGTCGGCGCTGTGCGGCGTCGCGCCATCGCTGGGCGCGCTTGTGGCCGCACGCGCCGTGCAAGGGGTGGGCGCGGCGCTGATGATGGCGCTGACCCTGTCGATGGTGGGCGAGACCGTTCCCAAGAACCGCACCGGCCAGGCCATGGGCTTGCTCGGCACTTTGTCGGCCATCGGCACCGCGCTCGGCCCCTCGCTCGGTGGGCTGCTGATCGCGGGGCCCGGTTGGCGTGCGCTGTTTTTCGTTCTCGTGCCGCTCGGCACCGCGACCTGGATGCTCGCCCGCCGCCATCTGCCTGTTGACCGTGTTCGCGCACCCAGCGCTCGCACCGGCTTCGATCCCCTGGGCACGCTGCTGCTCGCCCTGTCGCTGGCCGCCTACGCGCTGGCGATGACACTCGGGCGCGGGCAGTTCGGCGCGTTGAATGCCGGGCTGCTGCTGGTGGCCGCGATCGGCGCTGGCGCCTTCGTGTGGGTGGAGTCACGGGTTGCATCGCCGCTGATCCGACTGGCCATGTTCAGCGACCGCACACTCTCAGCCAGCCTCGGCATGAGCGCCCTCGTCACCACGGTGATGATGGCCACGCTGGTCGTGGGCCCCTTCTACTTGGCAGGTGCGCTGGGCCTCGAGACCGCGGTGGTGGGCCTGGTGATGTCGGCCGGCCCGCTGGTCACGGCCCTCGCCAGCGCACCGGCCGGGCGCCTGGCGGACCGCGTGGGCGCCTCTCGCCTGACCCTCATCGGCCTGGGCTGCACCTGCACCGGCGCGAGCCTGCTGGCCCTCATGCCCACCGCCTGGGGTGTTGCCGGCTACCTCGGCGCCATCGTCATCACCACCGGCGGCTATGCCTTGTTCCAGACCGCCAACAACACCACGGTCATGGGCGATGTGGCCGCGGAGCAGCGTGGGGTGGTCTCGGGACTGCTCGGGTTGTCACGCAACCTCGGGTTGATGACGGGCGCCTCGGTGATGGGCGCGGTGTTCGCATGGGCTGCGAACAGCACGCACCTCGTCACCGCACCTCGGGACGCCGTGGCCTTCGGCATGCGGACCACGTTCGCCATCGGGGTCGTTTTGATCGGTGTGGCGCTGGTGATCGGCGTGTGGGCCGGGGGCCGAGGCCGGCGGGTTGCAGCGAGCGCGTGATTGCGACGCAGCTTGCATGAAGGCAGGGCCAGAGGCACAAGCCAAGGCCCGCCAGAAACCAGACGCCGTCATCGCACGGTGCAGCCCATCACGTCCGGTTGATCGACACCCCGCCATCCACCAGCAGGGCCGCGCCGGTCATGAACGATGAGGCGTCCGAGGCGAGGAACAGCACCGACTTGGCCAACTCTTCCGGCTTCGCGATGCGCTTCAGCGCGTGAAGGCTCGCCACCTGGGCGAGAGCTTCTTCTGACGAATTCATCTCGCGGCCCATGGGCGTGTCGGTGCCGCCGGGCAGCAGCGCGTTGACACGGATGCCGCGGGGCCCGAACTCGGCGGCGAGCGCCTGCGTGAGGCCGACGAGCCCGGCCTTGCTGGCGGCATAGCCCGCAGCGCCCGGGAACCCGACGGTGTGGCCGACAAACGATGAGGTGAAGATGACGGACCCCGCACCGCGCCGTAGCATGGCCGGCAGCTGGTGTTTCGCGCCGTAGAACGCGCTGCTCAGGTTGGTGTCGATCGCCAACTGCCAGCCGGCCGCAGACACCTCGGGGGTCGGGCCCATCTCACCCAGCGTGCCGGCGTTGTTGAGCGCGATGTCTAGGAGCCTGTCGGACTTGGAACGTCGAAAGCGAAAATCGGCCCCAGCGAGGACAGTTTTTGCCGGATTTGCAGGCCCATAGCCCCGCTATGGGACAAAAAGACGGTGAAAAATGGAC
>JBEGTX010000101.1:0-6451 GCA_041179165.1 Pseudomonadota bacterium | reverse complement strand
CGCAGGCAGGCCACACGCTCTTGCGCCAGCTCGAGCGAGGTGTCGGGCAACAGCAGCAGAAACTCGTCCCCGTCCCAGCGGGCCAGCACGTCGCTCTCGCCAATCAGCGGCTGCACCAGCGAGCCGATGCGGCGCAGTGCTTCGTCGGCGGCGGCGTGGCCCAGCGTGTCGTTGAGGCGATGGAAGTGGTCGAGATTGAACAGGCACACGGCCAGTGGGCGATGGGCCGGGGCCGACAGCGCGGCGCTGTTCGTGAGCAGGTCTTGCACATGGCGCCGGTTCGGCAGGCCGGTGAGTTCATCCAGCGTGGTGAGCGTGCCGATGTGGTCGAGCGCGGCGTGCAGGTCTACCTGCTGCTGCACAAGGCGAACGCGCGTGCGGCTCATGCCTGCCGCGAGATGGGCGACCGTCGGAAGCGTGACCAGGCAGAACAGGAAGTGCACGGTCTCGACCACCGGGTCGAACACATCGGCGCGCAGGTGCGACATCAGCGCCATCACCGCACCCAGCACCAGCACGCTCATCCAACCGAGGGCCATGCAGTAGCGGGCCGGCAGCTCGAACGCCCCGTGCACCAGGGCCAGACCCACGATCATCAGCAGCATGCCGCGCACATCGGGGTTGATGGTGTAGGCCAACGCGAGGCACCACACGGCAAACGCTGTCTGGCCCACCGTGAAGGCGACCTCGCTCACCGCCTGGGCGGCGGGCGTGCGGGCCAGAACGACCATCGTGACCATGCCCGCGGCGAGAAGAAGCAACAGAGCCCATCCGGCCGTGGGAGGGGTGCGGCCGATGAGCATGCCGTAGACCTGCGCCAGTGCCGCGAATCCGTACACGCCCAGGCTCGCCAGCACACGGCGCATGCGGGGGTGAAGCGCAGGAACAGGGCCCAGCAAGCGCGGCTGCCAGGCATCCAGAAATGAGAGGCGCATAAGTGTGGTGGTTGAGCTCATGGCCGCTGCCGTCGCAGCGTCCGCCCCGGCAGTCCGAGGGCGGCGTGAGGATACGGGGTCCGAGGCGGGCGCACCAGTCCCTTGAGCGGGGGACTGCTGATCTGCAACTAAAATCCGACGGCGCGGTGGCGGGGCCACCGGCGACTCACAAGGACTGCGTGTGGATCTGAAACTGCCGATCACGATTTTCGACGAACTCACCGAATCGATTGTCAAATCGAGCGGCACCCTCGACCTGGCCAGCGGCGAAATCCGCAACGTGCACTACGAGGACTACGACAAAGAGGCGCTCGGCCTGCCTGCCGAAGACGAGAGCTACGAGTTCACCTCGGGCCTGCTGACCAACGGCGAACGCGATGTGGAGTTCCGCGTGGAAGTCGACGTGCTCAACGGCCGCTACTCGGTCACCCCGAGCGAGCTGCTGGAGCTCAAAGGCCGTGCGGCCAAGCTGTTCACCACGAAGTAAGCGTCAGCCCGGCAGTGCCCGCACTGCCGGCGGTCCGGCAGTCAGTCAAGGCAGGATCAGCGCGTTGCGCTTGTCCTTCACCTGCGCCCACTGGGCGTGGCCCGGCAGTGCCGGTTTGGAACGTGTCAGCGGCTTCCAGCGCGGGTCCTGAGACAGGCGCGCATTGAGCTCGGCGTAAGGCAGCTGCTCATCCGTCAGGTCACAGGCCTCGACGATCGCATCGACCGGGCACTCGGGCACGCACATTGAGCAGTCGATGCACTCGACAGGATCGATCACGAGGAAGTTGGGGCCCTCGAGAAAGCAGTCCATCGGGCAGACATCGACGCAGTCGGTGTGCTTGCAGTTGATGCAAGCTTCGGTCACAACGAAGGGCATGAGCAGCTCGACTCGAATGACTCCGCTCAAGGCCGCAGCGTTGCCGCGGCCTTGAGGTTTCAACCGCGGCGCTTTTGCACCGCGTCGCTCAACACCTTCAGCACCTCGGCCGAATCGTCCCAACCGATGCAGGCATCGGTGATGCTCTGGCCGTAGGCGAGCTTGGACGGGTCGTCCTTGCCTGCGCTGAACTTCTGCGCGCCGGCATGGAGGTGGCTCTCGACCATCACGCCGAAGACGCTGCGCGAGCCGCCGGCGATCTGCCCGGCGATGTCGGACGCCACGTCGATTTGGCGCTGGTGCTGCTTGCTGCTGTTGGCATGCGAGCAGTCGACCATCAGCGAGGCCGGGAGCTTGGCTGCTTCGAGATCGGCGCAGGCGGCTTGCACGCTGGCGGCGTCGTAATTCGGCGTCTTGCCGCCGCGCAGGATGACATGGCAGTCGGGGTTGCCGCGGGTCTCGACGATCGAGACCTGGCCGTTCTTGTGCACCGACAGGAAATGGTGCGGACGCGATGCCGCCTGGATGGCGTCGGTCGCGATGCGGATGTTGCCGTCGGTACCATTCTTGAAGCCGATGGGGGCCGACAGGCCGGACGACAGCTCGCGGTGCACCTGGCTTTCGGTGGTGCGTGCGCCGATGGCGCCCCACGAGATGAGGTCACCGATGTACTGCGGCGAGATCACGTCGAGGAACTCGCTGCCTGCAGGCATGCCGAGCTTGTTGATCTCGGTCAGCAGCTGGCGGGCGATGCGCAGGCCTTCGTCGATCTTGAAGCTCTCATCGAGGTACGGGTCGTTGATGAGACCCTTCCACCCGACGGTGGTGCGTGGCTTTTCGAAGTAGACGCGCATCACGATCTCGAGCGTGCCTTCGTACTTCTTGCGCTCGACCAGGAGGCGGCGCGCGTACTCGACGGCGGCGACGGGGTCGTGGATGGAACACGGGCCCATGATGACCAGCAGGCGATCATCCTTGCCGCCCATGATGTTCTTGATGTGCTGGCGCGTGCCCGCGATCAAGCGCTCGGCCTCGGTGCCGCGGATCGGGAAGAAGCGGACCAGGTGCTCAGGCGGCGGCAGCGGCGTGATGTTCTTGATGCGCTCGTCGTCGGTCTGGCCCGTTTTGTCGGCGGGGGCCGTCCACCCTTCGGCGGCGCTGGTGGCGTTGGCATTCATGGTGAGGCTCCTGGAGAAAAACTAAGGGCTGGTTGACAGTGGTGCCGGACGCAGTGTGAAGGCGCAGTGTCGAAGATGTCGCGGGCGAAAAAAAACCGCCGTTGATCCGGCGGTTCGTTGAGCTCGTGCGTTCCTTTTGACTACGCGATCGTCTCTCCGCCGGATTGAGGCGAGATCCAAAAGTAGCTAAAAAAGAAGGCAGCGCTGCACATGGGCCCAAATGTAGCATGAGCACGGGCTTGTGCGCCAGCGGACGGCGTGGCGCTGTTCACGACAGCCGACACCGCTTGGCGCTTCAGGCCGTGCCGCCCACCGTGAGGCGGTCGATGCGCAAGGTGGGCTGGCCCACACCCACGGGCACGCTCTGGCCCTCTTTGCCGCACACGCCGACGCCGGTGTCGAGCTTCATGTCGTTGCCGATCATGCTGACGCGGGTGAGTGCATCGGGGCCGTTGCCGATGATGGTGGCGCCTTTCACCGGGTACTGGATCTTGCCGTTCTCGACCCAGAAGGCCTCGGACGCCGAGAACACGAACTTGCCGCTGGTGATGTCGACCTGGCCGCCGCCGAAGTTGGTGGCATAGAGGCCGCGTTTGAGGCCGGCGATGATTTCTTCCTTGGTCTTGTCGCCACCCAGCATGTAGGTGTTGGTCATGCGCGGCATGGGCACGGCGGCGTAGCTTTCGCGGCGGCCGTTGCCGGTGGGGGCCACGCCCATCAGGCGAGCGTTCATGGAGTCCTGGATGTAGCCCTTCAGGATGCCGTCTTCGATGAGCACGTTGCGCTGGCTGGGGTTGCCTTCGTCGTCGACGTTGAGCGAACCACGGCGATCGGGGATGGTGCCGTCGTCGAGCACGGTCACACCCTTGGCCGCCACACGCTGGCCGATGCGGCCGCTGAAGGCGCTCGAGCCCTTGCGGTTGAAGTCACCCTCGAGGCCGTGGCCGATGGCTTCGTGCAGCAGCACGCCTGGCCATCCGGGCCCAAGCACCACGCTCATTTCGCCGGCCTTGGCCGGGCGCGCATCGAGGTTGGTGAGCGCCGCGTTGACGGCGTCGTTCACATACGACTCGATGACCTCTGTCTGGAAGTAGCCAAGCCCGAAACGGCCGCCGCCACCGCCCGAGCCCACCTCGCGGCGGACTTCGCCGTTGACGGTCTGCTCGGCAATGACGGTGACCGACAGGCGCACCAGCGGACGCACGTCGGCCGCGAGCGTGCCATCGGCACGGGCCACGAGCACCACGTCGTATTCGGCGGCCACACCGGCCATCACCTGCTTGATGCGGGGGTCCTTGGCGCGGGCCATTTTTTCGACACGTTCGAGCAGCGCCACTTTTTGCGTGCTGTCGAGGGTGGCGATGGGGTCGGTGGGTGCATACAGCACGCGGCTCTTGGCCACCGTGTGGCGCGCAGGCACCTTGACCGAGCGGCTCAGGCCCGAGGCGGCGATGGTGCGCACCGTGCGGGCTGCGTCCATCAGCGCAGCTTCGGAGATGTCGTCGGAGTAAGCGAAGGCGGTTTTTTCACCGGCCACCGCACGCACACCCACGCCCTGATCGATGCCGAAGCTGCCGGACTTGACGATGCCCTCCTCCAGACTCCAGCCTTCGCTGCGGGTGTACTGGAAATACAGGTCGGCGTCGTCGATGCGGTGGGCGGCGATGGTCTGCAACGCTTTGGACAGCGTGGCGTCGGTCAAGCCGAAGGGTTCCAGCAGCAACGACCGGGCGACCGCCAGGCGTTCAAGGGTAGGTTCGCGAGAGATCATGCGAACCATTGTAGGAGTCTGCAGGGCCAGCCGGTTGTGAAGGTGATTGGGGTTGTTCCCCGGGTGCCGGCCGTGCTGGAGCCTCAGCGGTCTTCCTCGTCGTCCTCGTCCTCGTCTTGGTCCTCGGTCTGGCCTTCGGCCTTCAACGCCAACGCCCGCGCATACAGCAGGTTGCGCGCAGCCCCGGTGAGTTCGGCAGCCAGGCCCACGGCCTGCTTGAGCGGCAATTGCGCGAGCAAAGGGCGTAGCGTGCCGTCGAAACCTGCTGCGTCATCGGCCGCCGCCTCCTCTGCCAGTCCATGCACGACCAGCACGAACTCGCCCCGCGAGCGGTTGGCATCGGCCGCCAGCCAGGCCGGCCACTGTTCGGCGGGCAGCGTGAGCACGGTCTCGAACTGCTTGGTGAGTTCACGGCACACGGTGACCAAGCGAGTCCCGCAGGCCTCGGCCAGCCCGGAGAGCAGAGACTCGATGCGATGCGGCGCCTCGAACAGCACCTGGGTGTCGCGGCGGGCGGCCAGCGCCTTCAGCGCCAGCGCGCGCTCCCCACCGCGCGACGGCAAAAAGCCGGTGAAAGCGAAGCCGGTGCCCACCACGTCGCCCGCCACACTGAGCGCAGCCAGGGCCGCACTGGCGCCAGGCAAGGGCAGGGTGCGGTAGCCGGCCGCCTGAACAGCGGCCACCAGCACTGCACCGGGGTCGCTCAAGGCCGGCGTGCCGGCGTCACTCACATAGGCCACCCGTTCCCCGGCGGCGAGCCGCTGCAGCACAGCGGCCGAGGCCTCGCGCTCGTTGTGCTCGTGCACGGCGAGCAGGGGTTTATCGAGGCCGAGGTGGCGCAACAGCGGCGCGGTGTGGCGGGTGTCTTCACAGGCCACGGCATCCACCAGCGACAGCACGTGAATGGCCCGCAGGCTCATGTCGGCCAGGTTGCCGATGGGCGTGGCCACCACATACAGCGTGGCGGGTGGGTGCTGCTGCGTTCCCGCGGCCGCCTCGGCGGCTTGCAGCATCAGCGTGGCGGTAGACGGAGAACCCATGAAGACGACCCGGAAAGTAGGCGATGACGGAGAAGCAAGGGCCTTGGCCCACCTGCGGCGGCACGGCCTCAGGCTGGTGGAGCGCAATTATCAGGTCGCCGGCGGCCCGAGTGCCCGCGCGGGAGAAGTCGACCTGATTCTGCGCGACACCGACGGCACCCTCGTCTTCGTGGAAGTGCGCACCCGGCGCGACGCCTGGCACGGCGGCGCCGCGGCCAGCGTCACGCCCGCCAAGCAACGCAGCCTGCTGCTTGCCGCCCGCCACTACCTGCTGAGATTCGCCTCCCCGCCCCCCTGCCGTTTCGACGTCGTAGCGATCGACGGCGATTCCCTCCTGTGGATCCGCGCCGCATTCGATGCGGAATGACGCCCCCCAGTCGTTGCACTCCTGCCCCCAAGGGGCGCCACCTGGCGGACCGGCAGAGCCGGATCCGCGGGTGTTGGGCAATGCGCTTCGCTTAAGACGCGCGTGCAACGCTCGGGAGCCGGAGCCGGAGCCGATGCGAAGCGAGGCCGGCTGGCGTTGCTCTGGCTGGTGTCCGCGGCCATTGAGCGTCGGCTGAGGCGCCCGGTCTTCGAGGGGGGCGCGAAGCGCTTCAACTTCTGACGTGCGCCCAGCATGGGCGCGATCCTGGGGGTGCAAGTCCCCCCGTAAGCTGGCC